>NZ_JALIQP010000001.1:327312-654625 GCF_023566055.1 Halosolutus amylolyticus | reverse complement strand
TTAGCCGCAGAAGAGATAAAGTCACTCCGCATCAAGAATAGAAGCATGGGTGTGGTGCGTTCGCTTCTCACGACACTGGTTCTCGGGATCACGGCGATCGTTGCTACTGCTGTCCTCGTCGGAGTTCTATCGGACTCAGCGCTATGGATCGTCCTTGTCGTCGCTACAGTCGTCGTGATAGCGGACCTCTCATTGACCACTCGCTCTCTCCTCGCTGGAGATGACAACTAATCTGATTTGCTGACGAGACGTTCGTGGGTAACAGTCGGAAATTGATTGGCGAGAGACAGCCTGGAGTTAGTCCATCTTCTTCCGTATCCGTTCTTTCCGGCCTTCGAACCCGCCTTTCGTTCCGTCTGTCGTCCCGATTTCGAGCGCCTGATCACAAACGTTGAGTGCTTCCTCGTACTGGTCTTGCTTCTCGTAAATAATGGCGAGTCGCTTGAACGATGGAATTCGTGGCACGTCTCCGAACTCAGCAACAAACTCATCAGCGATCTCGATGTCCTTCTTACAGTACTTGATACACTTTTCGATAGCGTCATCCCACTCGTCGCGTTGCTTATAGTAGACGTCGATCAGTTCGGTGTACGTGAAGTGCGTGCTCGTAGCCGACCCGTCTTCGAACTTGAGCGCCGTTTGTAATACCTGCTCCGCGAACTCGTAATCGTTCTCGCTCGCCGCAGTCGAACCCACGCCTTTCAGATACTCTTGCGCCGTTTGAGATGTGTCTGAAACACTCTGTTCAAGCAAGTTGACTTCACCGCCGGTCCCGAACGCCGTACTATACTGATGGACTTTCTGACGTTCTTTATCAGAAAGATCCAGATACCACTCCTCCAGATTAAGCACTGCAATCAAATCAGGCACAGCGGACCCTGACTGGAACAAACTGGTGATCTTGTCGAACATATAGCGAATTCACAACCTTGTAAAACATAACTTTCTGGTTTGTAATGAAATGCCAGCACGAGCAGTACCCTATGGCGAAATTCTATCAGCTCTCCTGTTGAACAGGAATGTTAAGGCATCTCATACGGATACTGTTGCACGAATGAGTCTGCTAGCAATACAACGAGGAGACTGGGATGCCGATTGATCAAGCGGCTCAGTGGCATGTCGTCGACGACTGGTGGGAACAAGCCAGCGTCACCAATACCGAGACGATCGCTAACTTGGAAGCCTTGTTCGAATCGTTGAACGAGCAATGGCGAGACAGTGCAACGTGTTTCGATCGAGACCCGCTGTGCGCCGAGTGGCGTGACGACGGGCCACTCCGCACCGCACAAGAAGAAAATTGGTCACAATGGCTCGCACACCTGTGTGATACCGCACCGCCGAGCTTCACCACCGATCTGTTTGGCGTCTCTGGAACTGAATCACCTACTCGTGTCCAGTGTGATGTCCCACTCAGCTCGGATACAACGCACGACCGTCGAGCCGACGTTCTCATTCAGTACCCCGAGACCGGGATTTCGATCGAGGTGAAGATCGACGACGAGAACTACGCGAAAACCCCGGATACTGCTCGACTCATCGAACACCACGACCGGAGACGAGCCTGGGACCACTACTTGCTTCTCCCGAAAACCAATCACGAAGCGCTTCGGGCAACCACCGGATCGCAACTCGACGACGGAGAGACTCATTCGATCCTTCGAGGCACGCAGCCTGATGAACCGGACGTCACCGTCCTGTACTGGCGTGACATCAGTCATAGTCTCCGGCAGACACTCCTCACAGACACGACTGCAACACCGCACTGGCAAGCGAGCGCGTACTCGTTCATCACCATTATCGAAACCGTTCTCTGCCAATTCGCACCCGCCCCTCTCATCACGAACGCTACGTCCGGAACCACGGGGTTCACCGATCAAACCCGGCTCCGGCACACACCGCTCACCGACCAGTACGCCTACCTCACCACCAACACCAATGAGTGACGACATCATCACAACCGGCCTCGAAACCGACCGGTACCTGAAAGCACGGCAACTCGCTCACGACTTCGAAACCACGCTCCTCGACACGCTCGAAACGACCGGCCGCGAAATGCTGCGCAGCGCCGGGTACGACACCGACGTCACCTTCCGCGACAAAGCACTCGGCCCCGAATACACCGCGACGCTCGCCACGATCCGCACCGAAGCCCCAATCAGACACGACGCCGCCCCCGACGCCAACACGAAACTCAACGTCGGCGTCGAATGGGTCACACCGGACACGATCGACGACGCACCAACCGATGATGGCGCGTACGCGTACGTCCAGTACAAACTCCAGAACGGCTCCCAAACCGTGTACGACACCGTCCGCAACGCCACTACTGCCGACGACAGTTGGTCTGACATTCGATTCTACGACGACCAGTGGTACAGCCCACAAAAACACGCCCCCGGGATTGTCGCTATCCCGCTCACTGACTCCGAAGCTCTCGACGAACACTTCACCACACTCCAACACCACTTCACCAACGTGTACGCCCCAGCAATCAAGCAATCAATAGACCTCTGAAGTGACCGTCGAGGAATGCTCCTGTTTAATTGGTTCTATGGACTGCCTCATACCCAACAGTCCCGAGGAAATCGCTAAGGACACGTTCGAATTCGCGTGTTTGATCAGGGAACGGTGTGCGAGTATGAGCAAGCTCGTGAAGGAGCGTTCCGATGAACTCCTCTGGATCGTCAAGGACTGATCGTCGGAGCACAATTTGTTTCTCTGCCGGTTGATGGACGCCCATCGTGTTATCCCCATCTGTTGCTCGAAGTGTTTCTGAGACACGAACTGAGTAGTCAGGTGGGCACGAAATAATATCGAACACCGGCTCCCGCAACTCCCAGACAGCTAACTCCTGATCAGTCATCGAGTCCTCATCCACGAACTCGAACGAGAAACTCTCCTCATACTCAGTTGAGTACAAATCGACCCCCCGAATCTCGTTTCCGTCAGTGTCAGTCTCCGATTCTACATCTGGCTGAATACGATCGGGAATCGTCACAACTTGATACCCATCGTTCTCAGCGTGATCCAACAGGTCTCGATGACGTGCTTGTTCATCCGTGGTTGCCAAGACCACGTCCTTCTTCGCGTTAAGAACCTTCACAGCATGCACCTGGATTGGCTTCCACCCAAGCTCATCATGTGTCTCACCCGACGTGAACCGTTGAAGGTCATCAACGAGGCGTTGCGCTACCTCACCAGATTCACAGGCCTGTAGAATCTGTTTCACGCGGGAAGTGTAGGCAGTTCGACCGACATTTGAACGCTCCCGGTTGAGGGCATCACGAATTTTCTTCGTAGTCGCTGTAATGTCGTAACTGAACAGGAAATTTTCCTCAGTTGCGACGCGAAGCCCAGTAACGTATACGGACGCTGATTCCCCTTCCGGAACGCGATACACATCCCCGAAGCGAGTAGATTCCAGTAACTCACCGTCTGTGTACCGAATGAAGTTCTCCTTCGCTGCTTTCACAGACTCCTCGCTAATACCTGCCAGTACAACATCCGTCCCCTCAATGTCCTCCTCGGGAGCTTGAATATCAACGTGGAGCGTTTCGATTTCCTCGAACCCGTGCTTAGGAGCCTCTTCAACAGTGAAAATATTGTGTGCCGAATGGATCGTAACGTCAATTCCATGCCGGTGGAACGTCGCAATAGCGTCTTTGAGTCCAACACCAAATTTCCCGATCACCTCATCAGGCTTGGCCAGCTTCTCTTCGTTTTCGGATTGCGTGAAATGCTCGTACTGGAGACCGCGGCCATAGTCCCGAACGTGCCACCGACCCTCGTCATCTTCATAGAGATCAGGCTCAGTTGTACCCGTAAGGCTAGCTTCGTCAAGAGCGTTCGCAATGATCTCTCGTAACGCGTCAGACGGTCCCCACGCTTCAAGGACCTCCTCCATATTCAAGTCGAATTTCCCTGTCGTTACAGACATGCGTTCTACGACAAACCCCTCCCTGATGAACCTTGCCACCAAACTGAACTGTATAGAACACCATCACGTATTCGCACGGCCTGTCGAACCCCTCTGGAAGTGATGGGGTCCAGCGATGTGCTGAAAACATAGCTGTATTTTAACACGAGTCCCAGTAAGCGTCCCGAACTCAGCAGAAGATCTCAGAGTGCACCGCACGCAGCTCGTCGACAACCTCTTTAACCTTGGACTCGGTCGGGTAAAGCTCGTACAACACGTAGTCGTCACCCCAGTCAATACGTTCCGCTTCCTCATCGAGTACTGTTTCCTCTTCTTCGTCGCTTGGGTCGATAGTGATCTCGGCGTACAGCAGAGAGACCTCTGATTCAGACAAGTTAAAATCTACTTCCGCATCAAAGGATCTACCTTGGAGTTCGATCTGGGTCTCGACCATAAACCAGCCGAGATCGTCACCCAATTCTTGGTCAACCCAGATTTCGTGACCGGCCTCTTCCTCAACACGACTTGTGAATCGCTCTATCTTGTCTGCTTCTGCTTCCGACATAGACGAAAAGTTCCGACCGACTTGTAAAGAAGGTATTTGTGAAATGTTAGTCCTCCTCACTTTCCTCTAGGAGCTCTTTGATCTCATTGATCACCCGAATAGTTTCTTCTCTTTCCTCAGCGGACCTCGTACCGTATTCAAGCAATCGTCTGTAGTCTGCCGCAGAGTATCCCTCCTCGTAATAGTAGATATACAGCTCAATCAGGACATCAAGGAGAATCTTCGCAGCCGCCCGGTGATACCGAGAGATACCGGTGTGAGGTCCCTGATGCACAAGCTCATTCCGCTTACCATAGATTTCCTTGATAGCCTCCTGAAGCTCCTCTCGCACCACGCCCTTCTCAGTCATACTCTCCAATGCGAACAACGCTCTATCAACCGCAACCTCCTTAGCCTGGCCACGTTCGACCTGAGCCAAGTTCTCGATACCCCGCCAAAACGCGAAGAAGGACTGATGAACAGAAGACTCGGTTATACCATCCTGATATGCTAAAATCGCGTTCGCCAAGAACTCGTCCACACTGCTCAAGTCTTCACGGGCAGCGGAGAGATCGGGAAACTCACCGAACTTCTCCATCCTCTTATCAGTATCACGGCGACCGCCCTCAGAACCCCGCCGCAGATCGTAATCATACGGCCAGTAATTCAGATACTCGTCACCATCGAAAACCAGATACACGAACGGTTCCTTCAACTGAGACCACCGGGCATTCGGTGGCCGCTCATTACTCGCAGGTTGCGGAACATCGGCACTGCGTTCCCACAAAACAAAATTCAGCTTCCCCAAAAGAAGCCGTACAATCTCTGGAATCCGGCTCAAAGCGTAGTGGTGGTCACGAGAATCGTACTCGGTCTTCCAATACGTGAAGACACCACCCAAACCATCGCTCTCGTAAAGGTCGTTTGGTGACTCCTCTAGAAATGCAACCAGACTCGTCTCATCCTGATTCCGTGCAGGTTCCTCATACTCTTCTCTCCACTCAGTCTCCGAGATCCGCTCAAAATCAGCGTTGGGTGTAGAAAACGAATCCGGTATTTTACTGCTTTCTCGCAGGTTCAACGGGAAGACTATGGTATATGTGATCAGGTTATGTCCAAGAGTTTCACGTAGCACTTCCCCCTTTTTATCTTGAAATAGACTGTCTAAATTCGGAGCATCCTCTTCATGCGTTTCCTCGGCTACCTCAATAACAGCGTCTTGGAAAGCCGAAATCAATGTTCGTTTTGTCAGTTTGTGCCTCTGAGAATCGAAGTTTGTCTCTTCCTCAATGTAGTCGTTAAGGATTCTCTGTAGCTTTGCCCCCATCCCGACTTGAACTCGGTACTCCTCTTCCTGTAGGTCGTATCTTAGACACTCAAGAGCCTCCTCAAGACGGGTCATACAACCAGTATCGGTACTACATCAAGTAAGAGTATCCCAAAGACTGTCATGGGTACAATATCTACGATCAATTTCACACCTTCGATTGTTTACTGGCCGTCCCAATATCGATGCCGTAAAAGCGAATATCGACCGCTTGCTGCATACTCCTCTGTACTTAGCAGGCTATTTGTATCAACCGCTGAGGCTTTCAACAGACCCAAAAATCACTAAGTTGTTCGCTCCAGTTCTTCAGTTAGAGCGCTGAATTGATTTCTTGGAGCGAGTTGATTGCTTGCTGAAGATGCGTCCGCAGTTCCTCACTAACGCTGTCTTCCGCTACTGATCGCTTGTCTCGTTGATCACCATTTCGCGCTGTTTGTTCATCTGAGTCTGGTTCGGGCGTGCCCCACGTTTCAGTCCTTCCCAGATCACTGCTTTCTTCCTCAGTGACGTCATCAAGTCGTTGCTGCTCGTCAGACTCACTCTCTGTGACCTGTGTATCCTGTTCCGATCGAGTTGCTTCAGATGGACGCCCACCGCGACCGAACGCATCCAGCGGGAAGTCGTACGCGTACGCCCGCTTCATCTTGTTGAACGTCGTGCGGCGCGTAATCCCGAATGCGTCGATCACATCATTCCGGTTACATCCACGCTCCAGCGCTCGCCGCACCTGCTCATCCTCCATGCGTTGCAACAACAGTTGCTGATCGTCCGGGATGTGCCCGCGAGCCGAGTTCTCGACCTGCTCAGTTAACCCCCACTCGCCCGTCTCGACGTCTTTATCGACGATTTGCCGGTCACGTGATTCCACACGGTTATCGAGCCCCATCAGCACCCACAACCGTTCTCGAACCGCGGAGACCGACAAGTCGGCCGTCAATTCACCCGCGATGTCACCCGTCCGTCCTGGCCCGTCATCTGCGAGGACTTGCAAGATCTCGATGTCTTGCGGTAACAGAACAGTAAGATCCTCCTCAGTAATGTCCACTGGGGCATCCTCCGGCTCCGATTGTTGGTGGTGCCAACTGTGACACGCCCGGCAGATCAGCGTGAGGTTCTCCATGTCGTGCTCGTCCACGTCCTCAGGATTCCGCTCAATGTGATGTGCGTGCAACTTTGCTAACCCGTTTTCCTCCGGCCCGCACCGCCCACAAAGCTGGCACTTGTGCCCGTACTCTTCCATCACAGCCTCGCGTGTCTCCGGATCAACCGTTTCGTGACACGCGTCCGGCTCAAGCACCCTGGTGTCCCCATTCGTTGTCGATTCGTCACTCGATTCGTCGTGAGATCGTCGGTCAGTATCTTCCATTCTTACGTACTGCGTCTATCGATTCGTGTTCGGTCCCACACCGCTCGATGACTACCTGCTGGTGTATCGCTTCAATTCGCAGTTCACAACCCAACACCACCCGAGTACAGTCTCAACGACCGTTCCTCACCCATACCTCGTCGAAGTCAACGACTTGAGTTTAAAATCCGATTTCGAGCAGTACCGCTCCGCGAGCAACCCTAACTCTCGCGCCCTGAGGACATCCGCCGCGTTATGCAACACGAGCGGTGTGAACTCACTATTCTCGAACGCTGTGACGGCCTCACTGCACTCCTCAAACGGATCCAATTCGCCAGCCGAACCGCCACACAACGTGTCGTACACGCCGACGAGATCCCGGCACTCATCCTCACCAACCGTCGTGTTGAATCGTTTCGACACGAGCGGCAGCAAATCCGTGTACGGTAACTCATCGAACGGCCACGCAACATCGTTCCGCGTGAGCCGCGTCCGCAAGAACGGGAGATCGAACCCAGACCGCCACGTCTCCCCGTTAAACGCCGCGAGCAACACGTCATCACCAGCCAACCGGTCACGCGAGAACTCCCCGACCGCCTCCAACAACGCCCGCTCAGACGCGTGCGTCGACAATTGCACGTGACACTCCACCCGCTCCTTCACGACCTCCGCAACACCACCAGCGTCCCGACCACCAGTCTGGACAAACACGCGAACCCCCAGCGGGAACGCGAACCCTGCAACCGTCACTTCATCATCCACCGAGAACCCAGTCGTCTCAATATCGAACGCAACCAGCGTCAACTCCGACATTACGCATCACCCTCAACGACACCATCCCCTTCGACAGGGCTACGCTCAGGCACACGATCGTCACTCGCCGGGCGAACCCGGAACTCACCGAACCCGAACCTGGAGTGCGTCCCGATACGCAACACCCCGTTTTTCGCCGTCCCAACCGGATCGCTACCAGCGTAGCCGACAACCTGCCCGTGATCGACCGTCACCAGGGCATGTGAATCCGCGCCGTCGACGAACCGTGTCTCCCGACGACGTAGCCCACCCATCGTCTCAGTGGACGAGCCAGTCCCGGGAGCCTCCATGTCGACGTCCCACCACCACGGCACCGACTGCGAGTCAGCACCCGGGAACTCACTCTCCAGCACGTACGGCGACACGAGTTCGACCCAGAACGCTTCACCGAGCTCCGCAGCCTCCGTAACCCGCGAGTAATCCAGCGCATCCAAATCCACGAGTTGCGTATCAGCCACCGACAACGCACCGAACCCGTAATTCCGACCACCACCGACCCGCAACTCGTCAAGAACTTCTTCGGATAACGGAAGGACATCCTCGCTATCAGCGTGCAAGTAGCAGTGTACGTACCACGACACGGATCTGCGTCGATTCCGCTGGCCAGGCGGGCGACCGAACCAGCACGTCGAATCGAACACCACCCGGTCACCATGCGTCTGTAACGGGTGCGCGTTATGCGCATCTCGCGGCCGCGAATCCAACAACCACCGGTACGCCGAGTCACGAAGGATGAACAAGTCATCGCACGATTCTACCTCAGGAAGCGACTGCCCGAGTTTCCCCGCGTACCCCTCATGGGACGTACCAGCCGGGAACTCACCGTACTCACCCGGAACGAACACGCCGTGACTCACGTGTAACGCTCGAGCGTCCCCTGAATCCATTCGGCGCGCGATCGCGTTGAACAACGCGTTCCCCGACACAGCATATGGGTGCCCGAAGTACTGCGCTTCCAACTCGAACAACACTTGCTGCACCACCGTCATGCCACCACCTCCGCGTCTTCAACAGCCGGGCCTAGCGCCGCAACGTACTCCTCGATGAACTGCAACGCGACCGACCACGACCGGATCCGCCGCAACTGCGCATCCAACACGCGCCACCGACGCGACGCATCCACATCGAACGGGAACTCTGGAAGCCGAGACCACACGTCTGCGAACGACCGTGCCGGCCGCGAACCGAGCCGCGCCGCCGGTCGCCCAGCTGGGTCACCAGTCACGTACAACGCGAACCCTGCCGTCGACAACACCGTCCGATGCGGCACAACTTCCGGGACAGCGTCACGAAGCGACACCGCGAGGAACAACTCATCGAACCCGAACCCCGCCCGGTAATTATCCAGCAACGCCGCCACGAGCAACGTGTGGAACTTCAGGCTCGTGTACGGGTAATACGGCGACTCGTTGAACATCGCCGGCACATCACTCGACAACCACGCCTCGTGCAACGCGCCCGCATCATCACTCTCGATCACCTCACGTAATGCGACATCGACATCATCCACTGTCCCGCTCGTCGACACCACTTCACCAGTCAGCAACGACACGCGGAACCACGACTCGTGCGCATCCAGCGTTCGCTCAGGCTTCCCGCGCGGCCGACTCAACAACGCCGCATCATGATCCGCGCCGAGCGGCACGTCCTCGTTCACCCGCACACCACGAAACACATCCTCCGCATGCTCATGCGACCGCGATCTGGCCTTGTGAACGTCGTGCCGATACGTAGCCACCATCGGCTCAACTTCACCAACCACGTCATCCACACCCGCGCTCGACGACCCACCACTATCGCTCATCAACACCACCATCCTCCGACTGCTCCTGAACAGGAAGCAACTCCGTGGACACCAGCGCTAACTCATTCAGCTCTCCAGACTCCGACTGCCCGACGTCTCCACCACGCTCAGACACCGCTCCGTCACGGTCCGAAACCTGCACCGGCCGTAACTTCGACGACACCGGTGCTAACTCGTTTAGCTCATCCACCGCATTCGAAGTCGAATCACGATCGTCAGTCACGCCGACTCACCTCCCGAGCCACCATCAGGCATCGGTAAGTCACCATCACGCGCCGCCGTCCGCGCTTGCAACGCCCGCACAAACTCAGGTCGGCACTCCGACGCCCACACCGCATCCTTCTGCTCCATCGACGATGTCGTCGCCTGCGCCCTGTTGAACACGCGCCGCACCTCCTGCTCAGAGTACAGCGGGTTAAGAACCCGCACGTCCGCGATCCCAGCGCCGAAATTCCGTGCACCACCAACCTGAAACGCGAACTCGTCACTATGCAAGTCAAGGAACGATACGGCTTCCAGCAGCAACCCGACGAACTCCGGTTTCAACTCCCGAAGCGTCAACTTCCACGTCCCCTCAACGTTCCCGAGCACATCACGATCCGCCTGCCGAAGCGGCTTCCCACCGTCCTCATCGTTCCGCGACCGGACTTGATTCGACACTTGCCGGTAATGAGCCTCCGCCTCACCTTGCAGGACATCTACGTTCCTCCGAATCGGCGAAAACGACACCGGACGACGCAACAACTTCCCCGGCTGATCACCGAACCCACCGAACAAATCGTATACCACACACCCATCATCGTGATCGTCGAGACAACTCCCCTTCTCATGGTATCCGGACTCCAGATCACGCTCATACACGTTCGCACGCATATAATCCGCGTCCGATTCACCCGGATGACACGCCGACGCACCAGCAATCTGGAGCACCTGCTCGCACCCGTGGCGCAGCCAACCGCTCAACGTGAACGGCGAAATCTGGCCCTCAATCTGATTCATCGGATCATCCGCCTCATACCGATCTGCTGAGGCGTGGTGTCGATCCGTCACGATCCCATCGCCAGGTGACAACAGGTCGATTTCGAGCCCAATGTACACGTCCGGCAGCAACATCTCATCGAGCGACCGTGGGAATTCCAGCTCGATATCGAGATCTGACGCGTCTAGTTCTGGCTCGTCACTCGACATCATCGCCCCACCTCGCTTTCCGCACTCGGTACATCTGGTTCAGCCTGGTCGGCAGCAGTCGCACACCACCGAATCGACTTCGTCGCCGCCTCACTCACACCCAATATTTCAGGAGCAAGCAGAACCGGCCACGACGACTGCATCGCCCCATCAGAGCACCAACCAACACGGCCCTTGACGAGCAGTTCTCGCAAGCCGAGTGTAAACTCCGACAGATACCCGTCCCGATCCTCACCGCACAGAACGTACCCGACCTGAACCATCACCTCTCCAGCCGGCCGAAACACGTACACAACAACCTCATCTCCTTCACAAAGAGAAGTGACGCACACCAAACATGTCGCGGCCCCTTCCCCGAGCGAAATTTGTTGTAATTGTATTATCTCTTCAGTCCGTATCCTGTCGATGGCTTCTTGAGTAGGGATTTCTGATTCTTTCATGGGTTCTCTTCCAGGGAGCCCGGCTCAGGTGTCCTTACCACCTGGGCACTTGCTGTGACCGGCTCGCCCTATAGAGCCGAGCTTCCACAATTCTGATTACTACATGCAGTCACTTAAGATTACTGTAGGCAGTAACCCATGTGCCAAATTATAATCTTGTGACTGAGGGCAGTAAGAAGTACTATGGGAGTGGACCGACCATCCTGAGATATGGTTGATGATCAGTATCGTGGACTCCTTACTGAGCGTGAACGAGAAATTCTAAGAGGGGAAGCAGAGGTCTCTGACAACTATCAGTATCGAGTCGTCAGTCGCATTCGTACGAAAATAGAAAACATCGACGAAGATACCGAGATTCTAGCCGAGAATCGAGAGGACCTTCTTGAGGAGCTACGTGATGTGGTGTGCAAGAACTCTGAGTGAAATATCTATCATACATCATTTTAACCCCCACATTATACTAATAAAACAATAAAATTCTTATCCTGACATTTAATAGTTGGCCAAAATCATGCATATAGAAATAATCATATTAATTCTAATTCGCTATGCCACGGAAACCGTATTGTAGAACGCCCAAAGGTAGTGTTTTTTGTATATGTGCTCTCAGCAGTTGTGGCAGGTTTTAAGTCATCCTTCCGTGAACCCCTAACCATCTCAACGAGACACCTTAGAATATGACTGGAAAACAAGATAACCTAGTCGAAGGCAATCTCCACTCTGAACCATTTGAGGCATTTGAGAATGGGGACGTGTCTCCGCTGATTAACGACGATTACGATTCCTATCCGGAACCTCCAGTCGGAATTGAGGATGAAGTAGATCGGACAAATCCAATAGCATATTCTCATACTTACTGGACCAAGAAACCCTATCCGGCCATACAGTATTTCATTGAGCAACTGACGGAGGAAGGTGACGTTGTACTTGATTCAATGTGTGGTAGTGGTATGACTGGTGTCGCAGCCCTATCTTGTGGGCGGAAAACTATTCTTAATGATGTCAGTCCAGCTGCTACATGGATATCCAAGAACAATCTTGCTCCAATCGATATCAATGCGCTAGATAATGCCTACGAGCGTGTAGAGAATTCAGTTAAGGAAGAAATCCAAAATCTGTACCGGGCAAAATGCATTGACTGCAACTCTATGGGCACTATTGCCTACATGAGGTACAGTGAGATTCACGAATGCAAGCGGTGTGGGTCAGAGCTGAATTTAGATGAGATAGAGAAGAAAGACTACACATCGAAATATATCTGCCCGAATTGTGATAACGAATTTAAGCCAGGTACTCAGGAAGCTCTTGATCGTGTCCCTGTTGGGGTTGCATTAGATTGCCCGAGCTGCGGTGGGCGAGGCAACAAACAGCGCGATATCGATCAAAAAGATGTTGATCTCCTTGATGAAATCGAGAAAAAAGAAAACCCTCACTGGTATCCAACTAAGGAACTCCTACCTAACTCCCGTATCAACGTCTCTGAAGGAATGAGGGTTTGTGACCTATATAGCAAAAGAAACCTACTTGCCCTAGCGAAGCTCCGAGAGGCTATTGTCAACGAAACAGAGGAAGGTCCTATTCGACAACACCTACTCTTCGCCTTCACCGGGATAGCCGCTAATACGAGTAAAATGGCTCAAGACCGGCCAAACACGAGTATTATGAAGGGGACCTATTACATCCCGCCGAAAAACAAGGAGATCAATGTCTGGAACTCTTTCGACAACAAATATAATCGCTACGTCCGGAAAGCAAGGGAACACTTCAAGGACCTCGTTGAGAGTGACTATAATCCAGATAGTGACGCCCGAGTATTTACAGATGACGCCCGGGATCTCAATGACATTCCTGATGAATCAATTGATTACGTCTTCATAGATCCGCCATACGGCGATACGGTTCCATACGCAGAGGTGAACCTTCTCTGGACAGCATGGTTAGAAGAAGAGGAAGACTTTCAGAAGGAAATTGTCGTAAGCGATAGCAGTGAGCGAGAGGACAAAGATGAGGACAAATGGGAGGAGGAGATTCATGAGGTCTTTGAAGAAATTTACGCTAAACTCAAGCCTGGTCGCTGGGTGACGATTACCTTCAACAATAGTGATCCTGCTATGTGGGAGAGGTTCAACAACGCCATCATTGACATCGGGTTCACCCCGTACAATGGTAGCCTATCTCTGGACATGAAGCAGAAATCCTGGAAGCAGATGAAGGAGGACAAAGCACAGCGGCGAGACACCGTTGTCAATTACTTCAAACTTCCAGAATCTATGGACGATGCTGAGTTCGAAACCCCTCCCGAGGAGATACCGAAAGACATCATGGAGAGGGTCACGACAGCGATAGACAACGTCGTCCGTTCAGGATATCTCGGTCGGGGAGTCCTCCCAGAACAAGTCTTCCATGAAGTGATTAAAACTCTAAAGAAGAACAACGCCCTGAATCTCCGTCCCGACTGGGAATCAATCTTGGAGGAGAACTACGAGAAGAACATCGATGATCGTGGCAGGACCAGGTGGCATCCACCTGACTACCACCAAGAATACGACCCCGATCTGGAGTACTTCTCCACAGACCTGATTGCCCAACGCGCTATCGAAGAATACCTCGAAGAAAACGGTGGCTCCACGTATTCCGACCTCTACGAGGTTGTCACCAACGAGGTCGATCAGCAACCGGAGAACTTCGATGAACTGCTTGAGCGGAACTTCATCAAGGACCGTAAGAAGTGGCGGTTGCCAGAAACGGAGGACGAGAAACTAGAGGTCGAGCGACGTCAGGAAGGTCATCAAGAACATGCCGTCGACCAGTTTGTCTCCAAGCTCGAAAACAACGAACACATCGAAGAGGCACCTCCACTACACGTCTTGGAGTACGGTATCCGGTATCTCCAAGACGAGGACCGTCACCGAGACGCACTTCTCCTCTACGACTACATCGACATCGAGGAACTACCTGATGACGTACAGAGTAACATCCGTCGACGTCGCCGGATCAGCGAGGCCAAGGCCGAAAAGACAGACGGAGGCGATGAGGAAAGCGATCCCGAGATCGATCCGGCACAATCTACGTTAGGGGACATTGACCAGGAGTAGTACACATGGAAGGAAAAGATATCAGTGTGGTTCTGGCTGACGAAGCGATCCAAGTTGTTCGAGAGGCTTCTGAGTTTGACTCGCTGGAGGCGTTGAAGCAGCATGTTGTGGAAGATCTGCTTCCACAGAATAGCAAGCAGGTTCGAAAGCGGTACGCCGCTATTCTCGCTAAGCGGTTGTTCGTCGACGATCCCTACTTCGATGAGGCAAACGAGGACCCTCTTAGTACTCCTCTCGTAGGGTCTGCGAAGAATCTCTCGGATGACTCACTCAGGTCTGCGATTTTCTATCACTACGCTTTGTCCAACAAGGTTCTATCCACGGTTCTCGAAGAGTTCTTTGCACCAAAGCTCAACGATGTCAATTCGATTACGAAGTCAGAGTTAGAGAACTTCTTCGAGACTAAAGAGGTAGGGAACGAGGAGAGAACTACGAAGGATATCCTCCGGTGCTTCACTCAGTTCAATCTTATCGAGAAGGCGGATGGAGATGAAGACAGGTATCTTCTTACAGGGAATCGTTCCTTACCGGCTTTTGTGTATTCTCTCCACCACGAGTTGGGTGACCCTCAGATGTACTTCGTTGAGGATATTCAGAATTCACTAACCAGGCGTGCAGGCCTGTTCGATGATGAGGCCCTGCAGGAATTCATCTATGATGGGTGGAATGCCGACGTGTGGGAGTATTCGTTTATCAGTGATATGGAGCAAGTGAAGTTACGGTATAATCCAGAGGACATCAGCTCGGAGCTGGCTGGACTCTCTGAGTCCGGTGCAGAAAACGGGGTTTCCACGTGAGTAGACCATGACCGAGCTCTCAAATTACGAGATGCGGTTGCCGGAACTCGCTGATGCTCTGGAGAGCCACGCTGAAGGCGACGGTGGGAAAGAAGTCTGGTTGATTGTTGGAGAGCGCGATCTTCTTGACAAAGCAGTCAAGGGTCAGATAGCGGACGCACATGGGTTCCCAGTTGTCAATTTGAATAAATCCGTTAGTGAGTTGGTGACGAAGCAAGAAGATTACGAGCAGTTGGTGATGGCAGAACGAACTACTGGCGAACCTAAGCATATCCGTCAGAGGATCTCTGATGCCACTGAGTCTATTCTCCAAGAACAGTTTGAACCTGCCTCTCTCGTAATGTTAGAGAGGTTTGAGGTCGCGCTTCGATATGACTTCGATTTGATTCCTGCAGTTCAGAGGATCGCGCAGAACGAGAAGAAGGCAGTTGTGCTGGCCGACGCCACGGTTGAAGGACAGCACATATACGTAAATGGTAAAGAATTAGAGACTACGCCGTTCACCACAGTTATCCAGGTTAAAAAATGACATCCAGAGATCAACTCAAACCTCTCGACGAGGTAATCACGTTTCCCGACAAGATTCGTGGAGCAATCGACCTTCAACACGCCGAAGAAGATCCAGATGATATTCTGGACAACTTCATCGTCACAGACGAACTCGAAAAACATCTCGTCAAAATACTCTCTGGAATCCCCGACGATCAAGGCGGGACATTCTGGCTTCAGGGCGAGTTCGGAAGCGGTAAAAGCCACGTCCTCGCAAGCCTCTACAGTCTCTTCCGGCTTCACACTCCGGAAGCCTACGAATACCTTGAACGGGACTCGCTCGTCAGTCTCGGAAGCCCAATTTCTGAGAAAGATGTACTCGTCATCCCCTTCAGTTTAGCTGGAGGAGGAGACGTACAAGAAAGTCTGCACAGAAACATCATTGAGCAGACGAAAGATGCATACCTGGAGGCCACTGGCAATGAGCTTCCTGTAAGCCGGGACGACCGGCTCATCGATGCTTTCGAGGATGCTTCTCTGGATAAGCGAGCGTTCTTCGACTACCTGGAGAAGTCTGGCGGTACATGGGACGAAGAGGCCTGGGAAAATACGGACAAGGAGATGTTCGTGGGTGCTATCCGCACCTGGCTTCGAGAGGAAAGCATCTCCCTGGATGTCGACGAGGACTTTAGAACTTCTTTCGAACTGGCCTTAGATGAGATTCTTGAGGAGTTCGATCACATCTTCTATATCGTTGACGAGATATCTGAGTTCCTCAATCGACGGGGTGATGAGGCAAAGAACGACGAAGACGTTCTCTTCTCGCTAGCTGATCTCAAAGACGAGTTCCCGTTTACCATGGTGATGGCTGCCCAGCAGTCATTAGAGCAGAATGAGAGGGTTACCAGTCAACGTGGGAAGCTGATTGCCGAGGACCGGCTACACAACCTCACTCTCACCCGGACGAAACGCGAGTTCCAAGAGATAGCTGTCAACCGTGTTATAAAGGAGTGTAAGAACGAGCGATACGTCGAGGAGTACTACTCCTACTTTGCTGACCGGTTTGACTGGGTAGACGATGCCCGTATAGGGGACTTCAAGGAGATCTTCCCATTCACACCGCAAACCCTTGAACTAGCTAACCGGGCAAGCTCCTTCGATAACACCAACAGAACAGGGATCAAGGCACTACACAGTGCCGTTCAGCACCACGCCAAGGAGCAAACTCTCATCACTCCCGACTACCTCTTCGATGAGTTCGGCGCTGAATACGGCGATACAACTACTAACTCCCTAAAAACCCATCATCCTCAGCTCTACTCGAACTACCAGAGAACTGTCGAAGATTATCTGCCCTCCATAGAGGATCAAGAGTTTGCCAACAACGTGATCAAGGTCCTCTTCCTCAATGCGATCTCCAAGCGAGGCATCACGCCTCACGGTGTAGCAAACTCGCTGATGAGAGAAGTGGTAGAGGATCCTGAAGGGAACGTTATCTACTACGAAGAGGTCCTTGAGGATCTTACCCAGGTCCCGTACATCGTCAGTAACAACGGTACGTACGAGTTCCAAGTCGAAGAAGAAATCACAATCCAGGAGGACAAGAACCAGAAAATCGGAGAGAAAGACAAGGACAACGCCAGGGACATTTTCGCAGATGTACTAGGTGAGTATGGTCTCTTCCAAGACGTCGACCAAGACAAGAGCCTCAGCGTCACGTGGACGAAAACGAATATCAAGGTCGATGGGGAGCTCACAATCGCAGATCTGACCGGGTGGAAAAGCGTCAATACACCTGACGACTTCGAAGACCAACGGTTCTGGCTCTACGTGCAAGAACGCCCTGACCCTGATGCTAGGGACGATGTCGAAGATCTTCTCGACACTGCAGACGATGAACGTGTCGTCGCATGGCTCCCCCGTGATCTGTCCGACCGCCAAGTGAACAAACTCCAAGAATACGAGGCACTAACTGAGCTTGTTACTGACTACGAGCGAAGCGATGCTCCCCATGCCAGCGAGAAACGCGAAATGGCGGCAAGCCAGTTAGAAGATGTGGAGACGGAGCTTCCAAGCATAATCAAGGACTGCTTCCGCCAAGGAAACGCCTTCTCTGCAGAACTATCGGACATCGACTTCACCTTCCAGCAAAGCCTTGAGAACAACGTCCAAGAAATCGTACAAGAGCCTCTAAACCGGACTTACAACGAAAACGAGCTCACCTTCCCCTCGAACAACGTCTGGGAAGACAAGCAGACGAACAAAATCTTGGAGGGCATCGTCAAATACGGGAAGATAACGACCTCCATGGATTCCCGGTATGAGAGCGCAGCGAACAACTTTGCTCAAGGCCTCAAGATTACCACCCAAAGGAATCCACAGGAACTCGATCTTTCAGACAATCAGTACACGGACAAGATCATTGAGCTTCTGAAGGAGGAGACGGAAGATGACGATGACAGTCTTCCTATCCAGCGAATCCACAATGAGCTGCGGACACAGCCAATCGGCCTAAGCTCCCGAATCATTGCGATCTACGTCCTCTCACTGGTGAAGGAGAGTAAGTTAGAAGCAACCGTGACTGGCAATATCATTGAGGGCGGTGTCGTCTCCAGCACCAACATTGAGGATGCCCAGTTCACGAATAATGACCTCGGGAAGCAGATAGAGACGATCAGGACGCCGACTGCTCCTGATAACTGGACTAATATCGTAAACATAGCAGATATCGTTCTATCGGAGGATGTCAGCCGAGAACGCAAACAGGAGAACTACAACGCTGTTTGGACCTCTCTCCAAGACCGTTTCGAGGATTTAACTGACGACATCGATGACCGAATTAACCGATATGAACGCCTGATGTCGGAAGTGGAGGAAGATCCCACGCTCACGTCCGATCTTGAAGACCTCAAGACCGTCATCACCGCCGATTACAATGCAACCAGTGCTGGCGGTAACTTGGAGAAGGTGTACGACACGGTTATCGATACATGCGGAAGTGTCGATGACTTCGAAGATGCTGTAGATACTTTTGATTCCCTGTCCGTCTTCCTCAGTGACTATGAAAACATTGTCACCCGAGCTAGCCAGGCTCTCCAAGACTGGCCTGATGACTCTTTGGACTCGTATGTTCAGGAGGTCCGCGATAATCTTGACTTCCCCAAGGTCATCAGAAATGAGGTTGCAGCCGGGAATCTTCAATCTACTGTCGAGGAGTTCGAGGATCAGTATACGAAACGGTACCGCCAAGCCCACCATGACTACTACGACAAGGTAGAAGAGGTTAATACAGAGATTGAAACCCGGCTAACCTCGGACTCGTTCAAGGCGCTACAAGACCTGAACAAGGTCGATTACAACTTTGCGGATAACGAACTCGCGTCCGCTCTACGCCAGCAGTTAGAAGAGTTAGATGTAGGACAGCCCTGTAACAGGGAAGTGAGTTCGCAGCTTCAGGGCGTGAACCTGACCTGTAGTTGCGGATTTGAACTGGGAGATACCTTCGACAAGCCGGATATCAGCAGCTTAAAGCCTGATAGCTATCTTGAGAGGGCGTTGTCGAGTTTGCAGGACGTGTTGGAAGAAGCGGAAGAGGACCCCAGTATCGAGGCAGAGTGGCTAGAGGACTTCCTATCTGCAGATGCCTCAGAGGTCGCTAGTATGTCTTCTCATGACCGGTCAGGGCTAGTCGGCCAAATTGACGAGGTCATTGAAGAGCTTAATACCGCGGTTATCGACGTCCACGTGTCTACAGAGATGTTCGATGAGCCAGTTGCTCCAGGCGAGCTTGACGGAAAGATTGAGCAACTACAAGAGGCCATCCAACGGGAGATCGACGAAAAGAAGCAGTCGGTGTCGGCTGAGAACATCATGGCACGAGTCCATCTGGAGGGTGAGGATTCTGAGAAACAGGTTGTGAAGCAGGAAGTGAGTCAGTGAACATGGCTTCAGCTAAGACAGATACATTTCAGGAGTTAGTTACGGGGTTTCTCTCTGATAGAGCCTCTCCTGTTGTTCTTATCGATGACCAGTATGGTCTGCTGGATGAACTTGATCATGAGGAGATTGGAACTGATCACTATGAGTACGAGATAATCACATACGACCGCTACCGCTACCTAGATTTTCGAGAGGAATATGAATCCTCACGGGAAACGGGGCAACCAATGGTCATCGCTCTCTCCACATGGGATAGCGAACAGCTCACAGCAGAGTTGGGAGATATCCTTGACGAACAGGGTATCTCTGCACCCGTCGAACTTACTCCGACAGATCTTCTGCGTGAAGTAGAGTTTCCGCTGATCCTTGACGCAGTTGCTGACAACTATCTCTCGGAACAGATAGAGGACTTTATCTCGTTTTGTAAATGGAACGGGATTACTGGACGGTTTGATAGAGAAGAGACCATCGAACTGCTGTTATACTATGCCTCAGAGGTGGATTTCCGGAACCCGGTTAATGTCAATGATCAATATAATCTGGCTACAGAGAAAGGGATCTTCGAGACATCTGATTTCGATGATACAGATCTTAAAATCACGGTTCAGGATGTTCTTGAGGCTGAAGCAAAATCTCGTTTGCCGAAGGTAGCGGAATTTGCTCCAGTTCTATCGTCTGATGAGGAGCGTAGAAGATTTGCTAATGCCGTCTGGACTGTCCGGTGCTTGAACTCGCTTGGTCAGGACCTTGATTGGGTTGACGCACTACTTGAGTCACCACCTGATGAAGACTATAGTGAAATTCTCGGCCTTGCCTTAGAACTCGACCCAGACCGTTTCCAAGATCAAATCAATCAAGCAGACAGGGACATCAATAGAGAAACCCTTCAGACACGTGCAGGGAACTCCTCACCCTCAGAAGCAGCAACCGGATTTCTTTTGCCTACCGCGGCTTCATCAATTTCCTCTCAAACTGTTGATTCTATAGTAGAAGCACAGGAAGTGGAAACCAGCCACGAGACTGTCTTTACAGAACTTCAGGCAGCAAATCACGATGTCGATAATCTGTCCAAGGCAATTGACTTCATCAACCGCTTCGCCAGCATCAACGAAGAAATAGACAGTGAGATCTCTGATGCCAACCACTGGTTGGACATTTTCCAAGACCTCTCCGAACTAGGCCACATCGTCGACGAGATCAACCGCCAAGAACTGGTCTGGAAGTTCGAAGACCTGTGGCAGAGGACCGACCAGAGCTTCTGTGACGCAGTCGATGACCACTACCTCTCGTGGATCCACGATTCAAATGTCACACTCAGCTGGGATATCTTAGACGAATATATTCTGGAGGCAGTCGAAGACTACCCCACAGTCTATGTAATTGTCTTTGATGGTCTCCGGTTTGATCATTGGCTAGGTATTAGAGAAACCCTCAATGACACCTTCTCTATAGTTGAAGATCACCCCTACGTCTCGATTCTTCCGACGGCAACACCGTACGCCCGCAATACTCTATTGACCGGGAAGTCCCCAAGGGAACTTGAGCATGAGTACGGGAAATACCTGTACAACGTAGGGAATGCAGATGAAGAGGACTGGTTCCGTGATTCCACTGGACTACACGGAGACGATTTAAAATATCAGAACCCGGCTGGTGTATCCAGCAAGAGACGGAAAGCAGAAAGGATCATGAAATCGGAGGCACGGCTCAAATCGCTCATCTACCACTTCTCAGATAAGCTGACTCACAACTTTGGCGGTCAGTCAAGTATAACTTCACAGCTTCAAGGAGACCGATCTTTCCGACAGATTCCAATCCAATTCTTCAAAGACAATATAGCCCATCAAATCACACAAATTCCAGAATTGGATCCATCTGACGAAGGTGCTATCATACTCATTAGTGACCATGGAGCTACCAGAGCAGATGATGAACGCCGAGTGAGCAACTACGATGCATACAAATCAGGTACAAGATATGCCCGTGGTGGTCCGTGGGAGAAACCGAAAGGATGCCACTTAGCAATGGATAGTGCAAGCGAGGACTATCGGCTACCTGATGAAGATTTCATTTTCGCAAAACATCGGACCATTCTAACAAATAGCAGTGACGATGATCGATATGTCCATGGTGGAATTAGTCTTCATGAGATGTTGCCTCCTATAGCTTTACTAACTTGGTGAGAAAATATATTTCTTGATGATTTACCTTAATAGGAGATCAACTTACAAAATCAAAATTATAATGATTCCTTAGGTAGGCAGAACCAGCCATTCGGGAACGGGTCTCGGTATATGTTCGGGTGGAGACAACACAAATCACGGCGAGTACGACACGCCTGTTCTGTTTGTATAGGCTAAATGATTACAGATCGATGTGACGGGAAGTAGTGCGAAGAAATATTGACAGAACGTTTTATTCTAGCTTATTTACATTCGGCTCCACTTTACAAAGCAGAATAATTAAACAGCTGCCAACATCAGTAGCATTCATCAATATGACTGACCCGTCCAATATCGCTTCCTCTCGGGTGATTGCGTATTTAGACGAATCAGCAGGCGGATCCGATGACCTACGGTTTGATAGCGAAATTCCATTTGGGAACCTCTCTGCCTTTGGCGAGTCAATCAAGGATAAAATGGAAATTGATCGGAAGGATTTACATGAAGTTTTACTTGATAATCATTTTGCCGTTCCGCCGTATCAGCGACTTTATTCGTGGAAACATAAACAGATCAAAGAATTCTGGGAAGTCATTACAGATTTCGTTCATATGCCGGCAGAACAGTCGGGGGAGCAAGTTTTTGGACTGTATTTTGGTAGCATCTATATTGCCGAAGATGGGAGTGGATCACGGCTTGAAATCATCGATGGACAACAGAGACTGACAACCACCTCAATATTCCTGTTTGTTCTTAAACAAAAATTGGAAGAACGAGCGGATGATCTATATCCGGATTTAGCTTCGTTCGTCAATAGCACACTTGACCAACTGAAAGACGTACTGTATGATACTGGGGAATTTACAGCTACAACAACATCAATTCGACTCAATAAACACGACACTGACTTCTATAATAAATTCCTCCTACAACCGGCTCGCCGACAGGAGTATCTTGAAGACAGACAAGAGATGGATCGGGGAAAATACGACGCACGTTTCAAAGAGGCTATTCAGGTAGGTGAGCTAATTGATAGAATTGGAGATTCGTCTCTTAAAAGTGAATTTGAAGACGCTGAACAGAATGAATATATTTATTTCGCCGAATCGCACAAGCGGCTCATTCACGCCTACAATTTCTTTGATAACCATCTCGATGCTCTTTTAGAGGATATTAACGATCAAGAACGACAAGTTATCCTGTTAATTAATCTCAAGAATTACGTTCTTCGGTCATTTGTGATCTCACTTTGTTCAATTGAGTCAGAAGAGGCGACACTCCGGATGAATATTTTCGAGTCGCTCAATGATAAGGGTCTAGATTTAGCCGAAATAGACCTAATTCGAGCGCGAATTCTCAATCGGTTTGCTGGGGAAGTTGATGCTGATAAGTACACTGAGATCTGGGAAGACGTAATCAAGTCCTTTGGCGCTGATAGCCGAGAGATCAAGCGGTTCCTGACGTATTTTATTGCTGCTACTGATGAGTCTATCTCGAAACTCTCTGATGTGAACAAAGCATTGCTTGACGTGTTCCGGACGAAAGACGGTGAATCTGGCGCGGACCCACGGATGGAGACCGCTGATGAAGCGAGAGAGCTTTTAACGGAAATTGGGACCTTCAAACGGTACTATTTAGATATCAAACGTGGCGAACTCACGAGTGCGCAATCAGATATCAGTGGCATCAAGCGAGAATGTGAAGAGATACTTGCTCGATTAGATGGTCTTCGAACGATTCAGTGGCGTCCGCTCGTTACATATGTCTACCAGTCTGTAGACCAATCTCCGGGTGGGAACCAACTATTGCTCAAAGTCATGCGAGCTGTTGAGAATATTAGCTTTCGACGGGTGTTCGTCGAGACGCCAGCAAATACCGTTGAGCCACTATATGTCAAGGCAACACATGAATTTCGGCGGCTTGAAGACGAGGATGAATTTTCTGCCTCTGATTTAGAGAACTTCATGGTCCGAGAGGCCCGTGAAGCGGCACCACAAATGTTTGGATCAGGGTTCGTAACAACGCTTGTACAAAAAACTGAGTGGGGGAACAAGAACCTGAAGAATTTGCTTTGGAAACTCTCCTCAGAGATGCACTACGAGCAAAGTGGTGCATCCTCAATCTCTGTTGAACTGAATGTAGATAGTATTCATTTAGAACACGTACTTCCAGTGAATATGCTTCGTGAGGATGCCTATGACCCTTATGCGTGGCTAAAATTGTTCTTCAAAACTGATGACGTTGACACTCAGATTGCGAACCAAGTTGTAGAACTTGAACAGTTAGACGCTATCAATCTGAATGATGATAGTCAGGCTGCGCAACGAGCGGAAGATATCATTTCCGGTATTCAGGACCGGTTTGTCCGCGATCTGGGGAATGTGATTCTCCTCCGCGAAGATATCAATACATCGATTCAAAATCGTCTCTTCTCTCGGAAACTCTACCGTTACTTAGATGACGATTTTCGTGAGATTGGAGCTAATAAACATCTTACTGCAGATGGTGATTTGGATAGAAGAAAACTGGAAAAGCTCCAGTCATCTGAGATTGACTTTACGACTGACGAATCGAACGAAGCTAACCTCAGCGAGGTTGAGAAGTATTTCAACCATTACTGGAATTATCAAAATGTTGCTTCCCGAAAGGCAGATCTCATCGCAGACACATTGGATTCGCTCGCGTTCTCGACACAACCTGATGAATTTGAAACTGTTAAAGACGATATCGAAGAGCTCGTAAAACGAGATATGCGGAACCGGTTAGAAGACCGGCGGCTTGGCGGTTTGCAATCCCAAGTCACAGACTAATCGTCTGAAGATAACCCGTCATAGGGTGATACCGCTGCCAGATTGATCCGATAACGATTTTCATCGATCTACATTGAGATCGGTGGCAAAGAGATTCAACAGAACCCGCTGTGAGCCTGCAGCCACCGATTGACGATTCCAGAGTCGTACCGACGTTCATTCTCCGTCAACACTTTACTGTTGATCGGGGGAAAGTATCATCATCGGACCCTGTCACTATTTCCACATGGCTCCGAATCGTCTGCGTAGTATTGTCCCGATGTTCGGTGGTAGGACGCGGTATGTTGAGACGTTGGATGCGGTGCTTGAGTTCGTGGCGGCGCATCACCCGACGACGGATGAACTCGTAGGGTGGCATCGTGGTTCATTCCAGAACGTGTCGAGTCGGGACTCGATTATGCGCCGGGTGAGTTATTTACAGCAGGTCGGGTTCCTCCGCCAGACGAACGACCATTGGGGACTCGGTGATCCTGGCCGTGAGTACATTGAGCAGGGTGATGTGGGGACGTTGCTTCGCATTATGTGTGATCGGAATGTTGGGCTTCGGAGTCTGCTGTATGCGTTGTCGGCTGGGCCGATGACGCTTGGGGAGGTGAGTGACCAGCAGTTGGATACGCATCCGGAGTTAGGGTGGAGTCGTGGGGAGACGGATATGGCTCGTCAGCGAGTGAATTGGTTGCGGAGCATGGGGCTCGTCGAGGAGCGAGGCGACGCGTTCATGTTGACGAATGAAGGCCGGTCGTTCGTCGAGAACGCTGTTGCGGAATGGGGTGATTCAGACTGGGCGCCGTCAATGGACGACGAGGTAATGAGTGCTGGGACGTACGCGACGACGATTCACGCTCGTGCGGTTGATCCTGAGTTCCGTGCGACGGTGATTTCGCGTCATGACCAAGAATGCCCGATCTCGGGTGTTGATCACCCTGGGTTGTTGGACGTGGCTCACGTATTATCGTGGAGTGACTACCCGGAGTACAGGGCGGATTTGATGAACGTACTCCCGCTGAGTAAGACGCATCACGCTGCGTTCGACCGTGGCCTGTTCACGATCGATCGAGACTACCGACTGCACGTAAATCCGTCGTTCAAGACGCAAAGCGAGTTGTTACAGCGAACGATTATCGAGCAAGACGGTGAACGAGTCCCGCTTCGAAATAAGATCCTGAATCCGGAGTACCTTGCGCAGCACAACGCGTCACTCGCGTGGGTGTAGAATAGGGATTGAACTGACGGAGCAACGTGGTGTAACATAGCGGTTAGTACAATGCCAGAGTCTTTGTGAAGTGTCGAAGTTGATTAAGTACCAGTATAGATTGCGAGGAAATGATAACCCGGTAGAGTAGTATTCAGAATGGCGCGTCTTGTTCCTCGTTATTGTCGTTGGGAGACTCAAAATCGAAGGGGTATTCCTCGATTTCCACATCATCGGGTAAATCTTTCTTACAATCAGCGCAGTATCGGTGTGTCCCTCCCGCAGCCACTTTTTGAGTTGAATTCGAAATATCTGTCCCACAACCACAGCAAAGATTGCCGAGCATATGCCATTTACACTGATTACAACGAACGAGTCCTCGGATCACGTTCCGATTATCTAAATCCTCGATGTGTTTTCCACAGTTGTAGCATAACCGCTCGGCGCATTCTGTACAAAAATAATCATCAAATTTCTGTACTCGATCATCGGCATCGCTAATATCAACACCGCAGCGAGCACAGTCGCCGTCGAAACAGTCGAAGCAGTACGTCTCTGGGTAGATGGTGATTTGCTCTTCCTCGGTTGGTATCTCTATCCCGCACTGATCACAGGTTGTGGTAGCCTCACTCATAGTCGAATTGACAATCTCATCAGATTTAATACCCTACCCTATCTGGTGCTGTAATTGAAAACTTGAAAGATGTTCATGTGAGTGGCACAATTATTGCACTCAACTATAGAAGGTCAAGACCTAGAGTCCCGTTGATGAGTGTACCAGCTGTAGTTGGAGTACTATGCTTGGTTGAGGTTGGCAAGTGGGTCGGTGAGTAAGTTGATCCAATCGTGGGGTTGTTCTGATTGCGGAGTAAGTAGGTCCGTTCCGTCGAGATGGGTGACGGTGCTGCTTTCGCCTGAAGTTGTGACGCCGTTTGTGATGAGGAGGGTGGTGACTGTGACGTCTGGGTCGTCGATGAGGTACCCATCATGGTTGGCGAATTGGCGGTATGTGAGGAGTTCTTCGAGGCCTTGTTTGAAGGTTTGTGTCGTGTTTGAGTGTTTGATTTCGCCGAGGAGGACGGAGACGAGTTGATCGTCGGCTGTGGTGTCGTAGATTTCGATGATGAGGTCGGGGCGGCCACTGTAGAGGACGGGGTCGTGGGAGTTGCCGGTGAGGGTTTCGAGGGTGTTGCTGTAGTCGGTGAGGGCATCGTGGTAGCGGGCGAACGAAGGGTGTGTCGGTCGGTGTTCTGGGTTGAGTGGTTCATGGAAGCTGAGGTTTCCGGTGCTGTCGTGGTAGATTTCGATGCGTGTCTCGTCTGATTCGAGGTGAGCAAGGGCGTTGCTTTGCCCGTCGATGGGGTGAAGTGAGAACCCAGGAACGCGGCGATCGAGTATTCGGATAATGCGGAAACAGCAGAACAGTTCGAATAGTGTTGGTGTCTCGGTTGGGATGACGAGTGTTTCAGCAAGGAGGTCGGTGATGTCTGGGTCGAAGGTGTCGGATTGGAGGCGTTGGTATTTGTCGTAGAGGTCGTATGCGTCGGAGTAAATCGAGAGGCGTGATCGTCGAGCCGCGTTCATGTCTTTCCCAGAGACAGAGATTGATTGACCGTCAGTGATGCGGTTGAGGTGGACGTTTTGTTTGTATAACCGTGTGAACTGGGTGAGTTGGTCGTCAGTCCAGTTTTCTCGTCGCCACTCGTACTCGATGCTCTGAAGTTCTTTCGTGACGGTTCGGTGGATTTCCCAGAGAAGACGTTTCAGAACTCGGTTTTCGGGGATGTCGTATTCGGTGTAGGGAGTGTTGCAGACGAATTGGCTACGGTCGGCGTAACCGGTTTCGGATTGAACTCGAAGGGTTGAGCCCCAGTTGATTGAGCCGCGAATTTCACCGCGGGTTTGGAGGTGTTCGCGCTGGTGTTCGGTTTTGATGCGCCGGACGCGGTCTGGGAGTGCAGTAATGAAGTTGTGAACGTCGTCAGTGAGGCAGAAGTGGATGCGTTTGAGGCGATCCCAGTCCTCGATATCGAGGCCTTCGTAATTGAGGGAGTGGGTGAGCGCTTGCGTGTTTAACGCGCCGGTCCGAAGATAGGTGAGTAACTCTTCGGTAGTAGCGTCGACGAGGTCGTCAGCGGTGAGCTTACGAGTCATCCGTGAAGGTGATGCCGAAGAAATCAGATGCTTGCTGTCGGAGTCGCTCTCCGTCGAGATTCAGGTTAACAGAACCGTTTTCGGTAGCGACGTTTGTATCGGTGAGTGATCGGATTAGTCGTTTCTGCTGTTCAGGCCGCATGCCTTCCAATTGTGGATACACGAGTGAGACGACGGCGGACGTGAGGGCATTGATATGCTCGCCATCGGTGTCGTTGTATGATTCGAGGTACCGGATAATGTCGTAGACGATTGATGGGCCGATAACGCGGTGTTCGTTGATGCGTTGCCACAGGACCGCGATGACTGGGTAGATGTCTTGGAGAACTGGGCGGAGCGTCTCGTCGTCGTCAAGCCAGGCGGTCGCGTAGTTATCAGCTCCGTTTGGATCGAGGAGTGACGTTCGGACCTCGCCGTCGTTAGTGAGCGGCGGGACACCAACGTGGATGAAATTGAAGCGTCGCATGAACGCGTACGACATTTCGTACAGCGAGGTTTTGTCGTACGTGTTCATTGTGGCGATTAACCGCCAGGATGGTGTCACCGGGAAGGCGTCCGGATTTCCAATGATGTCTGCGAGTTCTTCGTCGGTCGTCGATTCTGATAGTGAGAGGAGTTCGACGGTACGATCCCGTTCGTAGGGGAGTTCAGTTGAATCGCCAGAGAGGACTGAGAAGAGCTGACCGAACGCTTTGTCGATATCTGAGCGGTTGATTTCGTCGATGATGAGCCACTCATTGACTACACGGTCTCGTCGAAAGCACTTGAGGAAGAGACGGGGTTCGAAGAGGAGTTTCTGACCCCCGTCGCTCGTGGATGGGACGTATCCACCGATTGTGTCGAAGGCGGTCCATTCGGATGTGGCGGTCGTGAACCGGTAGTCATCGACTTGTTCGTAGGTCGTTGCAGATTCACAGATTGCTTGGGCGAGTTTGGTTTTCCCGGTTCCAGGCGGACCGGTGAGAATAATGTGTTTTCCAGACCGTAGTGAGGCTTCGATTTCGCGTCGCAGCCGATCGTTATTGTCGAAGTAGAGGCTGTCGGGGACGGTTATTTCGATCTCAGGAGTGGTGAGTTTCGCTGTAAGTTGGTCGATTGCGTCTTGTGAGACACCATCTTTGATCGGGTCTTCTAATGCGAGGATAGTTTCGAATTCGTCTTCGGTGAGTGGGAAGAGACTTCCCTGAGCTCGGTTTTTAATGGGTGCGGCCCCCTCAATATCAGGAACTGCGGTGAGTTGCTCCCACGAGATGTTTTCGATGGGGCGGCTGTACTCAATGGTAATCCCCTTGACCGGGTTGTCGTACTTTTCGTGTTCTCCTTCGTGAAGTCCCTCCACGATCGTACCCTCTGCGACGATAGCTTGGACTGGGTGAGACTCGTAGAACAGTACCTTATCGCCGGGAGCAGCTTCCTCGAATGCGCCGAAGATTCGGCGTTTGTTCCCCTTGCGATTGTACGCAGTATAGAAAACCTCACCACCGTCTTTGATGCTGTCGACTTCCCAAATCGCGGGGTTAGCAGAGATCCAGAAGTAGTCCGCACCCTCGCTCGCCGTTACTATTTCGCTCTCATCGATGCCAGTTGACTCATCAAAGACGAGGGCGAGAAGCTCATCAAGGTCCGTGTCGCCCTCTACGGCGAGTTCAGATGCTAGTTGGTGGTAGTATTCGGGGTCGAGCGTATCAAGTGTGTAGGCTTTGATCGAATCAGAATCACTATCGACAGTCACGTCTACTCCACTTTGCCCGAAAGTCACTTTCCAGTCAACATCAACGATGCTTGTGTGATGGATCTCAGAGAAGTCTTTCTCGTGATGATCAGTGGTAACAACTCCAATTCCATAGATTACGTCTGGTTCTGATGTCGAACGCCGTCCCTGTTTTGCGATTATCACGTCACCTTCGTCGATCTCGTACTGGAACCGGTAAGCCATACCACGACCGTGGTTGTCGCCGGTGTCTGCAGCAATCTCGACGAGTTCCTCTTCGGATAACTCGTCCACGTCGTCAATGTCCTCTACGTCGTCCGTTATCTTGTGGTCGAGTCCGAATCCGATAGACGCGATTCCGGTTTGCTCCCACGTCTCCCAGTATGTGCCGCCTCTCGCAGGCGTGATTTGCCAGATTCGTTTCGGAGCGTCTGAAGCTTTGTCGGAGGGTTTGGTTGCCTCAACCGAATCTACTTGGCTTAACAGAAACTCCGCAGCAGACCGGGATAGGTTCGCCAAATATGCTTCGTTGAGATTCTCGTTCTTATCGATTGGGTAATACTTCTCTAAACGATGATCGTCTTGCCCGAGTCTTTCCTTGAGGTCATCGTCAACAACCACTGGCTTACCGAACGAGCGCAGATCAACCTCTACTCGATAGTATTCCTCGCCCCGTGATGTGTACGTTTCAGCAGTATCAGCTACAGTGGAAATGCCAATGAGTTCATTGTCGAAGTTGTGGAAGACTACATCTCCGACAGACAATTTCGGTAGGTTGTGATGCCAGAGACCATCGGTCTTTGCTCTAAGATATTCCTCCTCAATTTCAGATGGATTGTGCTGATTCACCCAGTAAATTTCTACATCACTGGGGATCTCAACGTGTGGCGTCGAAGTTGACTCAGTTAATGGAGACTCCTGTTGTTCGATCCAATTGAAGAAACTATCCAGATGCCGGAAATCCTCTTTGAACGGATAGTTAGCTCGAACCTCATAGAATCGCTCTACCTCATCAAGGTAAGCTGTGAGGCGACCAGACATCTCGTAGTTGAAGAACTGCTGCATTCCGGTTCGTGAACGGTCGTTACTGATCGGGTATTTTGTTGGGTGGAGAAAGTAGAGGATTGGAGAAATGATTCCGTTCTGTATCCCTTCGATTTCGAGGGCAGCGAACTCTTCAATTGCTGCGTCAATCTCAGTCCGGTCATCGGACCTGATTGCCGTAGCAAGAAGGCTGAACGCTTCCTCCTCATATCCTTCAATCGGTACAGAGTAGGTGCCTTTCCCGATGATACCTGTTCCTTCGTCGATCCGTTCCTTGATGGGAGCTTTTGTGTTAGCGTCGATATCGAGATCGTCAATCCGCTGCTTTTTCGTCTCTGGTTTTAGGGCGTTATCGTTCTGACACAGATTGTACACCGTTCGCATCGCCGACTCGTCGATAGAACCTGTTTCGACGAGCCCCTCAACCAGTTGACGGACTGCTTCCGACGTATTCTGAACATGGGCCTTATCTCGCCCCCAGTCATGATCGTCAATATATTTTTCTACCAACTGCTTCAGATCCAAAGACGAAGGCGTAGTAGTCATCTTGTCAGGAATCGTCACAGGAACCACATAAAGGTATACCGTTGACGTGACTATAGATGAACGCCGCCAGAGGTAGACCAACTGCAGAAACTAATTGAGGCCAACACCATACACAACACAAATGCAACGCTTTTCAGTTGACGATCGCGTTCGGATTGATATTCCTGATGAGACTGATCCGGACTACGAACTGTATCACGGAGAGCACGGCCGTATCACTGCAGTGCTAACTGATGATGCGAGTTCGGTCACCAATGATACACGGGATTCTCGTCTATATCGAGTCGCCTTTAATTCCGGTGAGGAAGCCGACTTCCGCTGGCGTGACTTACGGCCGCCGATCAATGATCCATCCGAGTGACCTAATTTCTATTCCGCCTAAGCTACTAATGGACAGCTTGGACGTATGGTTTGATTTCGGCGAAGAAGTACAAACGCTGAGTTAGTGACCCAGCTTAGTAATTTAGCCACAGATTCTTCGACTTTCCTATTGCCCTCAGTCATTTGTCTCGTCAATAGCCGGGGTCCGCCCATATTTGTCGTGGAGCGTCCGTCAGCCGTTACTGATAGTTCCTGACATTGTATCCCCAATACGATGAGGTGTCTCGTTATTCCGCGAGCTCTGCCCGGTCCTTGATCGCGTGAATCCATCGAGGGAGGTAATCGAAGTTCTTGTTGGGGCTTATTTGCCGGGCGTTTGTATATGGGTAGACGTATTCCTCATAATCGGATTCTAGTTCCGACAGAACCGTGTCAAACGATTTTTCTTCTACCTGGCGTGCGTGACGCCATCTCTTTTCTACGTAGTGTTTCTGGAGATGGTTCATGAGGGGTTCATCGCTCTCTTGGTGTGCTATGATCTCGTTCCAGTCGTCATAATGGCGCTGACAGATGTCGCATTCACACATCGTAGAGTCTGTTCGTTTCATCAACTCGACTGCTGCAGGTACCTTGAGGAAGTCTTTGATCTGATCTACATAGTATCGGAGAAGCATCCCGCTCTGATCGGTATATTCTGTGGTTTCAGTGTACTCTTCGCCATACATTACGCCATATGTTGTTCCACCTAATCCGAAGTAGGAGAGAAGATTTGAGAAGTAATCTCCGTAGTAGAAATGGGGTTTAATTCCTGTTTCAGAAATATCGTAGACGAGGTCGATAACGTCTCTATAGGTGCTTTCGTAGGTGTCGTGTTTCCCAAGTTCTTCGATCAATAAGAAGCACTTGTTCACATCATAGGCCTGTACCAACTCAACTAAGCTTGCTCTATTTGAGCGGTCTCGGATGAACGACTTGGTTGTGTGGATGCACGGTTTGAGAGGAAGCATAGCCTCAGCTGCTGCTGTGTCTAGAATTGTTCTATTAGGTCCTAGATCCGCTTTCTCGTTGATGCGGTGATGCCATGGGATTACGGCTTTTGGCGTTACTTCGGTGGGGTCAACCTCTTCGTATTTTCCCGATTCCTCTTCCAGTTGAGTTGCAACAAAGTTCTCTTGATAGAGGACGACTGACCTGCTGATCCCGCGAATAGTTTCCTCGTCTAAGTGACGAGGGTTCACGTTATCGAACTCAAATAGAGTTTGCTTCAGGGGGTCTCCTAATTCTCCCACGTAGCTGTCGTACCATCCTCGTATTGTGCCGTCAGAATACCTGAAATTATCTCCTGTTCTGAAGTCAGAGATTATCGGATCAATGTAGTAATCTAGACTTCGCTCTTGATTCAGGTTCTGGATGAGTTGCGGAAGTGCCTTTTTAGAATAAGCGAGCATCTTCCCGTCGATGATGAGCGAATCGTACCGAGGGTATTCTCCTTCGACGGCATGCTTGTTATTCAGGCTGTTGTACCGAAGTGTCGTTTCGAACATTATCTTCTATTGAGGAGAACACGACACTCCGGCTACATAATTGTTCCCCTGTTTTTTGGGGTGTAGAGACTTGTTCTACGTCTTCTGAAATCGCATACAAGCCGACTGGAGTCTCCTCAACACGTTCGATCAGGGAGTCAGTCACTCGTTCTTCCCACACTGCGAGGTAGGAGAAATCAACAAAATCTGTGTTCCGCCATGCCTGATCAATTCCCCGACTTACTTTGTCTGCCTTCATTTCAATTGCAACAGTTGTCTCTCCACGAGCGCATAGAATATCGATAGGGTAACAGAATATGCGCCCCTCTGTCGTGTACTCAAAGCCGTGGGTTTTGAGATGGTCTGTTAAAATACCTAACTGATATTTTTCTGGGATGTAAAATTCGTTTTCGCTACCGGTTGTTGCTTTATTTTCTTCAACTTGGATTGTTCGGATCAGATCTTCTGTACTCATTATGAGGCCTCTGCTAATATCTCATCCTTGATCTCTGATTCTGTTGTGAACGCGGGATATTCCTTGTAGACGTATCGAAGTAGTTCTCGCAGCTTCATTGAGTTATATGTCTCAACTAACTCTTTGAGCTCGTTATCGTATTCGTCTTCAAGTCTATTTGATAGTTCTGATGCTATTTTCTCTCCTTTCGGAGTGATATGAAACACTTTGTTTGTTAACGCTTCGTCGTCGGGTTCGCCCGGCATTGGTTCTGTCTCAATCGCCTTTAATTGCTGGAGGAAGCGAATTTCCTCATAAACATGCTGTGAGAACGGTCCCATTTTGTGGGCGGTGAACTCGAAAGCTAATTCGTCGCCGTATTCCTTGAAAAACTCAGTTTCCTCCTCAACTAGGAAGAGGAGTTTCTGGAGCTTCGTGATGCCGTGAATCGATCCCGCATGGTGGAAAAGAATGAACACCACGTCGGTTCGTCGGTCTATTTGGTCGATCCGTGGCATCTGATTCTGGATTGGCCAACAATCTCTGGTTGCTTGAGCGTTTCCATGAGTGCCACCCGAGTAGCTGGTACTCTGAATCACACTTGAACAGGGGACACCGGTAACTCGGCGGTGGCTATTGTCACGAGTCTATATTTTCACTTCCACTTTGGTTAACTGACGTTTAATAGCTATCCGGTTTCATGTAGTCATAGACGTTCAGTCGCGTAATTTGGGACCACTCTCAGCGAAACACTGACCATCTATGATTCACCGACAATGTTAACATTTGGACACATCGCGGACACACACCTGGGCCATCGACAGTATGGACTGAACCAACGTGAGGACGACATGGTGTCGTCTACACGCACCGCTTTCCAAGAAATGGTTGAGAAGCGCGAGACTGAGGCGATCGTGTTACCAGGGGACCTGTTCCATTCTCGGGATCTCCGCCCAAAAGTTCTCCATCAGACCGAGCAAGAACTCGACCAGATACCGGACGACGTTCCAGTCCTGGCTTCGCGTGGGAACCACGACGAGAATTTGACGCCGCGTGACGTAACGTGGCTGAATTACCTGCACCAACGCGGTCAAGTTGTCTTCCTGAAAGCCGATCTGGATGCGGATCCGGATACGGCTCGATTCGAACCGTACGATCCCGAGGATCCGGGCGAGTACGCGGGGTTCTATGACCTCAATAGGGAGGAGTTCGATGGTCCGGTTCGTGTGTTCGGGTTGCAGTGGCGTGGCGCGAAAACGGGGAAGGCGCTTCAGCAAGTGGCGAATGGGATCCAAGCAGCGAACGAGGAGTACGGTGAGCCGGCGTTCACGGTATTGCTGGCGCACTTCGGGATGGAAGACGAGGTGCCGACGTTAGGTGGGACAGTGACGCACACCGAACTGCGGGGGGTAAAGGAGGTCGTGGATTACCTTGCGCTCGGGCATATCCACAAACGGTACGAGGCCGGTGACTGGATCTACAACCCCGGTTCACCAGAAGCACACAATACGCGTGAAGGACGGGATGACTGGGAACACGGATACTATTCGGTGAACCTGAGTCCCGATGCGTCCGGAAGCGATGAGTCGGTTAACTACGAGGTGGCGCATCACGAGTCGAAGCGCCGGCCGTACTACCGTATCGAGTTCGATGTGACGCCGCACGAGTCGCCAGGCGAGTTAGAGTCGGCGTTCCAGGAGCACGTGCAAGGCGAACAGTCGGCGGTCAAGGAGTACTGTGGGCAGTCGAAGTATACGGCGCGCGGTGAGCCGCGAGATCCGATTCTTGATCTGCGGTTCACAGGAACCCTGCAGTTTAGCCGCGGGGACTTCCGAACAGACGAACTCGCGGCGTACGCGGAAGAGACGTGTGAAGCGCTGTACGTTCAGGTGAATACTGGGATTCGGACTGCGAACGTGCAGCAACTCATCTCGGAGATTGATGAGGGAGAGGTGTTCAAAGACGGTCAGTTGAACACGGCAGCGTTGGAGGATAGCGTGTTCGAGACGATCGCGCAGGAGTCAATGTACGCTGAGAACGCGTCGGATGTAGCTGACGTGCTAGGTGACGCACATCAGATGGCGCAAGCCGAAGAAGCGGTTGAGGACATCCAAGACTCGGTTAGTTCAGCGCGGCGGGATCTGTTCCCGGAGTTAGCTGACGACGTCGTCCTCGATATTGATGAGGATCCGTTCGCGGATGGTGACGCTGCGGAAACTGAGGGTGAGGAGTCACGTACTGAGACTGATGAGGCTGCGGAGGTGGTGAACGAATGAGAATCACGGAAGTCGCGTTGGAAGACATCAAGTCGTACGAAGGCCGGACAGTGGTACCGATCGAGGGCGGTGTGACGGCGATTCTCGGTGAGAACGGGGCAGGAAAATCAACGATTCAGGAAGCGATCGGATTCGCGTTATTCGATTCGCTGCCGTTCAACAACAAGGATTTCGTTCGAGAAGGCGCGAGCTCAGGGACCGTCGAGGTCACGTTCGACACGCCCACAGAAAACGGGACGGAGCGGTTCCGAGTTACTAGGTCGGTTGGCCGGTCGAACTACGGGGTGCATCGCTACGACGCTGAAAGTGATGAGTGGATAGACCAGGACATCGATTCGAAAAGCCAGTTGATGGACTGGGTATGCGTTCGGTTCGACGTTGAGGATGGCGATGAGTTAGGAAGCTTGTGGGAGTCGTGTATCGGGGTCCCGCAGACGCGGTTCCTGTCTGACTTTTCGCAGACGGCTCGGAATCGGAAATCGACGTTTGACGCGTTGCTGAATCTCGATGCGTACGAGGAATCGTGGAAGCAACTCAAAGACATCCCGGACGCGATTGAGAAGCAACAGCAGGATCTTCGGAGTGATATCGATACGCTCACTGGCGAAGTGCAGAACCTACCGAAGGAACGAGCGGAAGCAGAATCGTTGGCTGAAGCAGTTGACGAGATCGAAGCGCGTATCGAGCGGAAAGAGGCCGAGTTATCGGAGAAAGAAGCAGAGTATGAGGAGTTAGAGGCTGTCGAAGCGAAGATCGAGTCCCTCGAAAACGAGGTTAAGTCCTTGGATCAGGAAATCGAGGCGACAGAGGACCAACTGGAAAGCGCTGAGGAGGAACTTGAAGCTGCCGAGGAAGCCCAAGACAAGTGCGAGGCAAACCGCGACGGGTATCAGCAGTATCAGGATGCGAGTGATCGACTAGATGAGTTAGAAGAGGAGGAGGAAGAGCGAGACGCGCTTGAGGACCAGCGCGACGAACAGAGAGAGGAGATTCAATCGATCGAGTTCCGAGTTGAGCAGCTTGAGGAGCAGTCAGAGACGCTGGAAGAAGCACAAGAGACGTTAGAGTCGCTTGAAACTGAGAAGGAGCGGTATGAGGAACTGGATGACCGGATTGAGTCACTGAAAGACCGCGAAGACGACGTCGAGGAATTCCAGCAGGAGATCGAGGAACTCGCTGCAGAAATAGAGGAGACGGAAGCGGAGATTGAGTCGTTAGAAGAGACGATTGCCGAGATCGAAGAAGAGTGGGCGGAGACAACGGATCCGGACGAGATCGGGGAGGAGATTAACGACAAAGAGGTTCGTCGGAAACAGCTGAAGAACGAGCGGGAACGACTCGAAGAGCAGTTAGAGCGGTTGCGTGATACGGATGCTGATGCGCCGTGCCCGACGTGTGATCAGCCATTAAACGAAGAACATCGGTCGGAGACGATTGAGCAGCGAGAAGAGCGAATTGAGGAGATTGAAGCGGAGCGTGCGGATCTTGCTGAAGAGCTTGAGAAGCTCCGTGAGCGGCATGAGGCAGCGAACGAGGTCAAACAGCGCGTTGAGAAGATTTCTCTTCATCAGGACAAGATCGAGTCGTTAGAAGGCGATCTCGACGAACTCGGTGAGGAGAAAGAGAGGACTGAGGAGGAGTTGTCGGAGTTAGAAGACGAGTTAGCGGAACTCCCGGACCTCGAAGCTGAACGTGATGACTTGGAAGAGGCGTATGACGAGTACCAGAAGGCAGAGTTCCGGGTAGACGAGCACGCGGATGCACCAGAGGAGTTGGAAGAAAAGCGCTCTGAGTTAGAAGAGGAACAGTCGGTGCTTGACTGGATTGAGGATGAGTTAGACGAGTTCGACGGGCTGGATGAGAAGATCGCTGAGGTCGAGGAAACGCTAGAAGAGACGGAGGAGGCATATCAGACGTATCTACAGTACGAGCAGCAGGCGTCGCAAGTTGAGGAACGTCGGGAGAGAGTCGAGGAATTGGAAGATGACCTTGAGGAGCTCGAAGCCGAGTTCGAAGAGACGGAGGCTGAGCTGGAAGAGACACAAGCATCGTTTGATGAAGAACGCTTCGAGACGCTTGACGGAGAGATCGATGACTTGAAAGAGGAACTGGCTGGTGATCGGCGGTCATTAGAGCATAAAGAAGAAGCGCTGACCGAGACGCAAGAGGAAATCGAAGAGTTAGAGGCGAAGTTAGAGGAGCGCCAGGAGAAGTTGCAGCAGTTGAAGGAGTTGAAAGCGGATCAGCAGTTTGCTACGTGGGTACGGGAGAACGTGCGAGAAGCGGGGCCGAAGATGCGTGAGATCATTACGGATCGGATCGGTACACGAGCGAACGAGTTGTTCCGGACGATCCGTGGCGCATCCGCGGAGACGCTGGAGTGGACGAGCGATTACGAGATCGTCGTGCACGATGCGGACGTGCGGAAGTCGTTCACGACGCTGAGTGGCGGTGAAAAGATGGCGGCTGCGCTTGCAGTACGGCTTGCCATCCTTGAACAGTTGGCGTCGGTCGGGGTGGCGTTCCTCGACGAGCCGACGGCGAATCTGGACCGGGAGAAGAAGCGGAATCTGGTCACGCAGTTGAAGCAGTTGGACAGTTTTGAACAGCTTACGGTCATTAGCCACGATCAGACGTTCGATTCGATGACGGATTACACGGTCACCGTGGAGAAGGACCAGCAGTCGTCGGAGGTGACCGTGAATTAATGCCGATCGACAAACACGGGGTTGCTGCCGAGTTGGAGTCCAGCGTTGAGACAATCGAAGCGTATCTGGACGATGGTACGGGGATCGTCGAGCGGTATCAAGACGCGTTCCAGCGGCTCCCTGAGGAGTGGACGAGCGAGAAGATACGTGACGCGTTACAGCAGGCGTCATATCCTGGAGCGTACCCGACCGACGAGTTCGATTCCGCTAGCAGTCTCGTTGTCCCCCATTCCGAAAGTGATGGGTGGGAAAACCACGAGGAGATCAACGAGTGGGCGCGCGGGATTCTCCGTGATGTGCCGGTTATGGCTGTCGACGGGTCGCAACTCCCACCAACTACAGAGTTCAACGTGCCTCTGGCGTACGTGCAGGCGGCGTGGGCGGTCAATTACCATCATGCCGACGGGCGACTCGACCGAGGTGTCGACGGGCGACTGTTGACACCCGACGAGATCACGCAGGAATCAGAGGACGGAGATTACCGGTTCGTCGATTCGCAACTCGTTGGCCACCACCGATTCGAATACGAGGGCTCGTTACTCATCAAACAACTCGTAAACCTGGCAGCTGCTCGTGATGCCGGTGACATAGAACACACGCCGATCGTGTTCTATGACGGGCCGCTGATCGCATCGTTTGCGAATCCGTTGAAGCCGGAGACGCGCGATCGATACATATCGACGCTAAGCCGGGTGATCGCGGCGAGTCAACACCACGAAATCCCGCTGGTTGGATACGTTGCGGGCACGAGCGCGACTGAACTCGTGAAGATGACGCGACTCCTATTGCAGGATGAGTTCGAGACTGATCGCGTCATCCCAGATGCGCACGTCTTGACCGAGTTGATGAGTCCGTGGGGCGATACGACGATTCCGTTTATATCGAAGCGTGATGGGAGTGTTGACGCGTTACAGACGACGTATGAGGGCGAGCGGTACGAGTTCCGGGACGATATCCTATTTTCGTACCTGAACGTCCCGCCTGGTGCCGGTCTCGACCGGATCGAGTTCCCCGGTTGGCTATGTCGAAGCGACGGGCCTGCTGGGTATGACTCGATGTACGAATACACTGTTGAAATCGTTCGTGCAGAGGCCGGTGTCGGGCGGGGATACCCTGAAATTCTCCAGCAGGCCGATAGTGACGCCGTACTCGATCACCAAGATCGTCAACAGTTCCACCGGATTGTCCAGCGGTGGGCTGACTCAAATGACGTGCCGCTCGAATGGAACGCGAAAGCACTCAGTAAGGAACTCCGCCGCCGATGATGATCGCTCATCGCATTGGCTCGGGAGCCCGCATTGAGCAAGCAACACGCAGTAACACCAATCGAAATCTATGACAAACGCATCAACACCCAGTGATTCACCGGACGTAGACTCGTGTGTCCGGATCGGAAGCATCGTGTCCTCGAACAGCCACCTCGATTACGTCGCGGAGGTGTACAAGGAACGGGACTGCGACCGACCGCCGGAACTGCACGAACGCGAGTTCGGGCAACCGGTCTTCATGAAGAAGACTGTTGACGGGACTGAACACGCGATTGTCGGCGTGATTTACGACACGCAGTTAGTGGATCCAGATCAGGGACGAACTGGGCCACGATTAGCGCAAGACGATCAGGCACAGTTCACTCCAGGATACATTGAGGAGCGAACGACGCTTGTCGGAATTGCGTTGCTGGGAACCGCGGTCATCACTGACGATCGGGCGATCACGGATCCAAGTCACCAAATGCCGCGATGGACGCTGGAAGTCGACGACACGGTGTCCCACTGTCCGAACCACTTCGTTGAAGCGTTCCACCGCGTCGATGGGCAAATACAGTTGGCGTATATGGATCGACTCGTAGATATTGCAGGCGATCTCGGGTCAGAAGTGGTCGTGACGCTCATCGACCGGTTGCGAAGGATGCTTCCGGAGGACGATTCGAGTCAGCGTGTATTAGACGTGGTTGAGCAGAACGTAAAATGGCAGGCGCGCCAGCAGCGAGGGGTGGTCTAATGGCGGCCCGCTCGGACGTCATCGGGACGGTCGCCGGCCCTGGGGACGGACCGAACGAGTTCGTCTTCGTTGCACCAGCGGACAGGACGATCAAGACAGGTGAGTTCATCACGTACTCGGTCTCGGTCGAAGACGAAACCCGGTCGGTGTTTGCTCGCGTGACGAACCGTGAGTTGATCAGAGGGCTCCCGGAGGGGTTCCTCGCTGATCCGGGAGTTGCGCCAGACACGGTCGCGGCGACACTTGGTGTCCCGAACGACGACACGGAGTTGTACCGTTTGACAGCGACGGTTATCGGGTACTATGATGCGAATATGACGACGTTCGCTAACCCGCGGCAACTTCCTGATCCGGGAACGCCCTTGTCTATTGCACCGGATCCTCAGCTCGAAACGGTGCTGCCGAACCTCGGGTGCGAAACCGACCGCGTCGACGTGACTGAGTTGGGAGGCGTCGCGCACATTGGCTGGTTACTGAATCGAGCGGAGGAAGCGACGAATATCCATGTCCCTATTGAGGAGTTCGTCTCGACGCACTTAGCGATCCTCGCAGAGACTGGTAGCGGGAAATCCTACACCGCGTCCGTCTTAATTGAAGAGATGATGCGGCCCAGTTCCCGCGCCTCACTACTGGTGTTCGACCCACACGGCGAATACGGGACGCTGGACGAAATGCAGGGTCACGAGGCGTTCGAGGGTGAGGACGGATACAGGCCGGATGTCGTGTACTACAATCCGGATCGGCTCCACGTTCGGATTTCCGAGTTGGAGATCGGAGACGTCATGGCAATCCTGGATAACCCGAGCAACAGGATGCAAGAACGGCTCTCGACAGCGTGGCGCTCGATGCAGAACCAGGAGAGCCGTACTTGGGGAGTAGATGACCTCATCCACGAAATGGAACGAATCTACGGTGAAGATGACTCCAGCGTCGGGGCGTTGGAATGGCGGCTTCGCCGCTCGATTCAACGGAACGACCTGTTCCACCCTGAAGAAAACGTTCCGCTTGATGATATCGTGGACCCTGGCCAATGTACAGTCCTCCAGATGGACACACTGGACAAACGGGATCAGCAGCTTATCACGACAGTTCTCGTCCGCCGACTCTACCGAGAGCGCCTCGATGACGTGCGAGGACGTGACACTGAGGTTGACCATCCTATCTTTGCACTGTTCGAAGAAGGGCATCGGTTTGCTCCCGCGTCAGGCGATGCCCCATCACTTGGGATCATGCGGACGATCGCGTCCGAGGGGCGTAAGTTCGGGTTCGGACTCGGAATCATCAGTCAACGCCCGTCAAAGATTGACCCGGACGTGCTGTCGCAGTGCGGGACACAGATCTCAATGAAAATCCGGAATCCGAACGACCAGGACGCGATTAAGAAATCTGTCGAGGCTGCTGGTGAGGACGTCACCCGCGAATTACCTGGACTGACGCCCGGGCAAGCAATTGTCTCAGGCGACGCGATGAACACGCCAGCACTCATCCAAGTGCGACGTCGGCGCACAGAACACGGTGCTGAGAGTCGCGCAGTGATCGACGAATGGCGTGATGCCTATGATCAGCGCCAGCGCGAACCATCGCGGTCCGAAGCAGCTGACTTCGGTGAGGGCGACTCAACTGGCGTCCAAAGTCTCGACTAATTCCGTCCCATCCAGATCACGGCTATTCGTCTACTGCTTCAGTCCAATCCGTTCTTTTGGAGGTGCTGGAGCCGTCTCTGGATTTCGAAGAAGTCATTGTTAGCTATGCTTGTCCTGGTCGTCGCGCGCGGCGAATTGCTTGGTTCGTAGTTGGTCTCACCCAATAAAGTCAAATAATCAACACTATTGGCGATATGGTCGTGCTGTCAGTATGAGGGTCGTGCTGTGAGTCTGGATTTCGGTGTTACACGGCGTAATAGCGTAGTATCGAGGTATTCTCTGGGCAAGGTATTATATACATCAGGTTATTTCACCTGTCTGCGATGCAACGAGTGATCGACCGGAAATTGTACGACACGGATCGAGCAGAACAGATCGTCCAGTACGCGCATAGCACCGACAGAGGAGACTACCATTACCTAATTGAAACCCTGTACAAGACTACAGACGGAGAGTACCTTCTCCACTGCGAAGGCGGGGCTGCTACAGAGTACGCGAAACTATGTGAGGGTGAGTGGGTGGCTGGTGAAGAGCTTCGTCTCTTCGATGAAGAAGCGGCGTTGGACTGGTGTGAGAACCGCGCTATCCATAGCAGCATCGTCATCGACGAATTCGAGCATTGAGTCGACACGTAGCTATAGGGCTCGCCTCGGAACTCCACTACTCACGTAGTGGCTGGCGTACTGCGGATCGTTCCCGTAGCGAGGTTTCCATGGTATCACCTGTAATAGGAACAACACTGCAGCGGTCTGAAGCCTGTACTGTCTATGACTCGGCTACTTCACCACGCATCGAGCATAGAGTAGGGACGAACGAAGTTCCGGTTACTCCGGTTAGTTTGGAAGCGCTTCGAGTTGAGCAGATCGACATCGTCATCGATCGCCTCACGAATAACGAGCAACCTCTTCCGGCACCGTTTTCGAAGCAGGAACTCTACCGTACCGGTGCTGACGTTGGGATACCAGTGTGGATTCCCGAACAGAAAGATGAGTTCACCGACCGAGTAACTGACCGGCTTGACTACACGTGGGATGAGGACTCTCTCGTGTTCTTTCCGCGCGTTGGAGAGCAACTCGTCGAGAAGATCAAGGCAGCTGCGAACACCATCATTCCTTCTCTGGCGAGCACCTCGCAGTTACTTCGTGACGATATTGATGCTTGGTGTGAGACCCACGGAATCGATTCGTCACGAAGGAAGACGGTTCTACGGATCGTTGCTCGCCAGGCCGTCTTTGAACGCTTGTTGAGGTCGGTACTGTGCGAATACAACGACCAGTGCGGAGAAGTACCGACGCTCCCGGATGACCTTCCAAGGGGTGTACGACAGGCGGGGAAGCAAACGGAGGATCCTGTGTTTTGTGAGTCGATCCTTGATGAGATCGTCTGTTTCGCTAGCGAGGAGAAGATAGAAGCAGTCGTAGACGAACGGCACCGGTTGCTGTACTCGCCGCGACCAGCCGAAGACATCGGAGCACTGTACGAATCGCTGATCCCGAAAGAGGAACGGCGGGAACTCGGACAGCACCGAACACCACCTGAACTAGGGGAACTAATGCGCACGTGGGCAGCCACCGGCAACAATACTGTCCTTGATCCAGGAATGGGTGCTGGCGGGTTGTCGACACCGTGTCACCCGCGATGGAGCGTCAGTACTGATCCGGCTCGCGTTCTTGGAGTTGATCGCAGTCCACTCGCACTTCACATGGGAATAACCGCTCAGCGACTCGCCGGTCAAGCACATGAACCATTAGCGAGCGACTTTCTCTCTTTGTCACCAGACGATCTTGATGAGGCCGTTGACGCAATTATTTGCAACCCACCATACACCCGTCACCACGAACTTCCAACAACCTACAAAGAGATGGTAATCGCGCAAGCCGAGGAAGAAACGGGACGAACAATAAGCGCCGTAACACCGTTGTATGCGTACTTCTGGTACCACGCACGACAGTTTCTCGATACAGGTGATCGTGCTGCGATCATTACTCCGCAGAGTTGGCTTGCGACGAATTACGGTGAGTCCCTCAAACAGTTCTTGCTGGATGAGTTTGACGTCAAAGCGCTCGTGCAGTTTGACCCAGCCGGTGAACGAGTTTTCGAGACAGCTCAAACGACCGCTCTCATCGCATTCCTTGAGGCGAAAGAGTGTACAGAGCCTGTAGGTACGACGCGGTTTGTCCGTATTGACGAGTGGCCCGGAACTGCAACGCTCCGCGAGGCAGTCAATAGTAGACAGCACGGTAGTACGGACTGGGGGTTCGTCAACCGTGTAGAGCAGACACAGTTATCCCCGTGTCGCAACTGGCAAGCATTGTTTGATCCGCACAGCATCGACACGAGCAGTCTTACACCGCTCGGCGATCTCGTAACAATCCATCGAGGAAAGACGACTGGGTGCGTCGATTTCTTTTGCCTATCACAGGCAGATGTCGAAGCCGCAGAACTCGATGAGCAGTGTTTGTCACGTCTCATTCGTCGACCAATGTATATCGACGGGTACGACTTCCGAGACGAGGACTGGGAGGAACTGCAAGCTAACGATCGAGACGTCTGGTTGTTCGACCCGGATGAATTACCTGGTGTCCCAGCGTCTGCGCAAGCGTTCCGAGAGCAAGTGGTCAGTGGAAGCAGCATCGAGAGCGACGGTGAAGAACACGAACTGAGTGAGGTTGTCGAGTACTTGAGAGAGGGCGTGACTGACCACGATCTTCACGAGATAGGTTGCCTCGCAAACCGATCGTACTGGTATCGCCCAAGGCGAGAACACTCACGCCGTGTCCTCGTTCGGAACGCGAGCAGAGACGGGTTCCGCTTCGTCCTAAATGAGGCTACTGCTCGGCACACCAACAACATGTACGCGTTCTACGACGTGGCGCTCAGCGAACTCGAATTGAAAGCATTGCTAGCGTTTCTGAACAGCGACGTCTTCGATCTGGTCGTACGTGACTACAAGAAAACCCGCGACGGCGGGTTCGACGCGATCCAACCGAGCGAACTTGAATCAGTTCCCGTTCTCGATCCAACATCCCTCCCCGGTGAGGTTGTCACCCGACTCGCTGAATTATTCGATGATCTGCGCGAGATGTCGCGGCAGAACAACGACTGTGAGCCAGTACAGGATCAAATCTCCTCTGTCATCGAAACGCAGATAGAACAGTCTTCAAATCCAGTCCCGAATCCTAATTGAGCAACTCAAATGAGGGTCATCTCCCGAGCAACCGCGCGAAGATGCCACTAGATTCAGTACTAATCTCGTCCTCATGGTCTCCTTCTTCATCTACTAACTGAGAAACCCCGCCTGTTTCGGCAGCACCACCGTTCAACAGTTCCTCAACCGGGTACCCGATCCACTCTGCGAACTCGTCTGGGGCTCCGATGTAGACGCTGGATCCGGATTTATCGGACATGAATCGTTTTGGGAGGCGCTTCTCGTAGTCGTATACTTCGTATTCTTCTCGGTCGAAGTCAGCGGTGATCGCACTGGGTTCGGGCTCGAAGGAGACGCGGCCGCCCTGGATGTCGCGCTGCCATTTTATCCGGCCCGTGTCGTACGTTTTCTCGGCTGGTTCGTCAGCGGGGAAGTACTCCGGTTGGTCTCGGTCGGCTTCCTCGTAGAAGTCCCGGATGATACGGCGCACGTCTTCGATCGTGCCGGTACCGTCGGTCCATGGTTGCTCGGTGAGCATCCGTCGAGCAACGTAACTAAAGATCGGGTTCTGTCGCTCTAGTACAGCCGCGAGGTCTTCTTGTGCTTCTTGGAATCCCGGGTCTTCTGGGTTCGATGGGAACGAGACGTCCATACTCAGGATCTTCATCCGGTTCCGAAACTCCGATTTGGGTAGCGCGTCGTTCGTCGTGAAGATCAAGCACGGCTGGTCAACGCTGGTCGGTGTCCAGTCTCCCCAGTAGTTCCGGATCGGACTCCAGTTCTGGATTTTGCGTTTTTCGGCGTCGATAATGGCGTACGGGAAGCACGTGTCCCATTCGCGGATGCCGCGGATCTCACCGACTCCGACATCGTCCGCGTCCACGCCGGAGATGACCGTGTTATCGGAGATGAGTCGAAGGATGTATTCGGTGAGTTTGTCTTTCCCGGCGTCGCTTTTCCCTTCGATATAGAGGTGTTGGAGAACGTTATCCAGTGTCCGTGACGGCGAGGAGAGTGCCTCAGCGTACTGGTTTGCGAACGGAGCCCAGAACCCGTAAAGGAACGCTTCGTACATCTGAGCCATTACCGCTGTTTCTGACTGCGTGTAGCCGTGGTTCTCGACAGTCTCGATGTAGTCTTCGATCGTTTCGAGACAGTGGTTCAGGACTTCAGGCGTTGGTTCGTCAGTAGCAACCAGGATCATTTCGTCGTCTTCGCCGATCACGACTTGCTCTGCCTCTGGCAGGATAGACATCGTCGGGATGGCTGTAGATTCCTTCACCTGGTTGTTATACGCGCTCAGCGGTGCAGTGATGCTGTGATCCTCAACGGTCGCGCCGCGGTCACGGAGGCTGACCCCGAACTCATCAGCTGTGGCCTTGTCGACTTTGCTCGTCCCCATCCGGATTTTCTCATCAGGTGCTTTAACTCGTGGACGATCGAGTGTGTCCGTGAGGTTCGTTTCGTGATCGGATTCAACAAGTCCGAAATCCGGTGACTCGTCACTGTCCTCGGTCTCGGTTGTTTCGTCCTCGCTTGTTGATTCCTCGGGCTCGACGATGGTTCGGTCGGCGTTCTCGGGTTCCTCGATGAACGCGACCGTCTCGTCGGCCTCTTCGGGGTCATCAACGACCGCAGTGACTCGGTCCGCGACGTCTTTTAGATCTTCTACAGCGTCCTGATTCAGGGCGGCTGTGTCACTCACGTCGAGATCACCGACTCCGACCCAGTATTCAATGCGGTTTTCCCGTTCTTCGGGTGAATCAGCCTCTTCAAGCGCTTCAACGAGTCCGTCAAGCAGCGTCTGGTCGCTGTACGTTTCCCGATACTGGTCGATGAATCTCTTAAACTCCTCATCTAACTCGGTTCCTACATCGGTTGTGAAGACTGAGATCTGGTTCGTGTGGTATTCCCAGGAGTTCCGTGAGAGGTTTGCGGAGCCGTGGACGAGCCTTACCGTGTCGTCTGGCATCACTATCCGGTAGATCTTCGAGTGGACGGTTTTCTGATTCTTCAGCCGAACCGTGAGCCGGCCATCTTGGCGAAGTTGCACGAGTGAGCGCGCCGTCGAAACCTCGTTGACTCGGTCAGCGTAATCGTCAGCATTTCCGATGAGAACGTCTAAGGAGCCAATCTCGTGCTCGGTCAGCATCTCCACCATTAACTCAGGGGTTTCCGCGTAGGTTACTGCGTCAACGTGGCGTGCGCCTTCGAACAGGTCAAGGAAGTCACTGCGTTCCTTCACCATCGCCAGGCGATACGTTGCCGCGCCTGACCCGTAGAATTCCGGCATGTCGACGAACCTGTCAAATGAGATGTTCGCCGTAAGTTCATCCATACACTACAGTACAACTAGTTGGCAATAAATCCGCCCTAGGATTCAACTGCTTCTCGCTGCTCGACCTGCCGTTGGGGGGATCTCAGAGACCCAGAAGCGCTTCTGGGGTCTTGACAGCACAATGAGTGTGAGTACGAATGGAGTTGTGGGAGAAGATCGTTGGTTCAGTATCTGACGGAAAGCGCTGACCATACAGACGAAGTTAAACAGGATACGCGATCCAGTCTCCACTATCGACTCCTAGTCCGTACGCAATCACCACCGTACGAATCTTCTCTCCAGTAAGAGATGCCGAGCCTCGCTATTGGCGCTGTTTGTATATTTGAACAGAGCCAAATTATTTGAGCCGACCGGTGTAAGTGCCAGTACGATGGCTGACTCGACCCAGAGATCGTGGACGGACAGCATGAGTGGGCGTGAGCGCGTTCGACATGTCGTAGAGTTACTGGACGAGCCAACGCCAGTACAGGAGATTGCGGACCGCGCAGCGGTTTCGCGCGCAACGGCAGACGACGAACTCCAGCGGTTGGAGAGCGACGACTGGGTCATCGAGACGACCATCGATGGTACGAAGGCGTACGATCTGAATCCGGTCCGGATGCTCTTCGACGAAGTGACAGACTTGATTGAGGAGCACTCGCGCGAGGAGTTAGAAAGCCAGCTCACGAAGCTGAAAGCGGAGCAAGAGGAACTCGCGGCGGAGTACAACGTTGGATCGCTCACGGAGTTCCGAGAGCAACTCGCTACGGATGAGTTGTCGGCTGAAGAGCTCAGAGAGCATCGCAACGTGATCGCTACTTGGGAAGCGATCAACACGGAACTCGGACTTGTAAAGCACGCCCTCCAACTGTACGGGGACGTCGTCGAACTCTCCTCGTCCCGAACTGACTCGCGTTCGACGTTCGCCTAATGGTTGTATTTCTCGCTAACCGGGCGAACCTGCAGAGCAAACGGCTCCACGACCGTATCCAACAACGGCTCAGTGCTGACTGTGACAACGTTCGACGACGGCGCGCTGAGCCGCGCGAAGCTGGCCCGTATCGTGTCGTTGGCGACGTGAATCCGCGCCAGTTTCTCGGCGATGACGACTATCCAGTAACGGCTGCTCGCGTCGAAATCGGGTTTCAATTGCGAACGAGCGATCCGTATGAGCACTACTGGATCAACTGGATTGAACCGGATCGAAGCTTGCTGGTCGGCTGGCACCAAGACGACACTCATCATGACCTCGGTCCGGTACACCTGCAAGTGAACGACGGCTCGACGGTCGTCGCTCACGAGCGAGCGCAATTCATCGACACGCATCCGCTTGATGTCGTTGAGCAAAGAATCAAATCGCTTCAGGATGCGATCCGCGCCGTCAACTGGGAGGGGGAACGACCCATCGGGTTCGACACGTCATCGTCTCTCTTCGAGTGACTACCCGTTCACGATTTCGCTGCTATAAGCTGCTGATAGAATTATAGTGTCTGGAGCGGTGGGAGGAATACCCGTCCACGGGCATACTTTATGACCGAATTAGAGCCAATCCACCCGACGAAGGCGTTCAAAATATATCTTGACGAGCGACGGGCAGAGGTAACCGCAAATACGCTTCAAGCCCACAAATATCGTATTGGGCATTTTCTGCGTTGGTGCGAAGAGGAAGACATCACCGACCTGAATACACTAACGGGACGACAGCTACACGAATACAAGATCTGGCGGCGTAAAGAAGGCGAACTAAATATCGTTACAGTGAAAACCCAGATGGACACGCTACGCGTATTTATCAAATTCTGCGAATCGATTGACGCAGTACCCGCTAATCTACACGAGAAGGTACTTTCTCCCAAACTCAATCGAGGCGATAACCAGAGCAACGATATTCTCACCGAAGACGTAGCACATGAACTCCTGGATTACCTCTACCGGTTCGAATACGCCTCATTTGGCCACGTACTAATTCGCCTTTTGTGGACAACTGGAATGCGGGTTGGGGCAGCTCACGCATTAGATGTGGAGGACTACCAATCGGACGACCGGTACCTTGAGATCCGTCATCGAGAATCCACTCCACTGAAAAATAAAGAACAAGGAGAACGCCTCGTCGCATTGGATCCAGAAACATGCGAAATTCTCGACGACTGGCTCTATCATCAACGTCCTAACTCCCGTGACGATGAGGGTCGAGAACCTCTTTTGGCAACAACCCATGGTCGAGCTCACAAAAACACAATGAGAATGACGGTATACCGATGGACACGTCCGTGCGTCTACACCGGGTACTGCCCTCATGGACGTGATCTCGACGAGTGCGAAGCACTGAACGATAACCGGAAGTCAGCAAGCCTTTGTCCATCGTCTGTCGCACCTCACGCGATCCGTCGAGGATCCATCACCTACCATCTTACTCAAAATGTCCCGACTGAAGTCGTGAGCAACCGGATGAATGTTAGCTCGAAAGTACTCGACATACATTACGACAAGAGAAGTGAAGAAACAAAGATGGAGCAGCGACGACGGTACTTGGAGGATCACCCATCAACGAGATTCCGACGTCATTGAACCGGATATCAAAAGAATCTGCATTTCTTCTCGCCGTAAGCGCATCTCGCTTCGATACAGCGGCTACACTTGTGTACTCCTGAATCCACTCTTGTCCCACAGCACTTGCAGGTATATTTCTCTCTCGACGTACCACCGGCATTTGAACCCTTCTTCGACGTCGAACGATTGGCCATGTTCTCTACCAACTTTTCGATGTCATCGGGCGTAAATACGTCTGAGTTAGTGTCGTCTCCAGTTTTTCGTTCCCCGCTATTGCCGTTGGTTCTCCGCTTACCCATGCCTGATATGTTAGAACCTACCACAATAAGCATACGGGCCGAATCAGAGCCATTGACAGCACTGGTCGCCTCCGTAGTGCTGAATCTGAGCGCGGTTTGCTTGAGATCTGAGGGGAGAATAGCCAACCATGACGGTTATTTCGATAATATCCGACGTAAAACTGACAATCGGTTATCTCGTATTTCATGTATGGGCCGTAACTTTACCGAATCATCTGATCAAAATAGTACAGATGGGGACGTTCACGTCGAGGAGGTATTCGATGTCGATCCGACAGACCCATACGACGCAATTGAATCGATTTGGCAGTATCTGTCACAAGAGACTCGCCACGACATCATCCAACTGATTATTGGTCATCCGGACCACTTGGTTTCCGTCACCGAGTTTGATTATTATCTTCCGAAGAGTCGATCTACGATTAGCGACCAACTCAATGATCTCGCCGATCACAGAATACTTGAGAAATATCATTACCAGCAAAACGAGGGACAAAGAGATCTTCCCGCTGATTTCTGGGGCCCTACTGAGTTTGGCGTACGACTCCTCTCGGAGTACAACTACCTGCACGGACTTCCGATCCTGCGCGCCATTCACGATGCAACGCAAAAATCAGAGACAGCCCAACGGCACGAAACAGCGCCTCGTCCAGAACTACCAGAACTGGTCAAAAAGGTATTCGATTACAGTGAACCGGACGAATTAGATTACAGTAACTTGGTTTCGAAGGGACTTGAAAGACCGATCTACGCAGACGCAGCACCAACTGATCCGAGCACCCTGAACAAAGACATAGAAGACGGACGCTCCCTTGACGAACTCTTCTAGAGACTATGACTTATCCACGAACTCACGTTGATCACCGTAATCCCGATCATCACGAAGCAATCCATCCAACCCGGTACATCGGAAACGCGCATGTTGTCGCTGGTGAGTTTCTCACGTCGCGGTATCATGATGCACTCCAAACCGTCCTTCACCCACTGGGTGAGTCTCTTGACACCCAGGACCACCATGCACTCAACGATCTCGGCATCGTGCACGCCAACGGAACTCTTAACGATCTTTCACCGATCGTCCGAACCTACGTTAGACTCGATGACTACTGGACACGGACCCATCGTACTGCGTTAAACGAGTTATTCACTGATCGACGCGCCCACGTGTTAGGCTGCTGCACCCGTGATTTCCGTACGCAGTTTACTCGCCACACACTCGAAATCGAGTCGGGACGCACCGATGCAGCACTGGACGCTACGCTCACACCGCTATTCGACAATGGCTTCCTCACCCAATCACACAACGAAGAATCCGCCTATACGGTCGACGAACATCACGCATTATATCGACACACTAAACCGCTCTTTGACGCACTCCTTGAACAAGCTCCAGTTCTTTGTGATCTCCTTCCACCAACTGACTTCTGATATTCGGGTCAGTTGATGAGCTGACTGCTGGGTGTTTAATCCTGGAGTTGAGCGACCATTCGGCCGGTCTCCTCAATCCCCTCGCTCTGGCTGAGGTCAAGACGCTCCTCTAGTTCTCGAACCGATTCTTCCAGAGTCATATTGGAAGATGGGCGACTTAGAAGGGGAAGTGTACCGGCGTTCAGCGAGAATAGTGCCGCTAGTGCTATTATGAGACGACAGAGTATTTTGACGAGATGGCTACGTACGTTCCATCTTATCTTCGGCCCTTGAGTCAGATCCGGACGGGAAATCAATCACGGGTTGACGAGAAAGCAAACAAGGTCAAATCGATCCGGAACGACGGGAGCGACATAGAATTCCGACAGAACCAATCGATTGACTTGTGGGTCAACGAGCAGGCCTACCACGGCCGACGAACGGTCACCAGTGAGCGCGAGATACGTGTGGAGGAGTCTGTGGACCATCCGGAGCGTCACTGGTGGATCGTTTCTGATCAGTCACTGGAAACGCTGGAACCACCTCTACGAGATCATGCTGATATCTTCGACCTGTTGATTTCTCTCAATTTATGCACGGACGACCCAGTTTTCTTTTCACAGAGTCCCGGTCAAGTTGTGTCCGGAGCGTACACGTCAAAGAAGGGCGCGCTGGAATACCAGTCTCAACTCTCTCCAGGTAACTTTGCGATAGCGCTACTTGGAAGGAACGAGATCCCCGAGGAAGTCGAGATCGTAGGAGACGTGGCATCCGTCTATCGAAACGTCCGGGAGTACCGCTCGAAACGGATTGAATCGGACGCGGAGGCCGATATCCGCGTCGCGCTACATATGTACGACGATGCGCTGTCGTCGGATCTCTGGACCGCTGCGGCGAACTTCTACTACGTTTGCGAGAACACACTCTTACCCGAATATAACGAGAAGGATCAAATCATAGCCGAAAGCACAGGGATGACCGTAGAGGACGTCGGATCGTGGCGCGAGATAGTCAACCGGGTAAAACACCCCGACAAGGGCGAGAGAGATGGGATACTTGACCGGGACGACTTGGCGATTCCCCCGCTATGGCAAATGCGAGCCGCCGCGAATTCCGCCCTCAAGCAAACGATGAAGGGATAAGAGAGTAGTCCTCATCGGGATCGTCGTTGGATTGTCCAATCCCCGACCGTACTCAGAGCGCACGGATCAGCGACCGTATCGCTGACAGAGTTTGTCCGGCATCGGTTCACGATGCGAAAACGCAGAGCACCACCGTAGCGGTAACTCCACGAGGATTCCAGCGTGGACTGTCAGTGGTTTCTCACCCGCGGAATTGAACCGTGTCTCTTTGAGCTGGTCGAGGTGCGAGCAGTCGATATGCGTGTTGATTGAATTCTACTCGTCTGGTTCATCCGTTTGGAACTCAGTGACCCAGCTATGCTTAGACTCGTCAAACCACCACAAGAATTCCGATTCAATGTGTCGGATCAGTTCTTGTGATCGGTCTCCCGTTGGTAGTTCTTCTTCAAGTTGTCCACCCTCATTCGATAACTCCCGAAGTATGTCGTCGATGACGTAGACTGCACATTCTCGTGCATGGGTTAAAATGTCGAGTGAGTAGTTCCGCTCCAGCCACATGTTATGAGCAGCGTTGTTCCTGACTTCTCTCACGAAATGGAGAAGCATCCTCGTATCTCCCCGTAACCGATCTTCTTTGGTCGCCCAATTAATCAACCGGGCGAAGGTGACCTTGTCGTCATCATAGTTGCGGAGATGACGTTTGACATCTACGTTGTCTCGTAGATAGTGCTCGATAAATCCACAAGCGCGGAGGATGGCATATTGATTGGTAGAGTATCCTAGGCGAGGAACTTCACCAATCTCTTGCATGAACTGAGGGTCTGATTTATACTGGTCGTTCAGCTTCTTAGGGTAGCTAATCCCAACGTTCTCCAATATGTTATGTTCAAGAGACTCGACGAGGAACTGGAAATGCCAGGGGTTGTAATACCCGTTTTCCTCCTTGAACCGCCACCAGAGGAACTTTAATGCCATGTACCGGCCGTGATCTAAATTCATCGCTTTCACAGACGGAATCATATTTTCGTATTCGATGGCATCGAAGTCATCTGGACCATTAATACGAGTCGCTGCATCTAGGTCTTCATCAGTAACTGGCTCTTGGTAGAGATGAAGAAGGGTTTGATAGATTCGCCGCTCAACAGGTGTTGGTTCAGTACGTTCTTCCGACATTGGTTCTGACTATTACGGCGCTAGGCACCGATAAATGCCCTTCGTAGCGTAGCTACAGAACGGCTCAGAAGGACTGGATCGAACAGAACACTACTGCTCCTCGGTAGAAGGCCACCAACTATTGGATAAGGGACTTTCGCTGTTAAATCGAGTACTCCGTATATGGCCTTCCTTTCTTACTGCGGATGATCCAGTAAATTTGACGAGTGAATCATCATAGTGGCTGTAAATCAGTTGGGATACAGCTGGATAGACGTGTTCCTCACAAAGTTGGCCGATTTCCTCGGTGATCTCTTCAGAGAGGTGTTCTATTGCTATGACACCAATAGCGGGTGTCCGTCCGTGGGTAATGCCACCGGTTGTTTCATACCTCTTCGTGTCCCCGTTGAATGTCGCGCCTGCTGGTTGATCGGGGCATTCAACGACCATACCACGAGCAGGGAAATCCTCGCCATCAGTGTACAACCCAACTCTGTCTGTTGGGGTTACGAAGGACCCCGGAAGTAGCGTTTCGCCATTTGAACTTGTGTGGAACTGTCGAATGCCCTCGTATTGTCTTTGTCCGACCTCGTCGCCAGATGAGGTGAACTCAACATGATGTTGAAGCCAGTCCTCAATAGCAATCCCAGTCGGGAGTTGGCCTGCTGGTTTCAGCGGAAGTCGTTCTATTCGTGGACCGCCTGGTGCTGGGTGGTCTAATTCATACGACTCCGGTGAGATGTCTGCCTGGTCAACGAGCCCCAGTATCACTACTGGATCATAGTCTGCAGGCCCTCTCCGTGCAAAATCAAGCAGGTTCTCTGCTTCGGCAACGTCGTCTGCCAGATCAGATGGGATACCGACAAGCACAACCAGATCACTATCGATTGATTTCAAGTCAAAGAGATCCTTGACCCGGCTCCGACCTTTGACGTCTACAGTATTATGCCCGATCGTGAAATCGTGTTCACAATATTCCTGTTCGGCTCTTCTTAGGAACTCGCCGTTGTGCCAATGCCACTGCTCTATTGGAAGGGTGTGACGACAAAACTCGTAGAACGCGATTTCAGCCAGATTCCCCTTGATCTTCTGAATGTTATCGTCGCCCGGGTACGCCTCCGCCTGACCCCACGCTAAGGCATGATGTCCGCGATCCGGTGCAAATTGGTATCGTATCATAAGGAGGAATTTCAGCTGGCTTGTGTTAATAGATCCGAGTCACGGTGAATGGCTTGTAAAGTTGGTTTGGGAGAACGCTCGCAGATCTGCTCACCGAGTGCTTCCAAACACTACATATCAAAATAATCATTTGAGCCGATAGATATAAGCTGTATTGGGATATTCAGCATACATGGCACAAGTGAAGTGCATTGACTCAACCTGTTCGCAGTCAGGAGTGATTTTCGACTTTGAAGCAGCAGGGTACAAATGTCCTGGATGTGGGAAGAGCGATTCTAATATCCAAGAAGTATAACGATAGTAGGACTCACGTCAGGAAAATCCCCATATCCAAGTACGGCATGCTACAGCACAATATGTGCTGTACTCAATAATGGGTATGGTGATTTTCTGATAGAATCTGCCGACCAACATATCTCAATGCTTTGATAGGAATTTATATTTGAATATCTCCTTGGCTTGAGTGATGGCCAACAAGAGACCGGCAGAGCCCCTGATTACCAGTAGTGGCCAGTATGGTCGTAGAATCATCATTTCTCCTCAGACCAACCATATCTGAATTAGAAAATATGGACGAAAAAGACCTCCTCAAAGTTGAAATTCGAGCTGTAAAAGAAGAACTGGTTCGTCGGGATTATGGATTCCATCCCTCCCTTGACCAATCGTCGTTGCTTGTTCCACCCAGGGACATTATGCAAAGCCGACTCAAGGAATTGACTGATGACCAACTCAAAGAGCATGAACGGCGGCTCACCCGAGACCTAGACGATCTCGAAATTACTGACCCGAGTCAGTTGTACCGCCCTACTGATGATGAGGGCGAGGAATGAGTCTAGGGTTTGTACTCTACTCGACTATTATGTTTATCTATGAATTCATTAGAGACTCTTTCCCGTATACTCGTCATGTCATCTGGCTAATGGTGAAAATTAGTGCGACTCTCTCACTACTGGTTGGACTTGTTGCTGGAGTAGAACGAATAGTCATTGGGAGCGACATTATTTCATCTGCTGCAGTCGTGTTGATTGCCGTCTTCTTCAATCACATCGATAGACTCCTAGGGGATCCAGTACATGTCGCACTCGCGTTTTGTGCTTGGTATCTCCTCGGCGTCATCACCTACCATCCGCAAGACAAGAAGGAATACCGCGCTGCCAAGAAACCGTCGAACAAGAGCGCCGAGCACCTCGAACTGTCGTACGCGCTCATCCTCGCCATTGTGCCGACGGGGTTCTTCGTGCTCGTTTACTACCTCAACGCACCGGGGATTCTCGCGTTCGGCGCGGTGGTAGTCGCGTCGGTACTGGCGGGGCGGCGCTGGCTTGACGCTATCGCGCACATATTCACGAAGAGTGCCGACCGCACTCGGTCGTCGTTCTACCGCGACGCGCGGAACTCTATCTACATGCCACTCACCGGACTTCTCATCGTGTTAGCGGCCATTGCACTGGTGTTCGGCACGCTCGCGGCGTTCCTCTTCCACCTCGTGTGGATGCTGTTCGTCGCACGCCGCCTCCGCTGGGTCGTCTACGAGGATCTTTACGGCTTCAGAGAGCTATCCCCGTCACCACTCAAATGGGGGCTCGTCGCGCGCGTACCGCTGATGTACGCAGTCGTCGTCGTAGTGTTCGAGCGCGGCCTCTCCACGGAGTCAGCGGTGTTCACCTCGTTCGCCCCGCTCGTTGTCGGCGTGAGCTACGTAGCATACCGCCACGCCGTCCTCGACGGATTCGACGCGACTCCGTATGGGAAGTACGAGCAAATGGACGAGAAGGAAAAGCGCCATCATCAGATGAATTCGGGCTGGATTGCGCTGACTGGTGGGCGAAAGGCTCCCAACGAAAAGGAGCAGTTCCAGAACAAAGTTGGGTTAATGAACTACCAGATTAGGATCTTCAACAACGTCCACCGCGACCGTGTGAAGCGGCAACACGGCGTGCGGCTGCCGCGTCTTCGCACGGTGGCGAAAGATGTGGACGCGTTCGACCCACGCTCTCATTACAAGGACTTCGAGGCGTATAAGGAGAACCTGCACGACCTCCCATTTCACGAGGCCGACGACATCACTCGGCAACTCGACGACCTACGGCGTGAACTGCGCGATGTAGAAGAGTTCTACGAAACTTGGGTTGCGCCGTATAAGAACTGGGAACCCCCGGAGAACTACTTTTAGCATACACTCATAACACGACCAACGAGGTCGTTCTCAGGAAGCTTGTACTAGTAGATCCGAGTCACAGTGGTAGTAGTTCCCGATGACGACCTCGGCGTGGCCCAGCAGTGCGCCCATCACCGAATGTGGGCAGGTCCCGTGTCGGACCGATCGAGCGACGAGGTCGTCGGGCGTGACCATGCCGGCCTCGGTGAAGTCGAAGGGGACGGCCTCCGCGGCGTCGCCCTCCTCGTCGTCAGGGAGGTCCTCCAGGTACTGTGCGTAGAACGGGCAGTACTCGGTCTCCGTGCCAACGGGGCCGCCGTCCGAGTAGGTGGGCATCTCGAGCGGGTACGGGGCCGTTTCGTCCGCAGTCTCGAGGAATCGGGCGGTGGTCCCCGTCCGGCCGCTGTCCGCGAGCCCGGTCTGTTGCTGGCGGGCGCGTGCGGTCAGGCTACCCGCCGTCGTGTCGCCGCCCTCCCCCGTGAGGTCGCGGGTCCGATCGCGGAGGGTTTCACAGCGATCGTAGACGTTGCCATCGTCGATCCCGCCGGCGTTTTCGCGATTGTACGGACAGACGTCTGCCTTCCCGACGAGCGTGAGGCCGGAGACCGGATTCCAGTCATCGGGCAAGTTTTCGTTGATCGTCTCGAGGTCGGCCTCGAACTGGCGCAGTTGCTGTTTGACGCTCGTGAGCACGAACACGCGCTCGTAGTCGGTGTCCGGATCGCGCACGAGGTCGATCCCCGCGGTGAGCGCGATCATCGTTTTCCCGGTGCCACAGGCGCCCTCGATGACGGTGTAGCCGCCGTCGCGAGCGGTATCGATGGCGGTCTCGATGCCGTCGACCTGCGCGTCGTAGGGCTCGTCGTGGCCGAACACCGGCCGCCAGTTCGTCATGGATACCGTACTCGGCGGTCGTCGTCCATAGCGTTGACGGACTGGACTGGCCGCCCCATCCAATATAAACCGTGGCCCGGGCTCGCGATTCGCGTCGGCGGCCGAAATCTGTAGGGGTGTCGCTTTAACTGCGTGAGCGCCTACGAGTGGTATGAAAGTCCCAGAGTCCCTCCAGAACGTCGATCACAGCGGCGCGGTCGTCCGAACGATCGAGTACGACGACGTGAGCGTCATCGCGATCGACTTCGGCCACGCGGGCGACGACCTCGCGGTCGACGTCATCGGATCGACGGCGATCGTCGTCACCGGCGACGAGCAGTTCGAGTTCGAACTGCCCCCCGAGGCCAGCGACGTGTCCGCGCGGAACGGCGTCCTGACGATCGAGGAGTGAGAACAGACCTGACGATCGAGACGTAACGCCGGTTCGAATCTCGCCAGCGAACCGAACACGACGCGTTCCCCTCACCCGAAGCGCAAGCCATTCCCTTCCCGCCACGTTACGTGGGGTATGACGGAGTCCGACGACGCTCTCGACGTCGATCGCTGGCGAGAGGACCTCGAATCGAAACGCGCCGAGAAAGACGAGTTCTTCGCCGAGCATCCACAGTCGCCGATCCCGCCCGAGGACCGCGAGGCGTTCTCCGGCCTCGACTATTTCGATCCGGATCCCGACTACCGGGTGACGGCGACCGCAACGGTCCACGACGATCCCGAGGTCGTACTGATGGACACGACTGCCGGTCGTGAAATGCGCTATCTCCGGACCGTGACGCTGGAGTTCGACCTCGTTCGGGACGATCCGGACCTCGAGGACGGCACCGTCGAACTGGCCGCCTACCAGCTCGAGAGTCCGAACGACGAACCCTACTTCGTCCCGTTCCGTGACAAGACGACCGGCCAGCAGACCTACCAGGGCGGCCGATACATGGAACTGGCCGCCGATCGAGACCTTGAAACGGGCGACGAGATCGTCCTCGATTTCAACCTCGCGTACACGCCGTTCTGTGCCTACAGCGAGACCTTCGACTGTCCGCTCCCGCCCGAGGAGAACTGGCTCGAGATCGCGATTCCGGCGGGGGAGCGGTTCGAGTCGAACTGATTCCCCGAGATCGATCGCGACGGACACCCAGGCGGGCGACGACGGCACTTTCGTTTCGACTCGAGTGGAAACGAAGGGGTTCGGAGGGAGGATCGGATGGGACGAGGAGCATCGAGACGGAGAGATCCGCTCCAGACGAAACAGAGGGGCGACTCCGTCCGGAGGTCGCCGTCGGAAGAGACGACGCCGTCTGGGGGTGTCCGTTCGACGATCGTGATCAGGGTGCGACGCCGACGGTCAGCAGCGTCCCGTACTCGCGGTAGCGTTCGACCATCGCGTCGCGGGTGTCCCACTCGTCGGTCGGGAACTCGGCCTCGCTCGGGATGGTGATCTCCCGATCGGGGATATTGTCCTGTTCGGCCACGTGGAGACCCGCCCGGCGGAAGGCCTCGCGGTACTGCTCGCGATCCCAGCGGGTCATCTCGATGTCGATGAACTCCTGCCACTCGTGGGAGTGGACGTTCTCCTCGTAGTAGTTGACGGCGCAGTAGAACGTGCCGCCGGACCGGAGGACGCGGGCGATCTCCTCGAGAGTGTGGTGGGGATCGCTGGCGTAGTAGAACGCCTCCATCGACCAGACGTGGTCGATCGAGTCGTCGGCGAACGGGAGCGAGCCGAAGTCGCCGACGACGTAGCCGACTCGATCGTCCTCGGTGTAGTCGGCGGCGTTGTGGGCCATCTCGGGCGCGCCGTCGAGCCCGTAGACCCGACCGGCGTCGTTGGTGTCCCGAAGCGCACGACCGGCGTAGCCGCTCCCACAGCCCAGATCGAGGACGGTATCGCCCGGTTCGACGGGCATCCGTGCGAGGGCGTGTTTGGCGGTGTGCCAGTGTCGCTCCTCCATGCCCTTGTCGCGGCCGCTCGTAGCCCACTCGTCGAACTCCTCGCGTACGCTCATACGTGGACGATCAGGCCCGGCCGGCAAAACGGATTCGGATCGACGATCGGCCGGAAGATGGGGCGCTGGCCGGGCACTCGATCTCATCTCTCGGGTAGTCGGCCGTCAATGTCGACAATCTCTCTCGGGTGGACGGCCGTCGATGTCGACGACCGGTTCGGCATCGGTAGATACTTTAGGCTGGCCTAAAAACATGAGAGTGGAGAGGGGCACACAGACCACGATCCGTGGGCATCCGGATTCAGGTCGATCGAACGACGACCGTTCGCCCTCTCGAGTCCTTCTGGAACCAGACGAGTGACCGGTAGTGAAACGTCCGGACGAGAAGCGGCCGTGATCCGTGACTCGTCGACGAACTATCGCTTCCGGGAGTCGATCGCACGAACCCGTCGGGACCCACATCCCCACTCTTAAGTCAGTGCCGAAAGTTGTTCTCTCCAATATGGAGTACACGCTCGAAATCGACGGCACTCCCGAGACGGTGTCAGGTGGGACTGGCGTCCTCCTTCTTCATCCCAGTACCGGCGAAACCGATCGGATCGATACCGACTTCCTCAAGACGGACACGGACAACTTCCTCGTCGTCTCCACCCGAACCACGGCCCGCGAAGTCAGGCAGAAACTCGAGTACTACGACGTCGACGAAGAACGCGCCGAGATTCTCGACACCCTGAGCATCGAACGCGGCTACTCTCGGCGCACGAGCGACACGGTCCACTACGTCGCCGCACCCGACGACGTCGACGGCATCGTCGACCACATCGACGGCTTTCTCGGCGACCACGACGGCAAACTCCGTATCAGCTTCGACTCCGTCACCGAACTCGCCTACTACGCCGGCGACGAACGCGCACTGGACGCCGTCGAGCGGATCCTCGTCCTGCTCGAGGAGTACGACGCGATCGGTCTCTTCCACCTCTCCGAAGAACCCCACGACCCGGCGCTGGTCGACGAGTTCCGCGACCTATTCGACGGCGTGATCGACCTCGACGAAGACGGCACCGTCGACGCCGAGTTCTGAACCGCTGTTTCAGTTCAGTCCATCCCGGTATCTTCCACTCGAACACATGCCTACCGAGTACGACAAACTCGTTCGCGATCGGATTCCGGAGATCATCAAGGCAAATGACGAGCGGCCGGCGATTCACACTGCTGACGACGCGGAGTACGCCGAAAGACTCGCCGCGAAACTCACGGAGGAAGCGGCGGAGTTCGAGGAGTCGCGCGACCTCGAGGAACTGGCCGACGTTCTCGAGGTGATCCGTGCGATACTCGACGATCGAGAACGGACGATGGCCGACCTCGAGACGCGTCGCCGCGAGAAACGAGCCGAACGCGGCGGATTCGACGATCGGATCGTCCTCGAACGGGTCGAATCCGAATAGCGGACCGCCGTCGAACGAACTGGTAGACTCGAGATCGAACGAATTGGGCGGATCGGCGTCGAACGAACTGGTAGACTCGAGATCGAACGGAGTGGTAGGATCGGCGTCGAACGGTTCTGGATAATGGGCGTCGCTCAGTCCGCCAGCGAGTCGAACGTTTTCTCGGCCCACCGGATCGCGTAGTCGGACCCGTGATCCCGGTAGGCCTCGGTGTCGAGCGCGGCGAACGGCGCCGGCAACTCGATCGCGTGCTTGATAGCCGCACAGGCGAGTTCGGCCGCGTCCGCGAACTCGGTGTCGCCGCGTGCGACCGCCCGCGGGAGGTCGGCGACGCGATCCTCGAGGCGGGTCCCCGCGTCCTGCCACGCGGCGGCCAGTTCCGGATGGTCGTCGTGCCAGCTGGCGAAGACGTCGCGGCTCTGGAGGCCGACCCATCCGTCGAACAGCGCCGCGGCGACCTGGTAGGTACCGCCGGGATCGAGTTCGACCGCCCGGTTCAGATCGTGATAGTCCGCCTCGAAGAACCCGAGAAAGTGTTCGGGAACCCCGAGGTCCAGTTCCACGAACGCTTCCGCGATCAGGAACTCGACGAAGGACTCGGGCGAGCCTTCGACCCGCGGTTTGACGATGATCGTCGGGGGATCGGTCTGGCGCGTCCAGACGACGCTCCCGTCGCCCGGCATCCCGATCGTGAAGTCCGAACTCGCGTAGCGGGACAGGAGCGTCGGCGCGTCGTCCGGAAGCCACTCGGCGGGATAGCTCGCCGGATCGAGCGCGTCCGCGAGCAAGCCGAGGTCCTCCGCCTGCGCCGGCGGAAGCGTCTCGAAGTCCCGCGAACAGTCGACGACCTGTGCGTCGGGCGCGTACTCCTCCTGGATCGCTTCGAGCCGACTCGAGACTACCCGGGTCTCGAACATCAGGCGAAGGCGCTCTGGAAGAGGAGCAGGACCGCAAGCAGTGCCGAGATGGCCACCGTACCGAGGACGATCTTGGTTGGAGTGCTCATACTCGGTAGCTGTCGGTCACGTCGCATAAATCCATCTGTCTCGGGCTAACTCGCCGTCGCGACAGCACGTGCTCCAGGACGAATCGTGAACCCATCGTTTCAGGTGGGATTAGTTTCCCGTAGTAATTGACTGGCGTCCCAGATTCGGAGATAGTTCCAGTCGAAATGTCCCGGTGCTGGAGTTGCCGACGACGGGGAATTAGCTTCGCAGTGGACGATTACTCTGCATCGTCGCCGCGCCACGAGTCCGGGACGTCGATGACGTATCGGCCGTCTTCCTGCAGCGAGATGATGTACTCCTCGCGATTGTACAGTTCCATGAGATTGAGTTCGTACTGGCCGGGACTGACGATCTTGATGCTCTCGAACTGCTCGTTGAGTTCCTCGCGAAGGTCTTCGATCGACGGCCGATCTGCCGACGGTTCGCTGACGACGCGGCCGTGCTCCGGCGGTGCGTCCTCGGTGTCCGCCGGCCGAGATGGGCGGTCCGCATCCTCGAGGGACGGTTCGTCGCCCGCGGTGGGCGGTTCCGAAGGGAGGTCGTCCCGACTCACGACGTCGGTTCTGGCGTCTGCTTGCGCCGTGTCTTCGTCGTCCGCAAACGAGGTCGAATCAGCCGACAGCGCTGGATCCGGAGATGCCGACTGGTCCGGATCCGCAGTCTGTGACTGATCCAGATTCGTAGACACCGATCGATCGGCGGCGGCTGTGGTGCTTTCGTCGCCGGTCGATCGGTCTTCGGGCCGTCGTGCCGTCTCCGGCCACTCGCCGAACTCGCCCACGTCGCCCGAACTGCCGTCCGGGCCGGTGTTCCGGTCGACCGACGATTCGGTGTCCGTGGTGGGCCACGATGCGCTGGTTCCGGTGGCACCGTCCCCTGGTCCGGTCCCCGATCGACCGGTGTCCGACGAGTCCGACGTCACGAAGTCACGAACCGTTTCGGCGGCCCGGGTCGCGACGCCGTCCCCGGTTTCGGAACCGGAGTCAGGATCGGACCGTTCGGTCGACGAGGCAGGCCCGGTACTGTCGGAGCCGCCGGGCTGCTCGATCGTGGCGGCGCTGTCGGTCCGGTCCGACGAATCTCGCGCGACCGTTCCGTTCGGCGCAAACTGGAACTTGTTCCCCCCACAGTCGGGACAGCCCGAGAGCATCTCCTTCGAGCCGTCGGGGAACGTGCGGCCGCAGTTCGTGCATTCGTGTGGCATTAGTTTCGAGACACGAGCGCGCTGATGAGCGTTTCGTCCTTGTGGAGCGTTTCGATCTGGTTCGCCGGACCGATCACCGTCAGTTTCGCCGTCGATTCGTCGGACCCCATGATGCGACCGAGCAGGGACGAGTCACGGGTCTCCGACTTGGGGTAGGTCTCGATTTCGATCCCGTTGAACTCGTCGGGACTGATCTCGGCCATCGTCACCTCGATGAGTCTGCTCTCCTCGTCGGGCGTCAACCCCTCCTCGAGGATGACGATGTTCCCCTCGTGGACGCCGTCCAGGATCATCCGGATCTTCTCCATGGTCGCCATCCCGTCCATGCGCTCGCCGCTGATGAGATCGATCTGGACGCCGTCGGGACCGTCCGGGTCGTCCGTATTGGTTGCTTTTGGCATGCCTGCTCACCCGAAGTACTCCGCGATGCTATCGTACACTTCGTCCATGTTGTCGCCTTCCTTCGCGGAGAGAGGAACGGTCTTGTGCTGCGGGAACGCGTCCTCGATCCGCTTGACGCTCGACTCGTCGAGGTCGATCTTGTTCGCGAAGATGAGGACCGGCAGATCCCTGGATTCGATGATGCCGATCAGCATCGTATTGACCTGGGTGATCGGATCCTCCGCACTGTCAAGCACGTAGATGACGCCGTCGACGTCCTCGCGCAGCCAGTGCATCGCCTCGGCGACGCCCTCGGTGGCCTCGCGTGACCGGCGGATGGCGTCGTCTTCCTCCATCTCGTCGGTGAACTCCTCGTAGTCGACTTTCGTCGTGACACCCGGGGTGTCGACGATGTCGATCGTCACCGTCTTTCCGTTCCGCTCGATTTCGACGCCTTCCTTCCGACGTGCACGTCGCGTTTCGTGTGGAACGTGACTTTCCGTCCCGATCGCGTCGCCGGTCCAGTCGCGTGCGATTCGATTCGCGAGCGTCGTCTTGCCGGCGTTCGGCGGTCCATAGATACCGATTCGTTTCGGTTCCTGTTCGGAGAACAGGCGATCCGTCGCCCGAGAGATACTATCTTTGAGTTCTGTGAACAATCCCATCCTTGGGGACCTCCAGCACCGAGGGGTGCATCTGCGCGTACTACTGACTGAACTCACTTAAGCCTACGTCAGACATATTGACTCTCTAATACTACTGAATACAATTCTGCGACGAAGGACAACCCGTATTTCAGGTCGCGATCGGGATAGATTTTGGAACTCGCGACCGAACGATCGCATCGAGGTCGTCGAGAGCCGTGATGCGGGAGTGTGACGAGAAACGGGTGAAATCGTCGTGTACTGCCAGATCGATCACCGACACGACGGTTATCACCGGCACGACGATTCGTGGGAATTCATTTCCGCGCGAGTAACACGAACCACGCGGGTAACATAGATGACTGCGCGAGTAACTGACTGCGCGGGTAACTGACTGCGCGGGTAACACTGCCGCGGGAGTAGCACGATTCGGAAGCGGTAACGACGACGATCCGACGACTACCCGCCACGCTGACAAACTCGTGATATGTGAGGCCAAGAGGCGAGTGATAGCAAAAGGCGAACGACCCCGAACCGATCGGGACGGGAAGCCGATCGGTGAGGAGCGGAACACCCCCACCCCTTCGTTTCAACTGGAGAGTGCCGAGGGAGTCCCGGGTCGGATAGCCGGATCCACGTGGACGGGACGAGCTGGACGCCCTCCTTTCGACTCGAACCCGTTCGTCGGACCCGCTATGGAGAGAATCGAGGCGAATCGATATCTCTAGTAACAAAGACGGCTGAGAACGCTAGATCTAGCAGAGTCTAGTAACAAACAACAGTCTTTCTAGTAAATGTACTACTTTGCTAGTAGTACGGATGCTGTTTTTCCACAACCATCATAAAACTTCTCGTTCTTAGAACCCCCTCCCCCACCACCCCACCTTCGAGTCTCTCCACCCGAAACGAAGGGGTGGGGGGCTAGAGCCGGACTTCATACTAGGAGACTAGAATGGTAATATTATAATTCTCTCCGTCCGATCGATCCCTTTCTCTCCCCGATCATTCTCCCTCTCTGATCAACCTCTTCTCCTCGACCACTCTCCCTCTCCGATCGATCTCTCCCTTCATCGCCGACTAACCAGTCGTCCCATCGATCGATCAAACCAGTTGTCCCATCGATCAATCAATGTTCTTCGCTTCCGTCACTCGACCATCCACGCAGATCATCACTTCGTCACGTCATCAGGTCCCAGGGCGATCCGCTCTTCCCCTCGAGGAGTCGCTTCTCTCCTGTTCGATCGCGCCTGCCGATCCGGTCGGCACGTTGAATTGAATGGAAGAATTTAATACGCCGGTCTTCCACTGTTTCGTTTGCATCAACTGGACTCGGACCGAGGACCTGGAATAGTAGATACGGCTCAGAAGGCCATCTGCGGACCGATATTCCTGTATTCGGGGTCCGAACTCCACTCGAAACAAGGGGGTACGTGTACGACGGATGTCAGACGACGACACAGAAACCACGAGAACCGACGTCGACGTAGACGATGTCGACGTCGAGGGAGAGCGGACGGCGGGCTTCTCGACGGACTTCGGGAGTTCCGACATCGCCGACGACGAGTCGAACCAGGGGCTGTTCGACGATCTTCTCAGTGGCGAACCGATCTTCGAGAACAAGGAAGTGTTGCGTCCGTCCTACACGCCACACGAGCTCCCCCACCGAAGCGACCAGATCAACAAGATGGCGACGATTCTGGTCGCTGCACTTCGTGGGGAGACGCCCTCGAACATCCTCATCTACGGCAAGACGGGAACGGGCAAGACCGCGAGCGCCAAGTTCGTCAGCAAGGAACTCGAGAGCACGTCACAGAAGTACAGCGTCCCGTGTGACGTCGAGTACATCAACTGCGAGGTGACCGATACCCAGTATCGCGTCCTCGCACAGCTGGCCAACAAGTTCATCGAAAAGAACGAGGCCCGCATCACCGATCGCATCGAGACGCTCGAATCCCTGCGCGCGGACGTAGACGACTACGACGACGCTGGCGCACGATCGACCGACGATGGGTCCGATCTCTTCGGGGACGTCGCGACGGACGGGACGCCCGGTCGGGCGTCGAACGACCCCAACGAAACTGGTTCAACTGGAGACGATATCGACTTCGCGTCTACCGAATCTCCAGTCGAAACAGAGGGGTCGACCGGTGACGCCGCGGCCGACGATCGAGAACTCCCGCTGGACCACCCGCTCGCCTCGACGCCGTTTGCCTCCCGATCGGAACTCGAGGACCGGATCGACGAACTCGAGGCCGACCGGGACTCGTTCGAGGAGGTTCCGATGACCGGGTGGCCGACGGATCGGGTCTACAGCGTCTTCTTCGACGCCGTCGATTACGACGAGCGCGTGGTCGTGATCATGCTCGACGAGATCGACAAACTCGTCGAGAAGAGCGGAGATGATACGCTCTACAACCTCTCGCGGATGAACTCCGAACTGGAGAACTCGCGGGTGTCGATCATCGGGATCAGCAACGACCTGAAGTTCACGGACTTCCTCGATCCCCGGGTCAAGTCCTCGCTCGGCGAGGAGGAAATCGTCTTCCCGCCGTACGACGCGAACCAGCTCCGGGACATTCTCCAGCACCGATCGGACGTCGCGTTCAAAGAGGGCGCGCTCTCCGACGACGTGATTCCCTTGTGTGCCGCCTTCGCGGCCCAGGAACACGGGGACGCGCGCCGCGCGCTCGATCTGCTCCGGACCGCGGGCGAACTCGCCGAGCGCGCTCAAACGGAGACGATCGTCGAGGAACACGTCCGCCAGGCCCAGGACAAGATCGAACTCGATCGCGTCGTCGAAGTCGTCCGCACCCTTCCCACGCAGAGCAAACTCGTCCTCTTCTCGATCATCCTCCTGGAGAAGAACGGCGTTCACAGCATCAACACGGGCGAGGTGTTCAACATCTACAAGCGCCTCTGCGAGGAGATCGACGCCGACGTGCTGACCCAGCGCCGGGTCACCGATCTCATCAGCGAACTCGACATGCTCGGGATCGTCAACGCGGTCGTCGTCTCGAAGGGCCGGTACGGTCGAACCAAGGAGATCAGCCTCTCGGTTCCACTCGAAGAGACGGAGGCGGTCCTCCTCTCGGACTCCCGGCTGTCCGACATCGACGACATCCAGCCGTTCGTCCAGGCGCGATTCGAGAACTGAGTTGATCGGCGTCGATAGCGGTACTTTTCCGGCAGTCAGGTTTCGCCGTTCCAACTCGACATGCTCGGGAAGTAGAAACGGGCGTGTTCGGCGACCTTGTGAATCGCTGGTCACTTCGAGAATCGACGATCACTTCGAAAATCGTCGTCAGAACCGACGTCGCGAGACGGCGACGGCAGCGGTCACGCCGGTCGCTGCGACGCCAGCGACGCCAGCGCTCGCGGCCCCGACGGCGGGTGTTCCCGTCGCGGCGGGACCTGCTCCGGCGGGACTCGCCCCGACGATCGTCGGCGACGTGGTGACGGTCCCGCCGAGAATCGTGTCGAAGGTCAGGCGGACGTGGCCGAGCCAGGGGATCCGGAACATCGCCTTCCCCGTGACCCATTCGGGTTTGACGACGGAGGACTTGGGACTCAACCCGACCTGGTCGTAGTTGTAGTTCGCGTCGCCTTTCGTCACGAACCCGTCGTGGGGTGCCGGACAGGACCGGATATCGTTGCAGTCGTTTCCGTTGAGATACGACGGATTCGCCTGGGTCGTGACCCAGTTCTCGCCCTCCTCGACGTAGAAGTGGGCCCGGTGGATGATCGGCGTCCGGTGATCCGTCCCGTCCGGCCTGAAGACGATGACGTCGCCGGGGTTGCCGAACTTCTCGTGGTCACTCTCCTGTCCGTTATCAAGCGTGACGACCCCGGTGCCGGCGGCGGAACCGTCGCCGACGAACCGATCGTCGTCGACGACGAAGACGAGGTCGCCGCGTTCCATGTTCGGTTCCATGCTCCCGCTCTCGACGGCGACCAGCGGCGGCCAGATCCCGCTGACCCCGAACAGCAAGAGTCCGACGACCGCGACGATCGCCACGCTGCTCAACACGTCGCGGGCGAAGACGACGGTTCCGTCGTCCGTGTTCAGGAACCAGCGGATCACGCCGTCGTCCTCGATGGTGACGGCGTCGCCGTCGCCTCGATCGCCGGTGTTTGCGGCTGTACCCACGGTGGCGTCTCGATCGCCGTTCGAGCCGGCGACTGCGCTGTCGCCAGTCGAGTCAGTCTCGTCACCGGCGGTTCGATTCGACGTCCCGTCGGTTCGCCGGGTCGAATCGTCGGACGACCGTGTCGAGGTATCTTTCGCGTGCGTCTCGTCCGGAGCGTCGGTCCCATCCGACGGCGGCTCGTCGCGGGTGTCGGGAGCGTCGTCACCGTGGCCGTCGTCGGCGGAGTCTCCGGAATCGGGACCGCTCATCGTCCCGTGTTTTGCCGGGGCCGGCAATCAACGTTTTGTTCGGGCTGGTTCGACCGCGACGCTCGAATCCGATCGTCGATACCTCCTGGATCGGGATACGCTCCGCTACCGGATTCGATCGAGATCGAGGCTGCTACGTTTCCGGATTCGATCGGGCATTCGCTACGTTTTTCCCCGCGGTCACGAATGCGAGGGGTGTGCCACTCGAGGGCCCGGCCCGGATCGTCAGCGAACTCACCAGTCGCGGGTACAACGCCGAACGTGAGGCGGTGACGAAGATCGCGTCCGCGGACGATTCCCGGGCCGTCCTCGAGCGCGTCATCGAATCGCTCCCCGAGGGAGCCCTCGTCGTCACGACCGACCACGTCGACGCGGCCCTCGATGGGAGCCAGCTGACTGGACCCTCCTCCGATCGATCCGGCGATTCGACCGACGCCGCGGCGCAGTCCGCGGCGAGCCCCTCCACGACCGACCCCTCCGTTTCAACTGGAGAGTCCTCTCCGAATTCGACGCACGAGGTCGGGCCGTCTCCAGTTGAAACGGAGGGGTCTTCGTCGGTCGCCGATCGATCGGTCGATCCGGACCTCCGGTCGCTCGAAATCAGCAACGACATGACCGGGGCGAGTACCGGGACCGGCGAGTACAGCGACTTCGTCTCGGTCTTCCGGGATCGGCTCGATCGTCTCGGCTCGAAACTGCGGAGTCGCGTCAACCACCGCCCGGCGACGGCGATCGAGTCGATGCCGGGCGGCGAGGAAGTCGCGATGGTCGGACTGGTCAACGACGTCCGATCGACGGCCAGCGGCCACTGGCTGGTCGAACTCGAGGACGCCACGGGCACCTTCCCGTGGCTGGTGATGAAAGACCGGGAGTACGTCGACCTCGTGGACGAACTGCTCTGTGACGAGGTGCTCGCGATGGAGGGGACGCTGGCGGACGATTCGGGGATCGCGTTCGTCGACTCGATGCACTTCCCCGACGTTCCCCGGACCCACGAGCCCTCGACGGCCGATCGGCCGGTTCAGGCGGCACTCATCAGCGACGTCCACGTCGGCAGTCAGGAGTTCATGGCGGACGCGTGGAATCGCTTCGCCGACTGGCTCCACACCGAGGCGGGCGAGCGCGTCGAGTACCTGCTGCTCGCGGGCGACATGGTCGAGGGCGTCGGCGTCTATCCCGACCAGGACGAGGAACTCGACATCGTCGACATCTACGAGCAGTACGAGGCGTTCAACGAGCACCTGAAACGGGTGCCCGGCGATCTCGAGATCGTCATGATTCCCGGCAACCACGACGCGGTGCGACTCGCCGAGCCCCAGCCCGGATTCGACGAGGAACTCCGGGAGATCATGTCGGCTCACGATCCACGCATCGTGAGCAATCCGTCGATGGTGACGATCGAGGGGGTGTCCGTGCTCATGTACCACGGCGTTTCGCTAGACGAGGTGATCGCCGAACTGCCCGAGGAGAAAGCGAGCTACGACGAGCCCCACAGGGCGATGTACCAGCTCCTGAAGAAACGCCACGTCGCGCCCCAGTTCGGCGGCCACACCCGTCTCGCACCCGAGGAGCAGGACTACCTCGCGATCGACGAGGTCCCCGACATCTTCCATACCGGACACGTCCACAAACTCGGGTTCGGCAAGTACCACAACGTGCTCGCGATCAACTCCGGCTGCTGGCAGGCCCAGACGGACTTCCAGAAGAGCGTCAACATCGATCCCGACGCGGGATACGCACCGATCGTCGACCTCGATACGCTCGACGTGACGGTCCAGAAGTTCAGCTAGCGGCCCGGGTCCGGCCTCTTTGCGGGCAGTACAGCTATCACTCCTGATCCGGTATGGACCGGTGTCCGACAGCTATGGTACCTTCCGATCGACGGTCGGCGGCAGAGGAGCCCCCATCCGCGTTTCGCCCGGCAATCGACGCCCACACGCACGTGTTCCCCGATCGCCTCGCCGCCGCGATCCAGCGGACGCTCACCGAGGAGGCCGGCTGGGAGTTTTCCTCGCCGACGTCCCGAACGGGAATCGAGGACGTCCTTCGATCGGCCGGCGTCGCGGCCTACGTCGCCCTCCCGTACGCCCACGAGCCCGGACTCGCGCGCGACCTGAACGCGTGGCTCGGTGCGCAGGCCGAGGCGTCGACGTTCATGATCCCGTTCGCGACTGTCCATCCCGACGACGAAGACGTCGCCGACGTCGTTCGCGAGGCGTTCGAGAACGGGGCTCGCGGCCTGAAGATTCACTGTCCGGTCCAGGAGTGTCGTCCCGCGGACTCGCGCATCGAGCCCGCACTGGAGGTCGCGACCGAGTACGATCGGCCGATCACCTATCACGGCGGCACTGCGCCGATGTTCGAGGACAGCCCCTACGTCGGTGCGGACGCGTTCGCGGAGGTGGTGAACTCGTACCCGGACCTTCGGGTCTGCTGTGCGCACATGGGAACCTACGAGGTCGATGCGTTCCTCGATCTGGCGCGGACCAATGAACAGGTCTACCTCGACACGACGGTCGCGATGTCGGCGTCGGCCCCCGAGACGATGGGCTTCGACCCGTCGTCGATCGCCGACGAAACCCTGATCGACCGCTCCGACTCGATCATGTACGGCTCGGACTTTCCGAACGTCCCGTACCCCTACCGCGAGGAGCGTGCCGGACTGCTGGCCCGTGATCTGCCCCGCGAGACGGCCCGCGACATCTTCTACCGGACCGCGATCGACTTTCTGGGACTCGAGGACGATCCCGTACTCGAAACGGGATCTACCTAGGGAGGCGCGCTCCCGGGTCCCCGATCTGGAACCGGTTCCGACGCGCAGTCAGTCGGCCTCGACCTCCTCTTCGGCCTCGTCCTGGAGTTCCGTCCGGCGAATCTTCCCGGTGACTGTCTTCGGGAGTTCGTCGCGGAACTCGATCTCGCGTGGGTACTCGTGAGCCGAGAGTTCGTCGCGGACGTGAGTCCTGATCTCCTCCTTGAGGTCCTCGGAGGGTGTCGCGGCCTCGCTGGGGACGACGTACGCTTTCACGATGTTCCCTCGCTCCCGGTGGGGTTTCGGCACGACTGCGGCCTCGGCGACGGCCTCGTGCTCGCCGAGCGAACTCTCCACTTCGAAGGGCCCGATCCGGTACCCCGAGGAGAGGATGACGTCGTCGGCCCGGCCCTCGAACCAGAAGTAGCCGTCTTCGTCCACGTTCGCGAGGTCACCCGAGAGGTACCATTGTCCGTCCGGGCCGTCGACGAAACACGACTCGGTCTGTGCGGGCTTCTCCCAGTACTCCGCGAAGAAACAGGGGTAGTCTCCGCGCTGAGCGATCTCGCCCGTCTCGCCGGGATCGAGCACTTCGCCGGTCTCGGGGTCGACGACGGCGGCCTCGATGCCGGGAAGCGGCTTGCCCATCGACCCCGGCCGGACCTCCATCGTCGGGTAGTTGTTGATGATCATGTTCCCCGTCTCGGTCTGGCCGTAGGTGTCGTGGATCGTGACGCCCAGCGTCTCCTCGCCCCACTCGACGACGCCCGCCGAGAGGGGTTCGCCGATCGACAGCGCGTGGCGCAGATCGAGCGACACCCCCTCGAGGACGTCCTCGTGCTCGCGGAGCATGCGGTAGGCCGTCGGGATGGAGAACAGCACGGTGACCGGGAACCGATCGAGCAGGTCGGCCCACTCCGCGGGGTCGAACTCGCCCTCGTAGGTGAACAGCGCGGTCCCCCAGAACCACGCGCCCAGCGTGTTGATCGGGCCGGTCAGCCACCCGAGATCGCCCGTCGACCAGTACAGGTCGCCCTCCTGGAGGTCGACGGCGTACTTCTGGGTGGCGGCGACGCCGGTGACCCACCGGTGCTTGTGGAGAACGCCCTTTGCCAGCCCGGTCGTTCCGCTGGTGTAGTACAGCAGGGCGTCGTCCTCGCCGCCGGTGTCGGCCGGTTCGTACTCGCGACTCGCGGTCTCCATCTCGTCGTGGTAGCTGACGTCTCCGCGCAGGATTCCCGTCCCGTCGTCGCTGACGACGATCACGTGTTCGACGGATGGGGCGTTCTCCAGCGCATCCGCGACGGTGTCACGGTTCTCGGCGGTGGTGACGATCGCCTTCGTGTCGCAGTCGTCCAGGCGGTAGGAGATGCCGTCAGGACCGAACCGCTCGTTGATCCCGCCGAAGACGGCCCCGCGCTTTACCGTCCCCACAAGCGCGACGTAGTGTTCCGGGATCCGCGGCATGTACGAGAAGACGCGATCGCCCTGCTCGATCCCGAGGCTCTCGAGGACGTTCGCGAACCGGTTCGTCCGCTCGGCCAGTTCCCAGAACGTCAGCGTCGTCAGATCGCCGTCTTCGCTCACCTGGTAGAGCGCCACCTTCTCCCTGTTCTCGGCGTGGCGATCGCAGACCTCGTGTGCGATGTTGATCCGGTCCGGTGCGTCCCAGTCCGCCGCGTCGTAGATGTCCTCCCACGAGAATCCCTCGCGGACCTGCTCGTAGTCGGGCATGTTGTGATCCGATGGCATACATCGCGGGAGGCACCGTTGTCGGCAATAATTGCTTCGGTTATTCTCGACACTACGGATATGATAAAAATAACGTCGGCCGTCCGGTCTGGATCGACGGCGTTCGGTGGGGGGCGAGGCTCCTCAGGGATCGAGACGGAACCGGACCGTCTGCGACCCGTTGAACCGGGGGCCGTTTCCCCGTCTTTCGAAGCCCAGTTCCTCGGCCGCCGACTCGATCAGTTCGGCCCCGGGCGTGACCAGCACCTCGACGGCCATCGACTCCTGTTCGGCGAACCGGACCGGTTCGGCCAGCAGCCGCTCGCAGGCCTCGCTCGTACCGTCGAGCTGGGTGACGTGGACGGTGTCCTCTCTCGCGTCGAAACTGATGAACCCGAGCAGATCCTCCGGATCCGAGCCGTCGTACTGGGAGTCGCCGACGTCGGCGTTCGGGTCGCGCGGGCCGTCCTCGGCGACGCGGACCGTCCGATCGTGAACCAGATTTCGCATGACGTCCGTCGGAGAGTCCGCGATCGACGCCAGCGCGTCGGCATCGGCCTCGAGTGCGTCCCGTACGTTCATTTGCGTGTGGCAATGCTACCCACGAACATAAATCCCGCCCGCAGTTCACGACGAGCGGACAGTCACGAGGTCCGATCGATCCCGCTCGAGGAGGGCGATTCGGCGATCGGTTCCGGGCAAAAGCCCGGTAAAAATGCGGGCAATGGGACACAGTTATCTGCTCGCTCTGGTTACGCACTGGCACATGAGCCACGCCACCGGTACGCGAACGAACCGCAATTGCGAGGTGCCAGTATGCGCGTCGTAGCCAAGTTCGGCGGGACGAGTCTCGGGAGCGGCGATCGGATCAACCGCGCGGCGGATTCGATCGCGGCGGCCGTCGAGGACGGCCACGAGATCGCCGTCGTCGCGAGCGCGATGGGATCGACCACCGACGAACTGCTCGAGGAGATCACTTTCGAGACCGACGAGGCCGATCGGGCCCAGATCGTCAGCATGGGCGAGCGGACCTCGGTCCGGATGCTCAAGGCGGCGCTATCGGCCCGGGACATCGACGCGACCTTCCTGGAGCCCGGCAGCGACGACTGGCCGGTCGTCACCGACGAGTACGGCGAGGTCAACGTCGAGGAGACCCAGCGACGCGCCGGAGAGGTCGCCGCGGAGCTCGACGGGACGGTCCCGGTCATCACCGGCTTCCTCGCGGAGGGACCGGACGGCTCGATCACGACGCTGGGCCGCGGCGGCAGCGACACGACTGCGGTCATGATGGGCAAGTACATGGACGCCGACGAGGTCGTCATCGTCACCGACGTCGAGGGCGTCATGACCGGCGACCCGAACGTCGTGGAGGGAGCCCGCAACGTCGGCGAGATCTCGGTCGACGAACTCCGGAACCTCTCGTTCCGCGGGGCCGAGGTCGTCGCGCCCTCCGCGCTGTCGTACAAGGACGGCAACCTCGACGTCCGCGTCGTCCACTACCAGCACGGCGACCTCCTCTCGGGCGGGACCAGCATCGAAGGCGAGTTCCAGAACCTCGTCGACCTGCGCGAGCGCCCGCTGGCCTGTCTCACCGTCGCCGGCCGGGCGATCCGCAACCAGCCCGGCGTCTTCTACCATCTCTCTGAGGCCCTCTCCGAGAGCGACGTCAACATCGACGCCGTCGCGAGCGGCCTCGACACCGTCACGTTCTACATCGACGAGGAGGAGGCCGAACGCGCCGAGAACATCCTCCACCGAGAGGTCATCGCGCGCGACGAACTCTCGAGCGTCACCGTCGACGAACCGATGGCCGTCGTCCGCGTGACCGGCGGCGAACTCCCGAACCAGCCCGGCGTCATCAGCGACATCGTCAACCCGCTGGCCGAGGCCCGGATCAACGTCCAGGACATCATCACCAGCGCGACCAGCGTCGCCATCTTCGTCGACTGGGACGATCGGGAGGAGACCCTCGAGTTGACCCAGGACCTGTTTTAGACTCCTGTGGAACCTGTTCTAGACCCTCCTATTTATCACACGAACGGCGTGTTCGATCGGCACTGAGATGTCAGTACGTCAAATTTTTCACGCGTTGCGGGGTATCCTCGGTCATGAGCCTCCGTGACTCGCTCACCGAACTGGAAACGATCCTCGACGGGGAGGAGATGACCGGCAAACAGGCGGCGATCATCATCTCCGTCTGGATGGGCGCTGTCGTCGCCTTTGGAGCGGTCTCCTACCTCGTCGTGTTCGTGCTGATGGACTTCTGATACGGATTGCTGTAACGGTTTACTGGCGCAACCGCCGCCCGGATCGCGGTTGCGCCGGAAATGACTTGCAGTAAACTGTATGACTCGATCGACGGCGCCGGTACACGACGTATCTTCGCTGCTCCCGGCTCCAAAACGGTTCCATTCGCCTACGCGGATCGAGTGGCCGTTTGTAGCGTCTCGGTCAGGTCGGTCCGATACCGATCGACGAGTTCGCGAACGACGAGTCGATCGCGAGGATCGATACCGAGTACGTGGAGCGACACGATGTAGCTTCCCAACCCGGCGACACTACCGAGTACGGGGGCGAGACTACTCGAAACGCTGACGCGGATCGTCCACATGACGAGCAGCGTGACGCCGCCAGCCGCGATCGGCGTGAGGAACGTTCGATCGAACGGCCACAGGCCCTCGAACCGTCGGAGGAGGAGCACCTGAATGCCGTTCTGGATGGCGATCGCGAGCGACGTGCCGAGGGCGGCACCGACGAGGCCGAACTGGACGATGAACGTGTACGTCAGCGCGACGTTGAGGGCGGCGAGGAGCCAGTCGAGGAGCATTCGAGCGTACTGATGGTCGGTCATCATCAGGAGCCACCCGGTCGCCCCCACGGCGCTGCCGACGAACACGCCGCCGAGATACACGACCAGTGGCACGTACCCCTGCGTGTACGTCGGGCCGAACAGCGCGAGGAGGTCTCGCCCGTAGACGAGGAGGATCGCGAGAACGGGGACGACCGTGGTGACGATCAGCCGCGTAACGGACGTGTAGATCTCGTTGAGCACCTCGATCCGACCGTCGGCGTACAGTTCCGATGCGACCGGCGGTAACAGCTGGTTGAACGACTGCAACGGAATCCACGCGATCGCGATCAACACGAGGAGGGCGTTGTACACGCCGGCCGCAACCGTCGTCAGTAACGCCCCCACCAGGAGCACGTCGACGCGGTTCTGGAACACTTTTCCGAGACTACTCATCGCGACGGGAGCCGCATGATTGTAGAATCGTCGAACCTCGCTTCGGGCCTCGCGCAGAGACGGCACGATTCCCGTCACACGCGCCGCGATCGGGGCGGCGAGCGCTGCGAGGACGCCAGTGCCGACGACGATCGCGCCGGCGACTCCGACGACCGAGTATCCGAGGGCGAGTGCCGCGGTCGCACAGCCGAACCGAACCCCCGGGCGGAGCAGTTTGTTGAACACTACCTCGCCGCGGGCGGAGCCGACTGCCCGGAAGTTTCCGGAGACGATCGTGACGACGCCGAGCAACACCACGAGGAATCCGAACCCGCGCATCGTCGGCACGAACGACGGCTGGTCGACGGTGAGTTCGTTGATCCACGGGGCCAATCGCCAGACGCTGATCGCCAGTACGACGCCGAACCCGACCGTCGTCGCGTACGCTAACCCGACGACGACCGACTGGCGCTTCGGCGTTCCGTCGTATGCGGGGACGTATCGCTGAAGCACCGGCACGCTCCCGAAGGTCACGATCCGGACGAGTATCTGTGCGATCCGCCACGCCATCGCGTACACGCCGTAGGCCATCGGGCCGAGGCCTCGTGCGAGGACGACCTCGACCGCCGTCGTCAGTGCCCGTTGTCCGGAAATCCCGCCGGACGTGACGACCGCGCCGTGAGCGATCGTCAGGAGGGCGTCTCGCTCGTCGTCCGGAACCGTCTCCTCATCGTCTCGACTCACTATCGTACCCGTATCACTTCATCTGATGGTGAAAAGTCAATCGTTCCAGGGAATGTCGAATCGGTCGCTGTTTGATTCGTACCGAATACGACGAGAGAGGCTACGAATCGAGCGATCCGATCGTCCGAAAGCGGGAGAAGACTCCGTGTGCGATACCCGCCGTAGACCGGACTTACTCGGCGTCCGGGTCCGGAGCGTCGTCGAGAAGCGACTCGATATCGTGTTGCTCGCGGAGCGTCTTCTTGTCGAACTTGCCCGTAGCGGTCTTTGGAACCTCGTCGATGTGGACGACCGAGTCCGGGGTCCACCACTTGGGGTAGTCCTCCATGAGGAACTCGTTGAGTTCCTCGAGGAAGGCGTCCTCGTCGATCGCGGCGTCGTCCGTCGGGACGACGAACGCGACGGGTCGTTCCTGCCACTTCTCGTGGGGTGCGCCGACGACGGTCGCCTCGCTGACGTCGTCGTGGGCCATGATGGCGTTCTCGAGTTCCTGGGAGGAGATCCACTCGCCGCCGCTCTTGATCACGTCTTTGGCGCGATCGACGATCTTGATGTAGCCGTCCTCGTCGACGGTGACGACGTCACCGGTCTTGAGCCACGACCCCTCGAAGTCCGACTCGTTGGCGTCGGGCCGCTTGAAGTAGGAGTCCGTTACCCACGGACCGCGGATGTAGAGTTCGCCGAAGTCCTCCCCGTTCCAGGGGACCTCGTTCCCGTCGTCGTCGACGACCTTGAACTCGAGGCCGGGGACGACCAGGCCCTGTTTGGCCTGCTTCTTGTACTGTTCTTCTTTCGAGATGTCCTGAAGATCGGCCTTGAGGTGGGCGACCGTCCCGATCGGGGACATCTCGGTCATGCCCCAGGCGTGGACGACCTCGACGCCGAGGTCGTCGTACTGGCGGATCAGGCTCTCCGGCGCGGCGGCGCCGCCGATGACGATGCGCTCGAGGCTCGAGAGGTCGGCGTCGTTCTCCTGGAGGTACTCGAGGACGCCGAGCCAGACGGTCGGGACGCCGGCGGTCATCGTGACGCCTTCCTCCTCGATCAGCTGGACCAGATCGGCGGGGTCTGGCGACGGGCCGGGGTAGACGTGTTTCGCACCGGCGGCCGTCGTGGAGAACGGCAGTCCCCACGCGTTGACGTGGAACATCGGGACGACGGGCATGACGACGTCGTCCTCCTCGATGCCGAGGCCCTGCGGGGTCAGGGTGGCCATCGTGTGCGCCCAGAGCATCTTCTGGGTGTACTCGACGCCTTTCGGCTTGCCCGTCGTTCCGGAGGTGTAACACATCCCGGCGGGGTTCTCCTCGTCGAGTTCGGGCCAGTCGTACTCCGCGTCCTGCGCGCCGACGAACGACTCGTAGTCGGTGACCGGTTCGAGGCTCGTCTCGGGGACGTCCGAGCCCATGACGACGAACTGTTCGACGGTCTCGAAGGCCTCCTCGTCGTAGGCCGCCTCGAACGGCTCGAGCAGCGACTGGTCGACGAACAGCACCTTGTCCTCGGCGTTCTGGACGATGTACTGGACGTGCTCCGGCGGGAGCAGCGGGTTGATCGTATGGAGCTGGCCGCCGATGTTCGGGGCCGCGAAGTAGACCTCGGCGTGGCGGTGGTGGTTCCAGCAGAACGTCCCGACGCGATCGCCGTCCTCGATCCCCGCCTCCTCGAGGGCGTTCGCGAGCTGTCGCGTTCGATCGGCGTACTCGCTGTAGGTGTTGCGGACGATCCCCTCGTGGGTTCGCGAGACGACCTCCTGCTGGGGGTGGAGGCGCTCGGCGCGCCAGAGAAACGGCTTCAGTGTCTGATCGTATCCGGCCATAATTTCTTCCCAGTGGTTGCTTGCGAATCGACTGTAATAATAGTAGGTGCCGGTCCGCCGCTGGCCATCGGTTTCCACGTCTGGGATCGAGTGGACCGATTCGCGACTGGAGCGGCGAATCGGTCCGTCGACGGTCGGTTCCAGTACACTGGTCGCCACCCCCGGTCACTCGAATTGAACTACCTGGCCGAGAGACTGGTTCTATGGTTGCCTATCGGACGAAGATGGTCGAACGGATCACGCTCCCGGCGCGGGAGCAACGTGAACGAACGCTCGCGGAGGCCGGCTACAACGTCTTCAACGTTCCCGCCGCGGAGGTGTACGTCGACCTGCTGACAGACAGCGGGACCGGCGCGATGAGCGACGAGCAGTGGGCCGCGCTCGTCCGGGCCGACGAAGCGTACGCCGGCTCGGAGTGCTTCGATCGGCTCGAGTCGGCCGTCGCGGACGTGATGGGGTTCGAGCACGTCATCCCGGCCCACCAGGGCCGGGGCGCGGAGAACGTCCTCTACGGCACGCTGCTCTCGGCCGGCGACGTCGTCCCCAACAACACCCACTTCGACACCACTCGCGCTCACGTCGCGAACCAGGACGCCGACCCGGTCGACTGTCCGGTGGACGAGGCCTACGACTTCGAGTCCGACGCCGCCTTCGGGGGGAACCTCTCGCTCGATCGGGCCCGGACGGTCGTCGACGAGGTCGGTCCGGAGCAGGTCCCGGTGGTCGTCCAGACGATCACGAACAACTCGGCGGCCGGCCAGCCTGTCAGCGTCGAGAACACCCGTCGCGTCCGGGCGTTCGCGGACGAGATCGACGCCACGTTCGTGATCGACGCCTGCCGGTTCGCCGAGAACGCCTACTTCGTCAAACAGCGCGAAGACGAGTTCGCGGACGCCTCGATCGCCGAGATCGCCCGCGAACAGCTCTCCTACGCCGACGCCGTCGTGATGAGCGGCAAGAAAGACGGGCTGGTCAACGCCGGCGGCTTCGTCGCGACCGACGACCCCGACCTCTTCGAGCGGTGCAAACAGCGCGCGATCCTCTACGAGGGGTTCCCGACCTACGGCGGGATGGCAGGCCGCGACGTCGCGGCGATGGCCGTCGGGCTTCGCGAAGCCGTCGAAGAGGCGTACGTCGCCGATCGGGTCGAACAGGTTCGCGAGTTCGGCTCGTTGCTCGGTGAGGCCGGTGTTCCGGTCGCTACCGGCGGCCACGCAGTGTACCTCGACGCCGGGGCCGTCCTTCCGCACCTCTCGTCCGACGTGTTCCCCGGCCAGGCGCTTGTCTGTGAACTCTACCGCGAAGGGGGCGTCCGCGGCGTCGAACTGGGGAGTTTCGCGTTCCCGGAGACCGATCGCCCCGAACTCGTGCGGCTCGCAGTGCCCCGTCGAACCTACCACCGGGAACACTTCGACCACGTCGTCGAGACGGTCGAGACGGTCCTCGAGACGCGATCCGAGGTCGACGGGCTCCGGCTCGCGTCCGAGCCGTCGATTCCCGAACTCCGCCACTTCACCGCCGATCTCGAACCGGTCCAGACGTAGCGTCGGAGCCGATTCGACGGTTGCGTGAGCAGAAACCACCGCCCTCGCGACCAGTTTCCGTCGCTATCGGCTGGCGATGACGTCCCGGGCGCGATCGGCGAGCGTCGGCTCCGGGGCCGGTTCGGACTCGCCGCCGAGGCGGCCTTTCGCCATCGATCGCAGTCCCGACGACTGGGCCGACGACCCGCCGGCGAGCCAGTCGGGGAGCTGGGACTCCAGTTCGGCCTGTTTCTCCGCCTTGATCCGGCTGTACTGTCGCAAGAGGAGTCCGACGCCGAGGAACAGGCCGGCGTCGACCAGTTCCCGGCGGAACCGCTCCGAGTCGTTCCGGACCGCGATCGCCTTCACGAGCGAGATGACGCCGATCGCGAGGTAGAGTTTCGAACTCCGCGAGGGGTCGCCGCTGAGCATCCGTTGTAGCGCCATGCGAGCCGACGTACCACGTTCTCTCTGATAAAAGTCGCTGGCGAGCGGACCGGTAATGGGAGCATACTACGCCCGTTCGGTCGCCTCCGCGATCCCGCGGTGGCGCCGGTCGTCGATCGGTTCGATCGCGAACCCGACCCGCTCGTAGAACGGGCGGACGCCGTCGTCGAACCGCGCGGTCAGTCGGCCCTCGCGCTCGAGCGCCCGCTCGATCAGCGCGCGACCGATACCGCGACCCTGGTGGCGACGGCGAACGCCGATCGCGGCGACGTGGCCGCCCCGATCGCGGGGTTCGAGGACGAGCGTGCCCAGGATCCGTTCGTCGTCGCGGGACCCGTCACCGTCGCGGTCCGCACTCGCGGTCCCGCGTCGATCGCCACCGACGAGGACGTCTCCCGCCGCGGTCCGTGCCTCGACGTCCCCGGGTTCGAGCATCGCGGCGTCGAGGATGCGCCGAACCTCGAGGACGTCGTCGGGGGTTGCAGTTCGGACGAACATCGCACTCTTCACGATCGTTGGGCGACGTCGCTCAACAGCGCGTCGATTCGGGGCCGATCCCAGATCGAATCGCCGCGATGCGTCGCGAGGACGGCGACGTCACCCGGAGCGCGGACGTCGAGGACGATCGCGGCCGGCATTCGGCCCAGGAGGTCGAACGTTCGGCCGAGCGTCCCGTGTCGGACGCGCTGGTCGAACGCCTCGCCCGCCTCGGCGGCCGGATCGGCACAGATCGGGTACGGGAGGTCGTAGCGCGCCTGCCACTCGCGGACGCGGTGGCGCGGTTCCGAGACGACCGAGACGACCTGGGTGCCCCGTTCGCGGAACTCGTCGTACCGATCGGCGACGGCCCGGACCTGACGGCGGCAGTTCCCGGCGTGGTGGTCCCGGTGAAGCAGGACGACGATGGCCTCGTGTGCCGGATCGGGAGCCTCGACCGTCGTCGGATCCGGCGGTGCGACGGGTGCGGTCAGGTCGACGAGCGAGAGCGGATCGGGACCCGGTCCGACGTTCGGGAACCGAAGCCCAAGCCCCGTGGGACGCGTCTCCATAGCGCCACCGACGCCGGCCACACCGAAAACGATCCGGCTTTCATCACCGTGGCGCGATCGGGAGCGGATGCCGATCGGCCGGACTCAGGGCGTCCCGGAAGGGAGTCGCTTCCGTGCCGTCCCGGAAGCCGGCCCGATCCAGTTACTCCTTCGGCGAGATCTTCCCCGCAAACGTCTGGAACGCGATCGTGTCGTCGGGAACGTGGAACGTGTCGGTTGCGAACTGGTAGACGTTTTCGGGCGTCTCGGCGTGCCAGATGATGTAGGCGAACTCGTCCTCGACGATCGTCTCGTCCATCGTGATCGAGGCGTCGGGATCGTCGAACTCGTCGAACAGGTTCGTGAACAGCCCCTCGATCTCGTCGCGCCCGCGGAAGGTCCCCATGCTGGTGACGACGGTCGATTCGTCCGTGTAGTCGGCCATGACGGCCTCCAGATCCTGGTTCTCGAACGCATCGAGGTGATGCTCGAGAACGGCTTCTGTCGAACTCATGTGTATCCACCCCGCCGGAGTCGATCGTCCGGCCGGTGTGTTGACGTTCCACAAAATCAGGTATAACGGTTCCGCCGGGACGAACCGCTCCGAACCCCGGATCTCCACCCCCCGGTCGCGGCTCACCCGCCTTTGATCAGCCGCAACACGGTGACGTGGTCGTGGTCGACCGGTTGATCTTCGGGAACGGGGCGGCCGTCGACGAGGACGCTCACCTCGTGGGGGCTGAGGTCGACTTCGCGGAGCAGGTCGGCGTAGGTCGGCCCCCGATCGGCGTCGGTCGCCACCGCGTTGAGGTCGAACTCGTGGGTGTCCTCGCCCTTGACGTCGACGGTGACGTGCATACCCGTCGTTACGAGTGTAGGGTCTTGAGGGCGTTGTTTGCGCGGTTCGGAGCGAACGCAGTGAGCGAGAACCGCGATGCGATCGGGGAGCGAAGCGACCCGTGAGCCGTGATGTGAGCGAGAACCGCGATGCGATCGGGGAGCGAAACGACCCGTGAGCCGCGACGTGAGCGAGAACCGCGATACGAACGAGGAGGAAGCGATCGGAATCGCGACGCGATCGAGAACCGGGAAACGCGATCGCCCCCTATTCCGCGGCGGGGCCCCCGGTCTGGGCCGCCGTCGGGGTCTCGCGGCTCTGTCGGCGGCGCGCGTAGAGTCCGATCGTGAGCGCGCCGAGGCCCAGCAGGAGGATCACGAAGTTGATGAGATCGCCGAGAACGGGAATTAGCCCGAGGATCGCGCCGCCGAGCAGGCCGACGACGAGCGCGAGCCAGCGGTTCCCGACGTCGACGGCGGCGAGGAGCCACGCGGCGACGGCGAACCGGCCGTAGACGACGCCGATCCACACCAGGAGTCCGAACAGCAGGCTGCCGACGATACTGACGGGGATCCCGACGATCGTGATCGCGATCGCGATCAGCAGGATGGGGATCCCGACGAGCACGCCGAGGCCCGCGAGGCCGGTCCTGACCGGATCGGTCGCGACCCGACGGGCGACGTCGGCGGAGAACCGGGGGAACAGCGCGAGCAGGACCGCGCCGAGCAGGAGGTTCATGACGAACGCGTAGGCCGCGAAGAGCCACCCGGTGATCGGCTGGAGCGTCGGTTCGATTCCGACCCCGATCCGCGAATCCTCCATGATCGTGCCCGCGACCGCGTCGGTGTTCCCCTCGAGCGTCCCGCCGTACCGGAGGTCGCCCTCGATCGCGGCGTTCTCGCCGAGCCGGATCGTCTCCGCGCCGATCGCGGCGTCGCCCTCGATCGTGCCGTCGATCTCGACGGTTCCGGCGCCCGCCTCGAGCGAGCCGCCGATCGTCGCGCCCTCGGCGAGGACGAGGTTCCCGCCCGCCCCGCTGACGTCGCCGTCGACGGTGCCGCTGATCTCGACGTTGCCGGCCACGGCTTCGACGTTGCCGCCGACGTCCCCCTCGATGTGAACGTTCCCGGCGAAGGCGCTCACGTCGCCGGTGACGGTGCCGCGGACGATCACGTTCCCGGCGAAGGCTTCGATCTCGTCGACCGTCTCGCCCTCTTCGACGACGATCGTGCCGCCGGTTCGCTCGCTCGACTGGGCGACGGACACGATCGGCAGCGTTCCGATGAGTACGACGACGAGGACGGCCACGACGAGCACCCGGGTCCACGAAAATGACGTGCGATCCATACTGTTCGTACGATTCCCGCGACCAAAAGGTGTCACCTCGTTCTCACGACGGGGGAAGTGTCCGGTGGCCCGTGGCGTGAGAACTTGCGGCTCGGCCGTTCTCCGCGGCTCGGCCTCGATCGATCGGTGCCGATCGGCGCGTCGGAAACAGCCCTTCGGGCGATTTATCTGCGGGCCGGCCCTTGCGATCGGTATGAGCGAGGCCGACGCCGAGGCGGCGGAGCCGACACCCGGCAAGACCGAGGTCTGGATCGAGAAGTACCGGCCGGAACGGCTCGACGAGATCAAGGGCCACGAGAACATCGTCCCGCGACTCCAGCGATACGTCGAGCAGGACGACCTGCCCCACCTCATGTTCGCGGGGCCGGCAGGTACTGGAAAGTGTGTTACGGGCGAGACTCCAGTGCTGACGAACGAGGGAGTCGCCCCCATTTCCACCGTCGTCGGCGACGTCGACGGATTCGACACCCCGGACGACGACCTCGAGATACTGACGTACGACAGCGATGGCTCGTTCGAGTACGTCGCCCCGTCACACCTTTTCTCCAAGGTTGCGACCGATCTCGTTTCGATCGAGACGCGTGACGGGAACGAGTTCACGGTCACACCGGAACACAAACTCCTCGTCGCGGACGAGAGCGGACTCACGTGGCGGCAGGCTGAAACGATTTCCGGTGGGGAACGTATCGTTCGCCCACTTGAAACTCCAGTTCTTGACGATGACTCGTCTCTATCGCTCGACTGGCTCTCGTCGATGGACGGCGACCGAACGTTCGTTACCGTATCGGAGTCGTTCGCCCGCCGACACGAGATCCCTGCAGAAGAAAACTACGTACGACAGAAAAAGACGGTGATCGGCTGTCTCCGTCGCGGCTACTCGATCGACGAGATCGTCTCCGAGTACGATATCTCTCGCAAAACTGCGACTGATTACGCACGTACGGTGTCGATCGATCTCGAGGAACCGTCGACGACCTGTTCACTGGCGTACCTTCGATCGCTCGACGCCGAGGAATCGGAACTGCAATCTCACGTCGAGTCCGTTCAGTACGTGACGTCGTACAACAACCGATCCAGCCCAATTTCGCCGCCGTGGCAACTCACGCCGGATCTGGCCCGGTTCGTCGGACTCGCGATCAGCGAAGCGCGGATCGACAACGGCCGAATCAAATTCTACAACACCGACGATGCACTTCGCGAGTCGTTCGAGCGGATCGCCCGAGAATTGTTCGACGTCGAAACTACCCGTGGCGTACAAAAAGACGTGCCGTACGTCGAACTCCGAACAAAATCACTCCACCACTTCCTCGAGTCCTGCTTCGACGTCTTCGGTGATTCACCGGAATCGGGTATCGGTTCGACTCTCGTTCACGCTCCGGACGACGTGCGAGCGGCGTTCCTGCAGGCCGTTTTCGATTCGGAGGCATACGTTGCGGATCAGGGAACGATCGAACTGACGCAGAAAGACGAATCGCTGATCACGCTCTGTTCGTATCTGCTCGCTTCCTTTGGGATTCCGACGCGACGGAAACACGTTGAGAAGCGAGCGACGAACGGCTCCGGATCGAAACAGGTGTACCACACGCTGTATGTCTCCGGTGTCTCGGCACTCTCGCGTTTCGAGGACGCAATCGGATTCACCATCGACTATAAGCGCGATCGGCTTGCCGACGCGACGGCGGGTTCCGGGAATCCGAATTACGACACGATGCCCGCACAGACGGCGGTCGACTACCTGTGCCGGACGCTCGCACTGAAAAAGAAGCCGCTGGTAACCGACAGTCTGGACCCCAAAAACCCCGGCCGCGAGTCCTACCTCGAGGACGTCGACCGCGTTCTCGAGACGGCGGCCGACCGTCTCGAGGCGGCACAGCGTGTCAAGCGAGAAATAGAGCAGGTCCGGTCCGACATTCGTTCCGTGAGTGCTGTTCCGGCGGCATGGGTCGGCCAGCGTGACGCGCTGGAACCGCTTGAGGTACGAAAGGAGGTCGAAGCAACGACCGGTATCCGGACGGATCGCTTGCTAGAATACGCCGATGGGAGGCGATCTCCAACCGGGAGCCGCGCGAGAAGGTTGCTCGCCACGCTCGAATCGCATACCGAAATGCCGGAGACCGATTCAATCCAGGAATCGTTCCGGGATGCGATCGACGCACTCGGTGTCTCGGACAATCGAATCGCGGACGGAACGGAGCTGCTCGGCAGCGACGTCCGAAACCTCGTCGAGAACGACGATCACGATCTGGCGTCGCTGCCGCGGTTCGAGACCGTCGCCGATCGGATTCTCGATGTAGCCGACGAGATGTGTTCGATGGAAGTCGTCGAAGGACTGGTCGCACTCGATCGACTTTCGCGGGAGACCCTCTACTTCGATCGCGTGACGGACGTGGAACGCATGGAGGACGAGCGTCGCGTCTACGACCTCACGGTGCCTGGAACGCGGAACTACGTTGCGGGTGACGTACCGACGGTCATGCACAACACGACCGCAGCGCAAGCGATCGCCCGCGAGGTCTACGACGACGACTGGCGCGAGAACTTCCTCGAACTCAACGCCTCCGACCAGCGCGGGATCGACGTCGTCCGCGATCGGATCAAGGACTTCGCCCGATCCTCCTTCGGCGGCTACGACCACCGGATCATCTTCCTGGACGAGGCCGACGCGCTGACCAGCGACGCCCAGTCCGCGCTCCGCCGGACGATGGAGCAGTTCTCGAACAACACCCGGTTCATCCTCTCGTGTAACTACTCGAGCCAGATCATCGACCCCATCCAGTCGCGCTGTGCCGTCTTCCGTTTTACCGAACTCTCGGGAGACGCGGTCGAGGCCCAGGTTCGCGAGATCGCCGAAACCGAGGGGATCGAGGTGACCGACGACGGCGTCGACGCGCTGGTCTACGCGGCCGACGGCGACATGCGAAAGGCGATCAACGCCCTGCAGGCCGCCGCGGTGATGGGCGAGACCGTCGACGAGGAGACCGTCTTCGCGCTCACCTCGACCGCTCGGCCCGAGGAGGTCGAGGAGATGGTCGAGCACGCCATCGACGGTGACTTCACGGCCGCCCGCGCGGCGCTCGAGGACCTCCTGACAGATCGCGGCCTCGCCGGCGGGGACGTGATCGACCAGCTTCACCGCTCCGCGTGGGAGTTCGACGTTCCCGAGCGGGCGACAGTGCGACTGCTCGAGCGGCTCGGCGAGGTGGACTACCGCATTACGGAGGGCGCGAACGAGCGCCTGCAACTCGAGGCGCTGCTCGCGTCGCTGGCGCTCGAAGACGAATAACTGGTTCTTCTCTGGCCCCGGTTGCCGCCTGCTCGCCGTTCGATCGCCGATCGCGGCCGCTCCCGTCGGTCGTCCGTCGATCGCTGATCCGACGGTCGATCACCGATCGTCCTCCCGATCGATCGCCGGCTCCTGGAGCGAATCGGGAAAGACGTCGGTCGCGTCGACTGCTGCGCCGGTGAACTCGACGCGCGTGCCGCCCGCCTCGCTCTCGTCGATCGCCACCGTCCAGCCGTGGGCCTCGGCGATTCGTCGCACGATCGCGAGGGCGTAGCCCCGTCGATCGTCCGTCTCGGAATCCGGCTCGAGGAGTCCCTCGCGCTGCGCTTCCGGAACGGGCGCGCCGTCGTCGGCGACGAAGAACCCGTCCGAACACGTGCCGACGCGGATCGTGATCGGCCCGGAGGCGTCGGAGTCGCTGGAAGCGGTGGCCCCGGACCCGGCGTCCGGGTCGGCGGTCCGGAACAGGTGCTCGAGAACGTCCGTCAGCCGTTCCTTGTCCGCCTCGAGCAGCCGATCGTCCTCGAGGTGGAGGTTCAGGTCGGCTTCCCCGTCCAGTCGCGCCAGCGCGCGGCGGGTGATGTCGTGCAGGGCGACGGGTTCGACGGTGGTGATCACGTCCCGTCGTCGGGCGAGGGTCGACAGCGTGTCGATCCACTCGTCGAGTCGATCGTGGGCCGTCTCGACCTCCGCGAAGTGGTCCGGATCGTCCGTCTCCTGTGCGACCATGAGGTAGGCCTGCGCTACGTTGAGCAGGTCGCGAAGCGTTCCCTCGACGATCCGCTCGAACTTCTCGAGTCGCTTCTGCTGGGCGGCGAGTTCGCGCTTGCGTCGATTGCGATCGGTGACGTCCCTGAACGTCGCCAGTCCGCCGCTCGACTCGTCGCCACGATCGAGCGCGACGGCGGTGACGAGGACGGTCCGGCGACCGTCCGTGGTCTCCCAGCGGTCGACGACGCGGAGCGGGACGTCGTCCGATCGGGGTTCGGCGGGCGACGCCGCGTCGATCGTCACGGTCTCGAGCACGTCGTGATCCGCGAGGCGCGTGCCGACGAGCGCCGCGCGATCGACCCCGAAGACGTCCTCGAAGGCCGTGTTGACGTCTCGAACGACGGCGTCGGGGTCGGCGTCCGACTCCGGGTCCGAGTCGGACTCCGGAACCCCGTACCGGACGGCGGGATCCGGGACGGCCTCGACGAGCGTCGCGAGCCAGCCGTCCACGTCGAGTCCGTCGGGGTCGTCCCCGGTGTCGTCCGGTTCGGTCGACGGCGTGTCGTCGGAATCGGCCGGTTCGCTCCCGTGGGCGTCGGGATCGGCTGGCGGATCGGCCGGCCCGATCGGGATCGGGAACCGTTCCGTTCCCCGCTCCGGTGCGTGACAGGTCCAGCGAACCTCGTCGGCGAGGTGGGCCACGGAGCAATCGCCGTCGCGACGGACGTAGCCCGCGATGCCGTCGGTCGCCCGCGCGGTCGTCGGCGCGTACTCCGGCTCGGTGTAGAGGACGAGCGGCGTCGCGTCGCAGGCGTCGATCACGTCGCGCAGGTGGGACCCGTCCGCGGTCGTCGGCGTCTCGGCGAAGACGACGCAGTCGGCCCGCGGCGCTCGGTCGCGGACCGTCTCGATCGAGACGGCCGGTGCTACGGAGAGGCCGGCAGCGGCTCGCTCGAGGGCGGCGGCCCCCGAGACGGCGTCGGACTCGGTCGCAGCGACGTACAGGACGATCTGGCTCATTCGAATCGATCGCTGTGTGGACTTCAGGTCCTCGTCACACACAGCGAGTGAACGGCAATAAATACGTACCGGTCGACCTGGCCCGCAAGTCGCGGTGAGACGCGGCGATCGACCGGTTCGCCGTCCGGGGTACCGCTGAATCGAAACGCCGGTCGATCGCTGCCTGGACCGTTCTCTCGGCCGAACCGTCGTCACGGTACCGACGTTGCATACCAGTTGCGGAACTGTTTTACCCGCTGCACGGTCAAACACGTACAATGAGCGAACTGGCGGAGGAATACCGCCTCGAGTACTTCGAGGAGGAAGGATTCGAGCGCAAGGAGTGTCCCGAGTGTGGGGACCACTTCTGGACGCGCGACCACGACCGCGAGACCTGTGGTGAGCCGCCGTGCGCGGAGTACGACTTCATCGGCGAGCCCGGGTTCGCGGAGGAGTACAGCCTGTCGGAGATGCGGGAGGCGTTCCTCTCCTTTTTCGAGGAACACGGCCACGAACGGATCGATCCCTACCCCGTCGCGGCGAACCGCTGGCGGGACGACGTCCTGCTCACGCAGGCGTCGATCTACGACTTCCAGCCGCTCGTGACGAGCGGCCAGACGCCGCCGCCGGCGAACCCGCTGACGGTCTCCCAGCCCTGCATCCGGATGCAGGACATCGACAACGTCGGCAAGACGGGCCGACACACGATGGCGTTCGAGATGATGGCCCACCACGCGTTCAACACGCGCGAGGACGTCGACGAAGACGAGTACGCCTACCACGGCGAGGTGTACTGGAAGGACCGGACCGTCGAACTCTGCGACGAACTCCTCGCCGAGATGGGTGCGGACATCACCGAGGTCACCTACATCGAAGACCCGTGGGTCGGCGGCGGCAACGCCGGTCCCGCGATCGAGGTCATCTACCGGGGACTCGAACTCGCGACGCTGGTCTTCATGTGCATGGAGCAGGATCCCGACGGCGAGTACGAACTCAAGGACGGGAACCGCTACTCCTACATGGACACGTACATCGTCGATACGGGGTACGGTCTCGAACGCTGGACCTGGATGAGCCAGGGCACCCCGACGGTGTACGAGGCGATCTACCCCGAGATGATCGGGTTCCTGAAAGAGAACGCGGCGATCGAGCACACCGAGGCGGAGGCCGAACTCGTCAACCGCGCCGCCCGGCTGTCGGGCCAGCTCGACATCGACGACGTCGACGACGTCGAGGCCGCCCGGGACGACATCGCCGCGCAACTGGACGTTTCGACGGACGAACTCCGCGATCTGGTCGAACCGCTCGAGGACATCTACGCGATCGCGGACCACTGCCGCACGCTCGCGTACATGCTGGGCGACGGCATCGTTCCCTCGAACGTCGGCACCGGGTATCTCGCGCGGATGGTCCTCCGGCGCACGAAGCGCCTGTGTGACAACGTCGGCGTCGACGCCCCGCTGGACGAACTCGTCGATATGCAGGCCGAGCGCCTGGAGTACGAGAACCGCGACACCATCCGCGACATCGTCCGGACCGAGGTCGAGAAGTACCGCGAGACGCTCGAACGCGGCGGTCGCCGCGTCGAGAGCCTCGCCGAGGAGTACGCGAAGAACGGCGAGTCGATCCCGACCGGGGAACTGATCGAACTCTACGACTCCCACGGCATCCAGCCCGACATGGTCGCGGAAATCGCCGAGGAGGCGGGCGCGGACGTCGACGTCCCCGACGACTTCTACAGCCTCGTCGCCCAGCGCCACGACACGCCCGAGGGGGTCGAGACGGTAACCGACGAGGGCGACGATCGGTTCGCGGACCTCCCCGAAACCGAGAAACTCTACTACGACGACCAGCAGCGCACGCAGTTCGAGGCGGTCGTCCTGGACGTCTTCGAGCGCGAGGAGGGCTACGACGTCGTCCTCGACCAGACGATGTTCTACCCCGAGGGCGGTGGCCAGCCCGCCGACACCGGGACGCTCTCGACCGACGACGTCACCGTCGAGGTCACGGACGTCCAGATCGAGGACGGCGTGATCCTCCACCGGACCGACGAGAGCCCCGGCAAGGGCGAGTTCGTCAACGGGCAGGTCGACGGCGGCCGCCGTCGCCAGCTCATGCGCCACCACACGGCGACCCACATCGTCATCCACGCCGCGCGACAGGTGCTCGGCGAGCACGTCCGCCAGGCCGGTGCCCAGAAGGGCGTCGACTCCTCGCGGATCGACCTGCGCCACTACGAGCGGATCGATCGTGCGGACGTCAAGCGAATCGAACGCCTCGCCAACGGGATCGTGATGGACAACACGGCCGTCAGCCAGGAGTGGCCCGATCGCCACGACGCGGAGGCCGAACACGGCTTCGACCTCTACCAGGGCGGCATCCCGCCGGGCGAGCAGATCCGACTGATTCACGTCGACGAGGACGTCCAGGCCTGCGGTGGCACGCACGTCGCCCGGACCGGCGACATCGGCGCGATCAAGGTCCTGAACACCGAGCGCGTCCAGGACGGCGTCGAGCGGATCACCTTCGCGGCCGGTGAGGCCGCGCTCGAGGCAACCCAGGAGAAAGAAGACGCCCTCTACGAGGCCGCCGAGATCCTCGACGTCGCCCCCGAGGAGGTCCCCGACACCGCCGAGCGGTTCTTCGAGGAGTGGAAGGCACGAGGCAAGGAAATCGAGGACCTGAAGGAACAGCTCGCCGCGGCCCGCGCCGGCGGCGGTGGCGACGCCGAGGAGGTCGAGGTCGGCGAGACGACCGCGGTCGTCGACCGGATCGACGCGGACATGGACGAACTCCGCGCGACGGCCAACGCCATCACCGGGAAGGGGAAGATCGCCGTCATCGGTAGCGGGGAGAACGGCGCCCAGTTCGTCGTCTCGGTGCCCGACGGCGTCGGTGTCAACGCCGGCGAGGTCGTCGGCGAACTCGCCGCGAAGGTCGGCGGCGGCGGGGGCGGTCCGCCGGACTTCGCGCAGGGCGGCGGCCCCAACGTCGAGGACCTCGACGCCGCGCTCGAGGACGCCCCGGACGTGTTGCGGCAGGTCCAGGACGCGTAATTCGACCGACCAGACTCCTGTTTCGCTTTTGCCGATCGAGCGTTCAGTCGAACCGATCGTATCCCGGGAGCGTTCGGACGAGATTGCCCTCGAGTTCGTACGTCCGGCCGAGGACGCCGCTCGACTCGACCGTCGCCGCCACGTCGAGGCGCAGTTCGAACGCCTCGTCGTTCCGCGGCTCGACGAGGAGGTCGAACGCCACGGAGCCGCGGCCCTGAACGCCGAGTTCCGGGACGGCGATGACGGTCACCTCGGGATCGTCGCCCCGAGCGAATTCGATCGGTTCCCAGGGATAGCCACCGGGCCGGGTGAGCGAGAACTCCGGCGTTCCGGCTCCCCCGAGCGGGCGGAGTTCGTACCGGAGCCGTTCGAGGTAGGTGTCCGCCGCGTGCCAGGCGGGCAGTCTGATCGCGTAGGGGAGTCGGCCGGCGTCCCACCGATCGACCAGCGAAATCGTCGCGGTCCGTCGGTCGCCGTCGTCGAAGTGCAGGTGCGTCTGCCCGTCTTCCTCGACCGTCTCCGGCCGATCGAGCGTCCGCGTCCGGAGATCGCCGCAGCCGGCGAGGGCGGTCGCGAGACCGGCGCCGGTAGCGGCGAGCAATCGTCGGCGCGACGTGGTCCGGATCGATCGTCGAGACCGGGCGGAGGGAACCATAGCGTACGCGTCCCGTCGCGGGAGTATCAACGTTCCTGAACGTACCGCGTCGAATCGGGCCGGTCTCGGGGGGCCGCGGGTCGAGTCGAAACCGCGCCTTCTTTCCTCGATAGCGGCGTCCGTCCACTCATGCCTACTGCGACGAACGGCTCCGTCTCGTTGTACTACGATCGCCAGGGGAGCGGCGACTCCGTCGTCTTCGTTCCCGAGGCTGGCCTCGGCGGCTGGCAGTGGGGGTGGCAACACGCCGCCGTCGCCGGCCCCTGTGAGGCCGTCGTCTGGGACCTCCGGGGGACGGGCCGATCGGACGCGCCGCCGGGCCCGTACACGATGGAAACGCTGGCGGACGACCTCGAGGCGGTCCTCGCCGAGTGCGAGATCCGGAACGCACACGTGGTCGGCTGCGGTCTCGGCGGGGCCGTCGCGCTCGCGGCGGCCCGGACCTCGGGTCGGGTCGAGACGCTGACCCTGTTCGGGACCGCAGCCCGCGGCGACGCGTACGACCTCGACCCGCTGTTCGCCCCGCCGGCCGATCGGGAGGCGCTTCGTGACTCGCTCGCGGCGGGCCTCTCCGAGGACTTTCGCGCCGCGCAGCCGGACGTCTGCGACGGCATCGTCGACTGGCGGGCCGACGGCGACGCGACCCGCGAGGGCTGGGACGCGCAGGTCGCCGCCCTCGAGGGCTTCGACGCGACCGACTGGCTCGTCGAGGTGACTCAGCCGACGCTCGTGTGTCACGGGACCGGCGACGACCTCGTCCCTCCCGACGCCGGCCGTGACCTCGCGCGGGGCCTCCCGCGCGGCGAGTTCGTCGCCCTCGACGGGGCCGGTCACCTGGCGTTCGTCGAGCGATCGCGGACGGTCAACGATCGGTTGCTGGGCTTTCTCGAGGCCCACGGCGACGAGTGAGGGTACGGAAAGCGAACCGCCGCGAGCTACTTGAACCGCAGGAACTGCCGATCGTACTCCGGATCGTCCTCCCGCGGGTGTAACAGGACGAACGACGCCGGCGGGAGCTCCGCGAGTCGGGAGGGTAGCTCGCGGAGTTCGTCGTGCCAGCCGACGCTCCCCGGTCGCGAGGAGATCACGCTAACCAGGTCGTTCGCCGTCGCGTCGTCCTCGAGTCGCGAGTGCAGCGCCCGCCACGAGGACAGTTCTCGGAACTCGGCGTCCAGTTCCGGCTCGACGAGATCGAAGAGCCGTTCGTACTGGTGGGCCGACCCCCCGACTGCGAGGACGGTGACCGGTGCGCCGAGTCGGTCCGCGAGCCGCTTGAGCAGGGCGACGCTCTCGAAGAAGCCCTCGTGATGGTCGATCCCGTCCGGGAGGACGACGAAGAGCCGGTCGGTCGTGTTGACCGGGTGTCCGAGTCGAGCGACCATCACGGGATCGGTCGTCCGAGCGAGGACCTGGTCGATGACGCTCCCGAACAGCCGCTGGCCGATCGATCGCTGGGCGTCCCAGCCGAGCAAGAGTAGATCGGCCTGTACTTCGACCGCGCCGCGGACGATCCCCGAAGCGGGGTTGTGATTGACCCGGATCTCCGGATCGACGGGGACCTCGGCCTCGCTCCCGACGGCGGTGAGTTCTTCGAGGTCGTCGTACGCCTCGTCGACCGTCCGGTCCGGGGAACCGCGACGGGCGGGTTGGACGACGGTGAGCGTGTGGATTGGCCGCTCGCGTTCGTCGTCCTTGAGTAACAGGGCCATCTCGAGCAGCTGCCGCTGGCGATCGGCGGCGTAGGAGATCGGAAGCAGGATTCGCGGGTCGCCGAGGGCGCCGTCGTCGGGTTCGACGGCCTCTGCGAGCGCGAGCCGCTGTCCGGCGCGTTTCGTGACCCAGGGGCTGAGAACGGCGGACACGATCAGCATGAGAACGACTGCGTTGAGGATCGCTGCGTCGAACAGCCCCACCTCGAAGCCGATCAGCGTGATCGCCAGCGCCGCCGCGGCCTGCCCGATCGAGAGGCCGAACATGACGTCCCGCTCGTCGGCGGTGTACCCCTTGACGCGGGCGACGAGCCACGCCGCCAGCCACTTCAGCGCGATCATGACGCCGACGATGACGGCCGCGACTTCGAGGGTCCGCCGGCCCTGGAAGATGACCGTCGCGTCGACGAACATGCCGACGTGCAGCAGGAAGAAGGGGATGAAGAAGGCGTTGCCCGCGAATTCGATCCGGGAGAGCAACGTCCCACCCTCGGGGATCAACCGATTGAGCGCGAGGCCGCCGACGAACGCCCCGAGGATCGGTGCGACGTCCAGCAGCGTCGCGGCGCTGGCCGCACCGAAGAAGACGACGGTGACGAACAGGAACTCGAAGTAGCTCTCCTCGCTGAAATTCTGGAAGAACCGGCGCGCGATCGGCGGGACGACGAACCAGGTCCCGGCCAGCAGGACACCCAGCGCGACGATCTTCTCGACGACGACGCTGGCGGTCAGTCCCGCCTCGGCCGCGCTCCGGACCAGCGCGAGGACGAACAGGGCGAGCGTATCAGTAAACAGAATACCGCCGAAGACGGCGGTTACGGCCCGGTTCCTGGTGACGTCGTACCGGTTGACGATCGGATACGCCAGCAGCGTGTGGGACGCGAACACGGCAGCGAGGAGCAGCGCGGAGAGCCGATCCAGGCCGAGCAGGGCCATCGCGACGATCGTTCCGACGACGAACGGAAGCCCGAAGCTCACGAGTCCGAACAGGGCCGCGCTACCCGGGTCCTCCGAGAACTGCCGAAGATCGAGTTCGAGACCGACGGTAAAGAGGAGATAGATCAGCCCGACCTCGCCGAGCAGGACGATCGCGTCGCTGTGTGCGACCAGCCCCGTTCCGCCGGGGCCGAGGATCGCCCCGAACAGGACGATGCCGATGATTCCCGGCTGACCGAGCCGTCGCACGAGCAACGGTCCGACAAGGAAGACCGCCAGCGCGATGGTGAATACCAGGACCGGCTCCTCGAGCGGGAGCTCGGGAATCGCGACTGCGACTACCAGCGGCGTGTTCGACCACATGAACGTAGTTCTCAGAACGGAGGGTGTCGTCTTTGATGTGGTGCTTTTGAACACTTCGTCCGGTGACGTCCGTCGGTTCGATGCTTGCGAATGACCCCCTTCCTACTACGGTTGCGGGTGTCGCAGTCGCGTCTGTGACGCTCTCGCTGGCTCGCCGGGCCGATCGCTTCCCGGACCGGACCGCGGTCGTCGACGTCTCCGAGGAACGGCTGTACGCGCCCGCCGAGACCGTCCACGAGGATCGCGTCTCGTACGGAGAACTCTCCGCGATCGCCGGTCGCACCGCCGGGCGTCTGGCGTCGCTCGGAATCGGGGCCGGCGACACGGTCTGTTTCGTCTCGCGTAACCGGGTCGCCTCGCTCGCCGTCCTGTTCGCCTGCCGACGGCTGGGGGCGACGTACGCTCCGATCTGTCACTGGCTGACGCCGGCGACGGTGACGCGCCCGTTCGAGGCGCTCGATCCGGACCTCGTCGTCTCCGAGGCCGCCCAGCGGGATCTCGTCCGATCGATCCCGTTCGATCGGTCGGTGACGCTCGAGGAACTGGCGGCCGAAGAGGGTGCGTCGATCGAGCCGTCCGACGGCGTCGACGGGGGTTCCGAGTCGGGTGACGCGGACGACGATCCGGACACCCCGCTGCTCGCGCTCCACGGCGAGTCCGGACGCCCGGTCGCCGGCTTCTCGGCGCGCGCCGTCGAGTGGAACTGCATCACTGCGGCCGTGACGTGGGGGCTCTCCGCCGTCGACTCGACGATCGTCTGTACGCCGCTCTCGACGGTCGACGGGCTGTTCCGGGTGGCGCTTCCCCTGCTCTACGCCGGGGGAACGGTCCTGCTCGATCGGGCCTTCGATCCCGGCGACGCGCTGACGGCGATCGCGGATCACGGGGTGACGACGCTGGCCTGTCGATCGACCGCGATCCGCGAACTCGCGGCCAGCGATGGGGTCGCGGCGGTCGACGGGCTCGATCGCGTGCTCTGTGACGCGGCGACCCCGGCGGAGGCGCTCGCGCCGTACCTCGACCGCGGCGTCCCGATCGCCCGGGCGTACGGTCGGCTCGAGTGCCCCGTCGCCCTGAGCGGGTCGATCGATCCCGATCGGGACGACGGCGGGTCCGTCGACGACGTCGACGTCGGTCGCCCCGTACTGGACTGTCGGGCCCGCCTCGTCGACGCCGACGGAACCGTTCTCGAGGGCGCAGTCGAGGGGCGACTCCAGCTATCGGGGCCGGTGCTCGCCGACGGCTACGCAACTACTGCCGGAACGGACGACGACTGGTTCGATCCTGCGGCCGCGGCGACCGCCGAATCGGCGGCGGAGTCCGACCCCGATCGCGGTCGGTTCACGGACGGCTGGTTCGACACCGGCGAGACCGTCCGTCGTGACGAAGACGGGCGCTATCACCGGTAGTAGGAGCGGTGCGATCTTCCGACGTAGATCGGGCGCTGGCCACCGCAGTGATCGTCGCTGGTCCTGAGACCGTTCCCCGCCGCGGTCGCGGCAACGCCGGCGCACGACAGAAGGCCTATTTTCGTCGAGTCGCCACTAGCGGCCAATGAGTCAGCTCCGTCTCGCCGTCCTCAACGCGGCTCACGAGGACGCGAACACGACGCGAAACTTCCGGCGCGAACTCGACGCCTCGCTGGCCGAGTTCGACGTCACCGAGGGCGAGGTCCCCGACGGGTTCGAGTTCGACGGCGCCGTCGTCACCGGCTCGCGCTCGTCGGTCTACTGGGACGAGGACTGGATCGACGCCACGAAGGAGTGGGTCGGGTCGGCGATCGATCGCGGGATTCCGGCCCTCGGGGTCTGCTGGGGGCACCAGTTGCTCGCGGACGTCCTCGGCGGTACGGTCGCGGACATGGGCACCTACGAGGTCGGCTACAGCCCGATCGAGCACGACGGCAACTCGCGGCTGTTCGACGGCATTTCCCGGGAGTTCACGGCATTCACGAGCCACTCCGACGAGGTGGCCGACCTCCCGCCCGGAGCCGACCCGATCGCCGAAAACGAGTACTCGAACCACGGTTTCCGCAAGGACCGGGTCTTCGGCGTTCAGTTCCACCCCGAGTACGACACGAAGACCGCCCGCGAACTCGTCCACCGGAAGGACCTCTCCGACGATCGGCGCGAGTCCGTCCTCGACGAGATCACCGCGGCGAACTACCGGGACGCCTGCGAGGCAAAACTGGTCTTCGACAACTTCGTCGAGTTCGTCCGCGAGGTGACCGCGACCGGACCGGCCGTCGAAGCGGACACCGCGGGCTGCGCTACGACCGTCGGCAGTTCTAACGATCGTCCCAACTGAAGCGATCTCCAGTTTGTCAACAAACGGGGGTAAGCGACGTCGAATCGGTCTCGAACGTAAAACGAACCGGGGATCGGTAGATCAGTCGGCCGCCGCCGCGACCTTCGCCTTCTCCTCTGCGCCGATCGCCTCGACGATGAGTTCGGCGACGTCGACGATCTCGATCTCGTCCTCGTAGCCGCCGGTCTTGCGGCCGTCCTCGTACATCGTCATGCACATCGGACAGGCGACGACGAACTTCTCGACGCCCGCGCCGGCGTCCGTGTCCTCCAGGGCCTCGCGGATGCGCTCCTCACTGGGTTTCGGCTCTTCCTCGAAGTCCATCCAGAGACCGCCACCGCCGCCGCCACAGCAGAAGGAGTTGTCGCGGTTGCGGGGCATCTCGTCGAGCGTGCAGCCCGTGGCCTCGATGAGTTCGCGCGGGGCCTCGTACTCGTCGTTGTACCGGCCCAGATGGCAGGGATCGTGGTAGGTGACCGTGTAGTCGAGTTCGGTGCCCGACAGCTCGAGGTGGCCCGCAGAGACGAGTTCCTCCACGGCCTGCGTCCAGTGGAGCACCTCGATCTCGCCGTCGGCGTTCCACTGGTCCTCGTAGTCGAACGGCATCATCGGGTCGTCCGAGAACTCCTCGAAGTCGACTTCCGGATACTCGTTCTCGAACGTGTTGTAGGAGTGTGGGTCCGTACAGACGATTTTGTCGAACTCGCAGTCCTCCCACGTCTCGACGTGGTGGCCGGCGAGTTCGACGTAGAGGAACTCCTCGCCGACGCGGCGGATGTCGTTCCCGTCGTACTTCTCGTCGTCGAAGAGGATCCCGAAGCTGACGTCGGCCTCTTCGAGAATCGCGGCCAGCGATCGGGCCACCTTCTTGTTGCGCTCGTCGTAGCTCGGGAAGTCGCCGACGTACCAGAGGTAGTCGACCTCCTCCTCGCGGGCGTCGGCGACGTCGAACTCGAGTTCGTCGGCCCAGTCGCCGCGGTTCCGGGGACTGTCACCGAACGTGTTGCCGTTCTGCATGACGTTCTGGAAGACGTCCTGCATGGACGAGGAGACGTCTCCCTGGTCGGTCAGCTGACGGTTGAGCCGGGTGAACGACTGGAGGTGCTCGATCTCGACCGGACAGGCGTCCATGCAGGCCATACAGGCCATGCAGGACTCCATCGTCTCCGCGTTGATCACCGAGGTGCCGCCGTCGGCGATGATCGGCTGTTCGTCGCCGCCGGCGTCGAGGCTCTCGCGGTATTTTTTCAGGTCGAGGATGACGTTGCGCGGGTCGAGGGGCCGATCGGACGCCTTCGCGGGACAGACCGAGGAACAGCGGCCGCACTTGGTACAGGCGTCCTGATCGAGGATCTCCTTCCAGGTGAAGTCGTCGATCGACTCGGCGTTGGTCGCGTCGAGGTCGGAGGGAACGTTGGGGAGACGCTGGCCCGCCTTTTCGTCGCGGGTGACGACGTTCGCGAACGAGGAGATCATGTGGAACGGCTTGGCGTAAGGGATCCACGCGATGAAGAAGAACGCGAGCAGCGAGTGGGACCACCAGGTCAGCCAGTGGAGTGTCTCGGCGTTGGCCCCGAGAACGCTCACCGCGGTGTAGGTCGGATCGGTGGCCGTCCCCTCGATCGTCGGAAGCCCGATCGCGTCGAAGGCCATCGCGAGGCCGTAGCCGACGAAGCTGACGATCTCGTGTTCGGGCATGCCAGTCGCGTAGATGCGAAAGCCCTCGAGGAGGAAGCCGCCGACGCCGAGGCCGAACAGCGTCCAGATGAAGACGTCGTCCTCGTTGGAGGTGTGGCGATCCCAGAGGCGCTCGTTGCGAACCCAGTAGCGCCGGTACATCGCCATGCCGATCCCGACGACGAACAGCAGGCCCATCGCGTCGACCATGAACTGGTAGCCGCGGTAGAAGTCGCCCCGCCAGAAGTCGATGTTCAACAGCAGGTCGGTCCCGTACTGGTTGAACGCGATGATCGACGTCGCGATGAACAGGGTCAGGAACCCCCAGAGGATAAACGAGTGCATCAGTCCGCCGTAGAGGTCCCGGTTGAAGTTCTTCTCGTTCGAGAGGACGATCTTTGCGGCGCTGGTAACTCGATCCGGAAGGTCGTCGATCCGGGCGAACGGGTCGTCGTCCCCCTCCGCGTAGCGGGCGAACCGCTGGTAGACGCCGTAGAGGAGGACGGCGATCGTGATGGTCGCGAGGAGATAGAACAGGGCGTACTCCGTACTGCTGATCCCCCAGTACGTTTCCCTGGTCACCTCCGCCTGGGCTACGATGTTCATGTTCTATGACCCGGAGGGATGTGACTTAACTCTTGTCACACCAACCGATCCACTACCCCGACGCCCTCTTGCGGAAATAAATTCGCGGTTGTGAGTTTATAAACGTTGTCCGTGGTCGCTTCCCGACCGACGCTATCTGGCAACAGGCTTAAATAGCCGCCCGTCGGGAGTGTCCACCCATGAACGACAAAACCGAGGAGCTCCGGGACATCTTCACTGACGTCACCGACGGTGAGGCGACCGTCACCGAATCGCAGGAGGACACTCGCGGCTCGCTCGAGAAGGACGAACGATCCGTCGAGGAACGACTCGAGAACGTCATCGCGCAGATGCGCGAGCGGTACGAGTTCGAGACGCCGCTCTCGAACGACCAGCTCATCAACCTCGCCAAGGCGTTCTACGACGACGAGAGCGACGCGGCGATCGCCGACGAACTTGGCGTCGACGAAGCCGACGTCTTCGAGGCCCGCCTCTCGCTCCACCTCGTGGCCAACGACGACGCCGACGAGGTCGACCTCGTCGCGATCCGCAACCGAAACGAGGACGACGCCATGCTCGCCGACGAGTACGACGTCAGCGAGGCCCAGATCCGCCGGTACCGGAGGGTCGCCGCCGCCAAGGACGAGTCGCGTGCGGCCAATGATCGCTACCGCGACGAGTTCGACAGCGTCCTCGCCGACGCCGACCTGACCGATCGGATGGCGAGCGACGTCCGCGAGGACGGCCTCGAGGACGCCACCGAGGGGATGGAGACGGACGTGGAGTTCTAACGAACTTTTTTCCTCTCGGGTCGGCCGCAGGCCGACCACTCGAGCAAAAAACTTCGATGAAAAACACCGGGAGAGCGAGCTCTCCCGACCCCTCGTTCGTTCCTCCGGAACTCACGAGAAAGGCCGAGCGCTCGCTCCGCTCGCACTCGGTACAACTGCTGGTCCAGCCTCCCGCAACTGACCCTCTCCGCGCCTTTATATACGATCGGGCGGCCAGACGCCCCGTGACTCGACACGTCGCGTTCAGCGACCTCCGGACGGCCGCCTACTGCCCGCGGAAGTGTTACTACCAGCGAACGCGGGACGATCACGACCGCGACCCGCCGCCCGAGGTCGGTGCGGTCAGGGACCTCGCGACCCGGTACGGTGAGTTGCTCGATGCATCCCCCGAGGAACTCGCGGCCGAACCGATCGCCGTCCCGCCCGCCACGTATCGCGAGCGACTGACGAACGCCCGGGACCGACTCGGTGGCGAGGGCGGCGAGGGCGGGGCGGATCACTGGGCCAGACTCCGCGACCCGGCCGATCGGAACGCCCTCGTCACCGGACGCGACTGTCGGGGCATCGTCCACAAGGTACTGGCGGAGCCGATCGAGCCCGCGATCGTCTCGGCCGGAAAGCCGCCCGAACGGGGGGTCTGGCACCCGCAATCGGTCCACGCGGTCGCGGCGGCGAAGGCGCTCGCCTGGGAGCACGAACGGCCGGTCGAACGGGCGTGGCTGGAGTACCCGGCCGCCGGCGTGATCCGGCAACTCGACCTCACGACCCGACGGAAAGCCGAGTACCGGGCGGCCCTGCGGACGGTCCGGGAACTCGACGGGCCGCCGCCGCGGATCGACAACCGATCGAAGTGTGCGGCCTGCGAGTTCGCCGACGAGTGTGGCGTCCGGACGCGGACGCTGCGATCGCTGCTCGGGTTCGGTTAGTGCCGATCGAGCCAGGCTTCGATCTCGTCGGCCAGCGCCCCCCGCCGGTGGATGGTTCCGCTCGAGACGTCGACGACGGTGCTCTCGGTGCCGGCGGTCTCCCCGCCGCCGAGGATCACCGCGGCCGCCTCGCGGATCGCCGGATCGAGGTCGTCGAGACGCCGAACGCTTCCCTGCCCGCTGACGTTCGCGCTCGTCGCGGTGATCGGCGTCTCGGCCCGTTCACAGAGCGCCAGCGCGAGGTCGTGGTCCGGAATCCGGACGCCGACCCGATCGCGCCCGGCCGTCAGTTCGTCCGGGACGGCCTCGCGTCGCCGACAGAGCACCGTTACGGGGCCAGGCAGGAACCGCGCCATGAAGTGGCGCTCGCGATCGGTCGCCCGCACGTACTGGAACGCGGCCGGGACGGAGGGCACGGCGAGCGAGACCGGCTTCGATCGGTCCCGCCCCTTGGCGTCGAAGACGCGGTCGACAGCGTCGGGATCGAGCGCGTCCGCACCGAGACCGTAGACGGTCTCCGTGGGGTAGACGACGAGTTCCCCGTTCGTGATCGCGGCTGCCGCACGATCGAGTTCACTCATTCGCTCGACTATCGGGCCGTAACCGGCAAAAGCGTACCGCGTCGCTACGCGAGCTCGAGTTGTGCCTCGAGGTCGTCGTAGTCGGGGAACTCGGGCCACTCGGTCGCGACCCACGCCGCCTCGACGGTGCCGTCCGCGTCGATCGCGACGAACGCGGGACGCGGTTCGCTGATTCCGGCCATCCCGTCCAGGTCGTGTGCGATGCCGTACGACTCCGCGACCGCGTTGGCGGGATCGGCGAAGATCTCGAACGGGGCGTCGTTCTCGTCGAGGAACCGCGAGATCCCGTACGGGGTCGAGGCGGTGACGCCGACGACGCGCTCGTCGCGCTCGTCCCAGCCGCGATCGGCGAGTTCGTCGTAGACGTACTTGCCAACGAAGGAGCCGATCATGGGGGTGAAGACGAGGATCGTCCGCCCCTCGCTCGTGAGGTCGGAGAGCGTCCGGTCCTGCCAGAACTGGTCGGTGACCAGCGGCCGGGTGAAGTCGGGTGCGTCGTCGCCGGGGTCTGGACCGTCGGCGGGGCCGAGGTCGACGACGTCGAACTCGGGCATTACTCGTCACCTCCGGCGTCGGCGGCGGCCGCCTCCGGAGCGGCGTCCACGTCGGTCCGATCGCCGTAGGTCGACTCGAGGTAGTCGACGATGTTCGCACTCTCGGCCATCGTGACGCCGGTGGTCTCGTCGACGACGACGGGGACGGTCCGGACGCCCGCGACGCGCTTGACGACGTCCCGGCGGGAGTGCATCGGTTCGACGAACCGCGACGTGTAGTCGAGGTCGTACTCGTCGAGTAGCCGAACCACGCGTTCGCAGAAAGGACACCCCTGTAGTCGGTAGAGCGTGATCGGTGCGGCCGTCGCTTCGCTTCCTGATGCGGTCATAGACGTTCGTTCGGGAAAGGGGCGGGTAAACGTGTCGTCGGCGGTGGTTCCGACCGCAAAACAGTAAACGGTTAACCGATCCGGTAACAAGTCTCCACATCAATGGCGTTGTCTCCGCTGTTCGAAGTCGTGCTCGCCGCTTACGATGTCCCAGTCGTGGGTCTCGAGTTCGATCAGTCGACGGTGACGATCCTCGGCGTGCTGGCCGTCGTGGTCCTCATCGGTCTCTCCGCGTTCTTCTCCTCGTCCGAGATCGCGATGTTCAACCTCCCCAAACACCGTCTCGAGGGGATGGTCGAGGAGGGTACCGAGGGAGCAGAACTGGTGAAAGTCCTCAAGGACGATCCACACCGCCTGCTCGTGACGATCCTCGTCGGCAACAACATCGTCAACATCGCGATGTCCTCGATCGCGACGGCCATCCTGTCGATCTACTTCGGCGGACTGGTCGGCGTGTTACTGGCGACGTTCGGGATCACCGCCCTCGTCCTCCTGTTCGGTGAGAGCGTCCCCAAATCCTACGCCGTCGAGAACACCGAGTCCTGGGCCGTTCGCATCTCGAAGCCGCTGAAAGCCACGGAGTACCTGCTGTTCCCGCTGATCGTCCTCTTCGACTACCTCACCCGGCAGGTCAACCGGCTCACGGGCTCGACCGGGGCGATCGAGTCGCCGTACGTCACCCGCGACGAGATCCAGGAGATGATCGAGTCCGGGGAGCGCGAGGGCGTCCTCGAGGAGGAGGAACACGAGATGCTCACCCGCATCTTCCGGTTCAACAACACGATCGTCAAGGAGGTGATGACCCCCCGGCTGGACATGACCGCGGTGCCGAAAGACGCCGACATCGACGAGGCGATCGAGACCTGTATCCAGAGCGGCCACGCGCGGATTCCCGTCTACGAGGGGAGCCTCGACAACGTCCTCGGGATCGTCCACATCCGCGACCTCGTGCGCGACCTCAACTACGGCGAGACCGAAGTCGAGAGCCTCGAACTCGCGGATCTCATCCAGCCGACGCTCCACGTCCCCGAGTCGAAGAACGTCGACGAACTGCTGACCGAGATGCGGGAGAACCGGATGCACATGGCGATCGTCATCGACGAGTTCGGCACCACCGAGGGGCTGGTGACGATGGAGGACATGGTCGAGGAGATCATCGGCGAGATCCTGGAGGGCGGCGAGGAACAGCCGATCGAGGATATCGACCCCGACACCGTCCTCGTCCGGGGCGAGGTCAACATCGAGGACGTCAACGAGGCGCTCGACATCGACCTGCCCGAGGGCGAGGAGTTCGAGACGATCGCCGGCTTCATCTTCAACCGCGCGGGCCGCCTCGTCGAGGAGGGTGAGGAGATCGAGTTCGACGGCGTCCGGATCACCGTCGAGGACGTCGAGAACACCCGAATCATGAAAGCTCGCCTGCGGAAACTCGAGCAGGAACCCAACGAAGTAGACGACCTCGAAGCGGAAGGCGAACAGTAACGCGCGATCGTGTCGTTACCGCGCGGGTGAGGACTTCGATCGGACCAGCGCCTGTACCTCGCGAGCGACGGCCGGCGGCATCGTCAGGCGGCGCGGCCCCTGAACGTACTGGCCGTCGGGCTGGTCGTACTCGAATTTCACGATCGCGGTGTCGCCGACCTGCCGGATCGACGCGTCCCGGATCACGTCGAGGTCGATCGCCTGGTCGGGATCGTAGAGGTAGATCGCTTCGTCCTCGGGATCGAAGGTGCCGACGGATTTGAGGAACACCGCCAGCACGATCGCGACGAGCGCGAGCGGGATCGTCAGCGCGGCCAGGCCCGTGAACGGGCCGGCCCCGACCGCGAGGAGGTCCCGCTGGGAGACGATTCTGCCGGCCACTATCAGCGTGCCCATGACCGCCATCATGACGATCGCGCCGATCGCGGCGTCCATCGCCCGGTCGAGTCGCTCGTCCGCTGGAGTGGTGATCGGCAGTCGCCGACCGAGCGCCTCGACGTGCTGTTCGGTCCGATCGGAGGCGGCGAGCGCGAGGATGGTGGCCACGATCGCGATCGCGACGGCGACGACGATCGACTGGCCGCCGATCTGCCCTGTCAACTCGAAGATGCGCCAGAAGACGATGATCCCGATAGCGGCGAAGAAGGTGCCGACGCCGAGCGACCACAGGACGCGGACCGTCCGGGAGGTCGTGGCGTCCCGCCGCCAACTGATCGGTTCGGAGTCGTCCATACCCGATCTGGGTAGCGTTGCTGTAAAGGCGGTTCGATATGCAGAGCGGGATCGGACGCTGAGAGATCGAACGCGGATCTGTAACTGGTGTCGACGGGGGCGACGATGAGTCGTACTGGTGGTGCAATCCAGCCGACTCAACCCAGCACCGAGAAGACGACGCGGAAGCCGACGTAGGAGACGACGATCGAGCCGGCGAGCGAGCCGATCCACGCGAGCACCGTATAGCCCATCTTGCGGCCGCTGACGCCGCCGCCGGACCCGGCCGCGGCGTAGCCGCTCCCGATGATCGCGCTGACGATGATCTCGTTGAACGAGACGGGGATGCCGTAGAGGACGGCGGTCTGGGCGATGATGAACGACGGGATGAGCGCGGCGATCGATCGCCGCGGGCCGAGCGAGGAGTAGTCCTGCGAGATCGCCTTGATCATCCGCGGGGCGCCGGTCCAGGAGCCGAGCAGGAGACCGAACCCGCCGCCGAGCAACAGGGCGGAGAGCGGCAACCCGAGGTCGCCCGACAGCGGGATCAGCGGACCGACCGCCAGTCCGACCTGGCTCCCGCCGGCGGAGAACGCGACCAGGCCACCGAGGACGAGCAGGAAGTGTCGCTCTCCCCGTTCGGTGCCCTGGCGGAGATCGACGCCGATCGCGAGCGCCCAGGCGGCCGCGATCACGACTGTCGCGGCGGCGATACCGGCGACCGTCGGTCCGGGGAGCCAGCCACCGGCCACCTGGGCGATCGATGCGCCGCCGGCCTCCTCCGGGCCGAGGATCGCGAACTCGAGGTTGGCGACGAGCGCGCCGACGAAGGCCGCGAGCACGACGATGAGCGCCTCCTCGGCGATCGGTTCGGCACGGAGCGTCCGGGCGATCGTGTAGGCGAGACCGCCCCCGACGAACGGCGTCAGGATCCACAGGGTGGCGATTTCGGTGTACTTCGGCCACGCGGGATCGCCGCCCATGGCCAGTCCGACGCCGATGACCGCGCCGGTGACGGTGAACGCCGTCGCTATCGGATACCCCGCGAAGACGCCGAACGCGACCAGGACGGCCGCGATGGAAAGCGCGATCGTCGCGGCCATCGGCGAGAGCGTGACCCCGCCGATCAACTCGGCGCCGACGGCTTCGGAGACGTTCGCGCCCTGGAGCACCGCGCCGGCGAAGCCCAGCAATCCGACCAGGAAGCCGGCCCGCATCACGGAGATCGCGTTGGCGCCGACCGCAGGGGCGAACGGCGTCGATCCGCTCGATCCGGCGCCGATCGCCCAGGCCATAAAGAGGCTGGCGATCGCGGCGACCAGAAACGTCCCAACCGTCGCGATCTCGACCATCTACCGGGCTCTTACCGATGCGCCTACAAGTGTGTGCCGACCTGCGGGTGCCGGCGACGGCGCGGTGGATCGCGAGTTCGGCTCGAATCGACGTCGTGCGTTCGGCGCGTCCACGCACTAACGAAGGGATCTTAAGGACTAAGGGCTATCCGTGGCAGTAGCAACCATGAGCGAACGCTCGAACTCGATCGACAGGCGGAGTTACCTGAAGCTGAGTGGGGTCGCGGGAATCGGCACGGTCGGACTGGCCGGCTGTCTCGAAGATACCGGCGATGGCGATGGAGACGGCGGAGACGACGGAGACGGTGGCGATGGTGGCGACGGTGACGACAACCAGATCGTCGCGGGAACGGCGCCCGGTTTCCGGCCGTTCGAGATGAACGAAGACGGCGAACTGGTCGGATTCGACGTCGACCATCTGGAGGCGGTCGTCGACGAGACCGACTACGAACTGACTAGCTGGGAGGAATTCGAGTTCGATACGCTGATTCAGGCGCTCAACAACGGCAACATCGACGTGATCGCGGCGGCAATGACGATCAACGACGAGCGCAGAGAGCAGATCGCGTTCACCGACCCCTACTACAGCGCCGATCAGTCGGTGCTCGTCCAGACGGGTGGCGGCTTCCAGCCCTCGGACCTCGACGACCTCGCGGGCCGAACGGTCGGCGCGCAGTCGGGAACGACGGGCGAGGGAATCATCGAGGACGAGGTCGAAGACCCGGACTACCGATCGTACGAAAACTACGTCTACGCCGTCGAAGAGTTAGAGCAGGGGAGGATCGAAGCCATCGTCATCGACCAGCCCGTCGCCGAGTCGTTCGAGGCGAACCGCGAGGTCGAGATCGCCTTCACGTTCGAGACCGGCGAGGAGTACGGTCTCGGGGTCCGACAGGACGCCGACGACCTCCGGGAGGCGCTCAACGAGGGGATCGCGGCCGTCCAGGAGTCGGGCGAGTACGAAGAGATCACGCGAAAGTGGTTCGACGAGTAAGCTGATCGGCAATGGATCTCGCAGTACAGACGGCAGACGCCGCAGTGACGCTTCCAGTCGGGCAACTCCTGCCGATCGGTGAGGAGACGGTCGGCCGGCTGCTCGGCGAGGACTGGGAGTTCGTCTCCCGCAACGCCGACTACCTGCTGTGGGGAGCGGTCGTCTCGGTTCTCCTGACGGTCACCAGCATTCTGCTCGGATTCCTCGCGGGCTTTCCGGCCGGCGCGATCGAGACCTACGGGAGCGGCTACTCGCGGTCGTTCGTCCGAAAGTTCGGCGTCCTGCTGCGGGGGACGCCGATTCTCGTCATCATGCTCGTCACGTTCTTCGTGTTGCCGTACGAGATCGTCCACGCCGCGGTCGAAGCGCTGTTCGGTGCGCTCGATTTCGTCCTCGGACCGACGCCGTTCACCGCGGCAGTCGACGTTCCCGGCGCGTTCGTCGCGGCGACGCTCGCCCTCGGCTTTCGCAGCGCCGCCTACCAGTCGCAGATCTTCCGCGGCGCGTTACAGAGCATCGACGAGGGCCAGATGGAGGCCGCCCGCTCGATCGGCATGAGCCGGCTCGAGGCGATCCGATACGTGATCGTCCCCCAGGCGCTGCGCCGCAGCGTGCCGGGCTTTCAAAACGAGTTCACGATCGTCCTCAAGGACACCTCGATCGCCTTCGCGATCGGACTCGGCGAACTCCTCAAGCGCAGTGAGGACCTGTTCATCGAGCAGACTACCGCGATCCTCGAGGTCATCGTCTTCATCAGCCTGATCTACTTCGTGCTGACCTTCACGACGAATCGGACGCTCGACTTCGTGAACAACCGCTTTGCAATTCCGGGTGAATCCTCGTGACCGAGTATCGAACCGACGGCTCCGGCGGCACCGAACGCACAACGATGCAGACGGCGGACGGTCCGTTACTCCGAATCGACGATCTCCGCAAGTCCTACGGCGACGAGGAGGTGTTGAAGGGGATCGACCTCGAGATCGACCGCGGCGACGTCGAGGTGCTGGTCGGACCGAGCGGCAGCGGCAAGTCGACGCTGTTGCGGTGTCTCAACCAACTCACCGAGGTCGACAGCGGCGAAATCTACCTCGGCGATCTGGAGGTGACCGCGCCGGACACCGACCCCAACGAGGTCCGCCAGCAGATCGGAATGGTGTTCCAGGACATCAACCTGTTCGCGCACCTGACCGCGCGGAAGAACGTCACGCTCGGCCTCCGCAGGGTCCGCGGGATGAGCACGGCGGAAGCCCGGGACCGCGCCGACGCCGAACTCGATCGGGTCGGGCTCGCCGATCAGGCCGACTCCTATCCGGCACAGCTGTCGGGCGGGCAGAAACAGCGCGTCGGCATCGCCCGTGCGCTCGCGATGGACCCCGAAGTGATGCTGTTCGACGAGCCGACGAGCGCGCTCGACCCCGAACTGAGCAACGAGGTGCTGGCCGTGATGGACGAACTCGTCGCCGAGGGGATGACGATGGTCGTCGTCACCCACGAGATGCGCTTCGCCCGCGGCGGCGCGACCAATATCTCGTTTCTCGCTGACGGACGGCTCGTCGAGCGCGGGCCGCCGGAGGAACTCTTCGAGAACCCGACGCACGATCGAACGGCCGCGTTCTTCCAGAGCATCCGTCATGACTGACGACGCGACACCGAACCCGACGCAAATGGAGGCGACCGTTCGATGAGCACGTCGAAGGCGCCGGGCCTCGAGCGACTCCGCGGCTCGGTCGACGACCTCGAAAGCGGTCTCGCGGTCGTCACCGGCGTTCTCTTCTGGGGCTGGCTACTCGTGCGCTGGCTCTACGACTGGGTAATCAGCCGACTGGGCGTCGGGCCGGGTGCCGGCGAGCAGTTCGTCTCGCCGGCGCCCCTCGAGTCGTTGGCGGCACCGTTCGAGGACACGGTGGCGGTGATCGGTCCGATCGCCGTGCCGATGGACTGGCTCGCGAGCCTGCTGAACGGCGTCGCGCTGGCGATCGAGATCGCGCCCGCGCTGGCGGCGGGCGCGTGGTACACGATCGTCCTGACGATCGCCAGCATCGCGCTCGGACTCGTCATCGCCGTCCCGGTCGCCGTGGTGCGCGTCTACGGCGGCCCGTTCCGGTGGCTCGCGCTCGCCTACACCGAACTGATCCGGGGGACGCCGCTGTTGGCGCAGCTGTTCGTCCTCTACTACACGCCCTACCTGGCGGTCCGGCTCAGCGACGTCGACCTCGTCGGTCGGGGCTTCGTCCCCGAGTACGCCTTCTGGATCGCCATCGTCGGCTTCACCATCAACGGCTCCGCGTATCAGGCCGAGTACATCCGCGGCGCCTTGGAGAGCGTCGACGAGGGGCAGTTGACCGCCGCGCGGGCGATCGGACTCTCGAAGCTCGAGGGGATCCGGTACGTCGTCCTGCCGCAGACGCTGCGCTACGGGATTCCGGCCTGGACCAACGAACTCGTCTATCTGATCAAGTACTCCTCGCTGGCGGGCTTCATCACGGTGCCGGAGCTGTACTACCGCGCCAGCGATATCGCGTCGTCGACGTTCGAGTACACGCCGATCTACGTCCTGCTCGGGCTCGTCTATCTCGGACTCGTCCTCTCGGCGACGAACGTCATGAGCCGCGTCGAGCGACGCGTCGCGGTCCCCGGTCTGGGCCAGGCTGACGGCCGTCAGCAAGGGACCGCCGAGGAGGCGGCGAGCGAGGCCCAGTAGCGATCGGCCGCACCGTCAGTTCGTCGTCGACTTCGACTGGTCTTCCGGTTCCGGCGGCGGTTCGGCACCCTCGATCGCTTCGGCGGCGTCCGTGTCCTTCTCGACCTCGACGTGCCAGCGGTCGATCTCCTCGTCGAGTTCGGCGAGTCGATCGGAGACGTCCTCTTTCAGGGTGTCGTCGTTGACGTTGACCTCGAAGACGAACTGCTCGCCGTCGTCGCCGTTGCGGGTCGACTGCTGGATGTTGGCGCTGACGAGTTCGTTGTCGAAATAGTACGGCGCGAGCTGGGTCATCACGTTCTGGTAGACCGTGTCCTCGACCCGGCGGAGCGCCTTGCGGCTGGCGGAGTCGGCCGCCCGCGCGACGTAGTTGACCGACTCCTTCCAGGTGCCGACCGCGGCTTCCGGATCGTCCTCCTCGAGCCGTTCGTACGACTCCGACAGCTTCTCACCGGCGGTCTTGATGTCCTCGTCGGGCTCTTTCCCGGCTTTCTCGCCTTTCCCCTCTTCGACGCTCGCCTGGTCGGCGGTCTTCTCGCTGACGTCCGAATCGAGGGTCTCGTGGGCGCGCGGTCGCCACTCCTCCCACTCCTCGAAGGCGGGTGCGAAGTCGGCGCCGTTCGTCCGGTTGGGGTCGTGGACCCCGGCGTCCCGGAGCGCCTGCGTGATGCGTTCGCCGTGCTCGACGACGTCGCCCCAGTCACCGCGAACCTTGAATCCCGAGATGCTCTCTTCCATTCGGCTGGGCGGGTGGTAGGAGATGGATCGGTATAAACTTCGTTGCTACCCCTGCAACGTGCGATCAGTATTGCTGTCCCGTCATCTCCGATCGGCCCGTCGGCTGGCCGCTCATTCCCTGGCCGTGCCGTCCCTGCTCGGGCAGTCCCTGCATTCCCTCGCCGCCCATCTGGGCGCCCCGTCCGACCTGCCGGAGGCCGGTCTCGCACGACGTCATCGTTCGCTCGATCGTCGCGATCGTCTCGGCGACGTGTGGATGGTGCTGGTACCGGCGGAGTTCCGGCAGGCCCTCGGCCGCGACGCGGATGAACATGTCCGCGACGTCGGGGCCGAACATCGAGTCGCGGGCGATCAGCATCTCGTTGAGGGCGGCGATTTCGGCGACGTCCTGGCAGACCCGGGCGCAGGTCCCGAGTTCCGGCGGGCCGGATGCACACTCCGTGGCACACCAGGCGGCGACGTGTGAGAGTTCGCTGAAGTCCTCGAGGACGATGCGCAGTTCGTCGGTCATGTGGTCCTCGAACGATCGGTCCCGGCTCCCGGTCTCCTGGCGCCCCATCTGCTCGGTCAGCTGCCGTCCGCCGGTCCGCTGGCTCCCTATCTGCCGCTCGCTCGTCCGCTCGGACCGCCGTTGGCTCTCCGTCCGTTGCCCACCCGCGCTGTGACCGCTCCCGCCCATCGCATCGGCTATCTGTGGGCTGGCCGACTGGCGTCCCTGTCGCTGGTACCGTCCCTGCCGTGGCTGGTGCTGATGCTGTGTCATGGAGTCACCTGACCGCTACCGTGACGGTCGATCGATCGCCGAGTAAAGCGACCGCACCGTTACGACCGTTTTCGTCCCCTAATCCGGACTTTCGAGGGACGATTCGGGCCGCGCCGTCCGGCGATCAGATCGCGTCGAGGGGGTAACGTCGCGTTGAGCGCGATCGGAACGGGGCGATCCGCGGTTCGACCTGTGACCGGTCGGATCGCGACCCCGATCGTCGTTCTGTCAGCACGGTATCGCCGCTCGCGCCGGACCGATACGATGAACTACCCGGCGAATCCGTATTCGAGTATGACGATCGAAGATCGGGACAACGCCTATCTCGTCACGCACGCACTGGCGAAAGATACGCTCTCACGGCTCCGAGACGTCGAGACCGAGCAGGTCAGCTTCCGGAAAGGGCTGGTCAAACTCGGGCGGATCTGTGGCTACGAGATCATCGACGGCCGGATGGAGACCGAGTACGTCGAGATCGAGACGCCCCTGGAACCGACGATGGGCGAGCGCGTCCGCGGGCTGGACGACGTGGTCATCATCAACGTCCTGCGCGCCGCGACGCCGTTCGTCGAGGGACTGTTGAAGGCGTTCCCGCGCGCCAGGCAGGGGGTCATCAGCGCGAGTCGCGACGAGGAGGCCGGGCGCGCCGAGGACGGGTCGTTCCCGATCACGGTCGACTACGTGAAACTGCCCGAGATCCACGAGGAGGATACGGTGATCGTCGCCGATCCGATGCTCGCGACGGGGAGTACGATGTGTACCGTGCTCGATCACGTCGTCGAGAGCGCCGCGGCCGAACCGGAGAACCTGATCGTACTCTCGGCCGTCTCGGCCCCGGAGGGACTGCTCCGGGTCGGCGAGGCCGTCCCGCAGGCCGACCTCCTGACGGTCTCGATCGACGACCACCTCGACGACGACGGCTTCATCGTGCCCGGCCTGGGCGACGCCGGCGATCGGGCGTTCCGGACGACCTGAGCCGGCGTCGCGGTTCTCGGCCGATCGGGTAGGGGGATCACTTACGTCCTGTCCTCGCCCTGGTCCGCGTCGGCGTCGTCCCCGCTCGAGAGACCGTCGTTCCGATCGCGTTCGAGCGCGGGCGGCGCGTCGTGGTGGTCGGAGTAGCCGTCGAACCAGCGGGCGATGCGTTCGATGCGATCGACGACGTGGGCCGGTTCGCCGGACCGCGACAGTTCGTGACCCTCGCGGGGGTAGCGCACCATGCGGGTCTCGACGCCGTGTTTCTGCAGTCCGAGGTAGAACAGTTCGGCGGTGTTCGCGGGCGTCCGGTAGTCCCGATCCGAGTGGACGACGAGCGTCGGGGTGTCGACCTCCGGGACGCGTGCGACGGGCGAGCGCTCCCAGAGGAACTGGGGCTCGTCCCACGGCGTCGTGCCGAAATCGCCCTCGACGAGCTTGAACGCGTCCGTCGAGCCGTAAAAGCCCGTGAGATCGTAGACGCCGCGCTGGGCGACGGCCGCCCGGAACCGATCGGTCTGCGTGACCGCCCACGCGGTCATGAAGCCGCCGAAGCTTCCGCCGGTGACGAACTGCTCGTCCGTGTCGACGTACTCGCGCTCGCAGACGGCGTCGACGCCCGCGAGGACGTCCGAGAGCGTCACCGCGCCCCAGTCGCGTTCGATCGCCATCGCGTGGTCCTCGCCGTAGCCCGTCGAGCCGCGCGGATTACACCAGAAGACGACGTAGCCCCGCGCGGCGAGGGTCTGGAACTCGTGCCACATCGTCCCTGCGGTCGTCCACTGGGCGTGTGGCCCGCCGTGGATCTCGACGACGAGCGGGTACGTCTCGTCGGGATCGAACTCGGGCGGTCTGAGGAGCCAGCCCTGGATCTCCGTCCCGTCGTTCTCGAACCGCACCTCCTCCGGCTGGGCGACCGCCCGATCGGTGAGGTAGTCGTCGTTGACGCGGCTCAGCCGGGTCGCCTCGTTGCCCCCGCGGGTCGTGGCGAAGACGTCGCCGGGATGATCCCACTCGCTCTGGACGTACGCGATCGCGTTCCGGCCGACCGAGAAGCCTTCGACAGTGATGCCGTCGCCGTATACGGTCGTCGGGTCGGCGCTCGCGTCGCCGGGGACCGCGTGGACGACCTTCGAGCCCTCGTCCGGCGTGCTGAAGTAGAGCAGTTCCTCGTCGGGCCCCCACTCGAAGCTGCCGTTGTAGCCGAACGTCCTGTCCAGCGGCTCGGTCGGCACCACTTCCTCGCCGCGATCGCGGTCGTAGACGGCGATCTCGGTTTGGCGGAGGGTAAACTTCTCTTCTGGCGTGTACAGGTAGGCCACGCGGCCGTCCGCGGTCGCGTCGATCGATCCGGGGCCCAGCATCCCCGTCGTCTGCGTGACCGGTTCGGCCGTCCCGCTCTCTATGTCGTGCGCGTACAGGTCGTACCTGATCGAGTCGTCGGGGCGATCGCCGGCCTTGCTCGCGTAGTAGACGGTCTCGCCGTCGCCCCAGGCGGGCGCGACGTGGTCGGCGTCGCCGTCTGTGAGCCGCGTCACGGCGGCGTCCTCGGGATCGGTCGCGACGTCGCCGTCGAGCGCCGATTCGACGTCTATGGTGTAGACGTGACTGCGGCGGCCGTCGAAGTACTCCGTGTCGGCGCGGTAGACCAGTCGATCGATCACGCGCGGATCGGGTTCCTCGCGCTCGAACTCGGGATCGACCGCGCGGTCGCGTCCGGCCTCCCGATCGTCTGCCGTTACCGCCTGGGTGAACAGCAGCCGGGAGCCGTCCGGACTCCACGCGAGGTCTCCGATGCCCCCGACGACGGCCGTGACCTGTCGCGCCTCGCCGCCGTCGGTGGGGAGCAGGTAGAGCTGCTGGCGATCGTTCTCCTCGCCGCGGGTGCTCGCGAACGCGAGCCAGTCGCCGTCGGGGTGCCAGCGCGGGTGGCTATCGACCCCCTCGCTCGCGGTGAACTGTCTGGGTTCGTCGCCGCCGAGGGGGACGACGTCGATCGTTGCCTCGTGCGTTTCGTCGTCGTCGGGGAGAGTGCGGACGAACGCGACTCGTTCGTCGTCGGGGGAGAGCCGTGGATCCGCGACGCGGGCAATGTCGTGGTAGTCAGCCGCCTGGATTCGGTCCATACGCCCACTCTGTGTCGCACGACGAATTATTCTGCCGTCCGAGTCGTGGGACGTGCCGAACTGCCTGACGATCGTATCCGCCGTACGGCGATCGTCCTCTGCCCATAATAACATATAATTGATATTTCTGGTTCGTATTTTTTACACATATGTCAGGAAATTTCCGAACGCGATTGAAGATCGAAGGACTATTAATAAGTTGGGCAGTATAGTGCAGGCATGGTTCGTCATATCAAGAGGCGCCAGTTCGTTGCGCTGAGTGGGGCTGCTGGAATCGCCGGTCTGGCCGGTTGTATCGGTGAGGACGCCGAGGACGAGGACGAAGACGACGATAACGGAGGTTCCGGCAGTGGCGAGACCCTCTCGTGGCACGCCGGCGGAACCGGCGGCACGTACTACCCGCTGTCGAACAACTTCAAGACCATCGTCGAGGACAACACGGAGTACAGCCTGCAGGTGCAGTCGACGGGCGCGAGCGTCGCGAACGTCGGCAGTCTCACCCGCGAGGAGGCCGACTTCGCGATGATCCAGAACGACATCGCGTACTTCGCGGTCAACGGAACCGGCCTCGAAGACTTCGAAGGGAACGCGATGGAGAACATCCGGGGCGTCGCGACGCTGTACCCCGAGACGATCCACGTCATCACCCAGGCCGATTCGGGCATCGAGAGCGTCGAGGACCTCGAGGGCGCGACGGTCAACACCGGCGACGCCGGCAGCGGGACGCAGGTCAACGCCCTGCAGATCCTCTCCTCGGCCGGTATCGAGGAAGGTGACTTCGACGAACAGACCGCCGACTTCGCGACGGCGGCCGACCAGATCCGCGACGGCGACGTCGACGCGGCCTTCGTCGTCGGCGGCTGGCCGGTCGGTTCCATCGACGAACTCGCGACGACGTCGGACATCTCCATGGTCGAAGTCTCCGGTGACATTCGCGAGGACATCAAGGGCGACGCCGAGTGGTTCGCCGACGACACGATCCCGTCCGGTACCTACGACGGCGTCGACGAGGACGTCGAGACCGTCTCCGTCCAGGCGATGATCGCCACGCACGACGGCGTCGACGATGGCGTCGTCGAGGCAGTGACCGAAGCCATCTTCGAGAACACCGGCGACATCACCCAGAAGGCGGACTTCATCGACGTCGACTCGGCACAGGACGGCATGCCGATCGACCTGCACCCGGGTGCGGACGCGTACTTCAACTAACCCCCGGACCAGTCCACCTTCTGGATCGTGTTCCGACCATCTCGCCGGCAGCTCGTCGTCGCCGTGCTGGCCCTTCTGGTAGCAACGGCAGCCGCGGCGGCCGCGGTCGCGACCGCGTCGGCGGATCGAACCCTCGTCGTCGCCGACGCCGAGTCGGGGGACCGACTGCTCGAACGGCCGATCGAGAACCGCACCGAAGTGACGCTCCGCTATACTCACAGCGTGGAGAAGACGACGGTCGAGGACATCTACGTCGTCGACGGGACGGAGCTTCGAATGGACCGGATGATCTTCCACTCTCACGGGGCCGGACTGCCGTCCGACGCGCCGATCGAGCGGACCGACGAGGGGTTCGTGCTCCCGCTGAACGAATCGTACGACCAATTCACCGTCGCGCCGAGACCGATCCCCGGTCACGAACTCGTCGTCGGCGACGACCGCTACGATCTGGTCGCGCTCACTGACGGGTCAGTGACTATCTCGGTGACCGAGCGGGGCCCGACCGATCGGCTCTCGGACCTGCTCTCGATCGACCATCGGTCCGAGCCGATACACGCGAAGTCGACTGCTATTCACTCCTGACAGCCATGAGCGTAGACACGCCCGATACGGACACACTCTCGGACGAAGAACAGGAAGAAATTCTCCAGGAGGTCGAACGTCGCCGGACGCACGGCGGATCGACGGCCGTTCTCGTCGCCCTGGTCGCGATCGCCTTCTCGGCGTTCCAGCTGTGGCTCGCTGCCCGCGGCCGGACGTTCGGGGCGACGCTCCCGATCGTCGGCGAGGTCGGCCCCTCGCTGGGGCTGCCGTTGCCGATCGTCGGAGAGATCGAACCCGTGCAGCTCCAGCAACTGCAGGTCAACGCGATCCACGTGACGTTCGCGCTGGTTCTCGCGTTCCTGCTGTTTCCGGGAACCCGAGGCGACGGGTTCATTGCCCGCCGACTCGGCGCGATCGAACCCACCGTTCGCCGGCGGTTCGGGCCGGACAGCGCCGCGACGCGGGTCGTCGGACGGCTCGGCGACGGCGTCCGCTGGGCGTTCGTCGATCGCGAACTCAGCCGCGTCACGCCCGTCGACGCCGTCCTGATCGTCCTCTCGCTCCTGCCGCCGCTCTACATCGTGACCGAATTCAGAGAGGAGATCCAGAGTATTCCCCTCTTCGGGATCCAGGCGGCGCGGCCGATCCAGGAGGTCTATCCGTTCTTAGAGCCGATCGTGATGGCGCTCGCCGCGATCGGCATTCCGCTCGACGAGATCTCCTACGCCTTCTTGCTCGGCGTCCTCGGCATTCTGCTGGTGCTCGAGGCGACCCGCCGAACGCTCGGTCCGCTGCTCATGTCGCTGGTCGCGTTCTTCATCGTCTACGCACGGTGGGGCTACTTCGTTCCCCGCGATTCGGTGATCGGCGCGCTGGCGATCCAGGAGGCCACCTGGGGGAGCATCGTCTTCAACCTCTGGTACACGGTCGAGGCGGGGGTCATGAGCACGCCTGTCACCGTCAGCGTCCGGTTCATTTACATTTTCATCCTCTTCGGGGCGTTCCTCGAGATGAGCGGCGCGGGCAAGTGGTTCATCGACCTCGCGTACTCGCTGACCGGGACGAAGAAAGGCGGTCCCGCCAAGGCGAGCGTCGTCTCGAGCGGCTTCATGGGGATGCTCTCGGGGTCGTCGATCGCCAACACCGTCACGACCGGCGCGTTCACGATTCCGCTGATGAAGCGCTCGGGCTACACGCCCGAGTTCTCCGGTGCGGTCGAGTCGTCGGCCTCCTCGGGCGGCCAGATGCTCCCGCCGGTGATGGGTGCCGCCGCGTTCCTGATCGTCGAGTTCCTCGGGATTCCCTACGGCGACGTCATCGTCGCCGCCACCCTGCCCGCGATCGCGTTCTTCTTCGGAATGTGGATTATGGTCCACTTCGAGGCTGTCCGGGGCGGCATCGGCGGCCTTCCGCGGGACCAACTTCCCGACCTTCGCGCTCGCTTCCGCGAGGGCTGGTTCTATCTGGTCCCGATCGTCCTCCTGCTGTACTACCTCATCGTCGCTCGCCTCTCGATCGGCCGGTCGGGCTGGTACACGATCGTCGCTATCGTCGCGCTGATCGCGCTCGTCGCGGCTTACGACGAGCACACCCGCGTCCCCCTGCTCGGGACGATCGCCGCCGTCTTCCTCGCTCAGATCGGGGCCTACGCGGTCGCCGGGACCGGCCTCGCGGGCGCGATCCGATCGGCGGTCGGTGCCGACGTGGCGACCGAGGCGTACTCGATCGGGGCCGCCGCGTCCGCCGCGGCCGCGGACCTCGGCACGATCGTGATCCTCGTCAGCGCCGCGTTCCTGCTGGTCCGTCCCGATTCGGACGGGTCCCTGCTCGAGTTCGACGACGACGTCGACGAAAGCGCCCGGCGAACCGCGTCGGCGATCGGCCGGCCGCAGGCGGCGGACAACACGGCCTACCGGTTCCTCTCGTTCATTCTGCAGTCCATGGACTCCGGCGCACGAACCGCGACGACGGTCGTCGTCGCCGTCGCCGCCGCCGGCGTCGTGCCGGGGGTCATCAGCGTCACCGGACTCGGGCCGAACCTCGCGGCGCTCATCGACACTGTCAGCGGTGGTTCGATGCTGGTCCTGCTCTCGCTGACGGGCGTCGCCTCGATCATCTTCGGGATGGGGATGCCGACGACCGCCATGTACATCATCCTGATCGCGATGCTCGAGACCCCGCTTCGCGACGCCGGTATCGCGGCCCTCGCCGCGCACCTCTTCGTGCTCTACTTCGGGCTGATGGCGGACGTCACGCCGCCGGTCGCCGTCGCCGCCTTCGCCGGCGCGGGCGTCGCCAAGGCCGAGGAACTCAAGACCGCGTCGATCGCGTTCCTGCTCTCGCTGAACAAGATCCTGGTGCCGTTCGCGTTCGTCTTCTCGCCGGGCATCCTCCTGCTCCGTGACGGCGAGGTCATCAGACCGGGCGACGTCGCCGACGTCGGATTCTTCATCCCGGAAGTCGTGATCCCCGTGCTCGGGATGTTCCTCGGCGTCTACGCGCTGGGCGTGACGATCATCGGCTATCAGTACGCGTCCGTCTCGGGAAGGGAACGGATCGCGTACTCGATCGCCTCGATCCTGCTGATGGTGCCGGAGATCCCCCTGCTCCTCGTCGAGGCCGTCCTCGCGCTGGCCGGCATCCCCTCGGCCCTGACGATCACCCTGATCACGGCCCCGCTCCGGGCCGCCGGCCTGGCGATCCTCGTTGGCTTCTCCACCCGTAACCGACGCGTGGCCAACGGTGCCGACGTCGGGACGGCGGTTCCGGGAGACGCCTGACCTCGGTTGCGGCCGTCCGGTATCCTTTTCGCACCCGTCAGCGTACGGACATCTGTGCCAGCGCAGACCGACGCGCCGTCGATCGCCGATCCCGACGAATCCGACGACCCGGACCGGGTGCTTCGATTCGCCGCCGCTCTCTACGGTGGCCTGCTCTTCGCCGGAGTCGTGTCGATCACGCTCCTCGCGTCGACCCCGATCGGTCCGCGTCCCCCGTCGGTGACCGTCCTCGCGAGCACGTACGTGGGCGGACTCCTGTTCGGAGCGGTCCTCGGCGCTGTCATCGCGAGCCGCGACCGCGTGCTTCCGGCGCGACTCGGTCGAACCGCGCGACGCCGTTTCCTCCCGATCCTGCCCGTACTACCGTTCGGCGCGCTCGTCGCGGCCTCGTGGTGGGGGCCGATCGGTGACGCGGCCGCCACCGTCGCGCTCGGGACGGCAGCCGCCCTCTCGCTCACGGGCTACGTCCTCGCGAGAGTGGCCCAGTCCCGGTACGTCGAGCGCGTCACGGCCGACGAACCGATCGCGGCGTGGCGATGGACGCCGCCGAACGCGCACAAACTCGACGCCGCGATAATCGCGCTGTTTCTCTTTCTGGCCGTCGGAAACGCTTTCAGCGGTGACTGGGTACTCGCCGGTGGCTGGCTGTTCGTTGCCGTGTTCTGGGTGATCAGCGCCGTCGAGGAGGGACGCTGGCAGGTCGGTGCGGGATCCACCACCGAGATCCGCGTTCACGACGCCGGCCTCGTCAAACGACGGCCGTACACCCGCTCGCTGGTCCCGTGGGAGACGATCGATCGGGTTCGGCTCCGCGAGGGGGAACTCGTCCTCGATCGGGGCCTGTTCGACGTCCGGTTCGACCGGGAGGAACTGGCGGACCCGGAGGCGGCGCTCGAGACGATCGAACGTCGGCTCTCGAACGTCGATTCCCGCGGGGTCGCGTCGGGTTGACGCTCACTCGAGGTCGACCCGGCCGCTCGTCGCGCTGCGAAGCCGATCGCGGAGGTCGTCGGCCGCCGCGACCGGGACGCGCACGTCGAAGAACACCTCGGCCTCGTACTCGGCCTCGAACTCGTAGCCCTCGCTCTCCAGGATACTCCGCACAGTCCCGGAGTCGTCGTACGCGACGGTGATCGAGACGCGCTCGTGCGGGCGCTCCTCGACGACGCCGGCCGCCTCGACGGCCTCCTTGACCGCCCGGGAGTAGGCCCTGACGAGGCCGCCGACGCCGAGGTTCGTCCCGCCGTAGTAGCGCGTGACGACGACCGCGCAGTTCTCGATCTCCTGCTGGGTGAGCACGTTCAGCGCCGGCTTCCCGGCGGAGCCGGTCGGTTCGCCCGCGTCGCTCGAGTACTCCCGGAGCATGTCGCCGTCGACCCGGACCCGGTAGGCCGGGACGTTGTGCGTGGCGTCGTCGTACTCCGCCGCGATGGCGTCGACGAACGCCTCCGCGTCCGCGACCGAGTCGACGGGATGGACGTGGCCGATGAACTCCGAGCCCTGCACGACGAACTGCGCGGTCGCCGACGCCGCGACGGTCCGGTAGGTCTCGCTCACGGTTTCACCCCGTCGTCCCGTGGATCCTCCATGGCGGCGCTACTCCAGCCGGCGAAAAGAGCCCATCGGTCCCGCCGATCCTCCGTGGCGAGTACTCCCGGAACCCCCGATGCTATTAGCGATGGTGTGGTTTCTGTTGGCATGGACGGTAACGCGATCGATCCGGCGTTCGCGGACGAACTCCGTAGCACCTGTCGCACGACGGTCGGCGACGAACTGCGAAGCATCACGTACTTCACCGAAGACGCGATCGAACAGCTGTATCTCCGCTCTGACCTGGAGCAGACGGCAGACCTCGTCGGCTTCGCCGACCACGAACGGCTCGGCTTTCGCTCCCAGTCGGCCTACCGCAATACGCAACTCGGCGATTACCGGGCGACGATTCGACTGTTCGAGAACGGCTACCTGACGCGGGTCATCCGCGGCGAGCACGGCGTCTGGGTGACGACGGACCCGATGTCGATCGAGCGGTTCGAGGAGCTGACGAGCGCGCTCGAGACCGTTCTCGTGGACCACGACGTGGCGATCGACGCCTGATACGGACTCCTGTCAGTCAGTTCCGGCGTACCCGCATGGCGGGCCGCGGGTGCGCCGGTACACAGTGCCAGCGGTCCGTATGAGCCGATCGGTCCCCGCGGTGCTCGAGCCAGTCGTCACTGCAGTTCGATCTTGCGGACGAACTCCAGGTCCCGAAGCTGGGTGATCACCTCGCCGGGCAGGTCCTCGTCGGTGACGAGGTAGAGCCGCGGCTCGTCGGTGAACTCGGGGTCCTCGCTGATCGTCTGGCGGATCGAGATGCCGTTGTCGGCGAGCGTGCCGGTAACCTGGGAGACGATCCCCTCCTGTTCCGCGTCGTCGACCGCGATCGACAGCACGGTCAGGTCGAGCACCGGTGCGAGGTCCATCAGGCTCGGCACCTGGGAGATGTTCTGGAAGATCCGCCGCAGTTCGGGATCCTCGAGGATTGCGTCGGTCGTCGAGTCGACGACCCGTCGATCGACGTCGATCTCCCGGGCGATTCCCGTGTTCGGAATCTCGATGCCGCCGGATACCACGCGCCCGTCGTCGTTGACGGAGAAGCCCCGCTCGAGCAACAGGCGGATGACCGCCTGCTGGCTCGGCGACCCTTCGAACTTCTCCATGATCTCGTCGAACATTCGCTGGCGGATGTACGCGGGCCTGAATATAATGTCCGGTGGTCCGGGACGCGACGGCACTGCCGACCGCCCGGACGGTGTGGCCGTCTGACGGAGCTTTTTAGCCTCGCCCCTGATACTCCTCGTCTATGCGCGCACTCCGGAGCTGTGACTTCTGTGAGGCGGAGGCCGTCGGCACGTTCGAGGTCGTGCCGCCGGAACTCGATCCGACCGACGCCGAGCAACGACGCGTGGTCCTCTGTACCGACTGCTCGAACCGACTCGAGACGCTGCTGGAACCACTGCTCGATCGGCTCGGTGCCGACGGGACCGTCGGTGACGGGCCCGACGCAGCCGGATCGGGAACCGGCGTCGCGACCGCCGACGGCTCGACCGCGACCCGCGGGCGCTCGAGCAGTCCGAACGGGACCGTGTCGGACGCGGTCGACGCCGATCCCGAGCGCAGCGATCGCTCCACCGAGGCCACCGCCGACGCCGCCGCAGTGGCGGACCCGGACGAGCGCCGATCGATCGAGGGAATCACCGTCGAACACGACGTGACCGGCGCGACCGATCGCGAGCACGACTCCGAGACGAGCGAGACGTCGGCGAGCGAGTCCGGGGCCGACGCCACTCCCGCCGAAACCGACGACGGGTCGTCTGCCGACGCTGCCACCGAACTGGACCACGAGAAGACGAGTCCCGACACTACCGCCGACGAACCGGACGGAACGGCTACCGACTCCGCTGCGACCGAATCGGACGGAATCGATGTCGAGACATCGGACGAGGACGGCGCCGAGACGGGTGCCGATCGGAACGACAAATCCGGCGCGGCGGCGACGGCCGCGACGCGGAACCGGGCCCCGAAGGCCTACGCCAAGGTCGTTCGCCTGCTTCGCAACCGCGAGTTCCCGATGGAACGCGACGCCGTCGAGTCGCTCGCCGCCGGCGCGTACGACCTCGAGAACCACGAGGTGGAGGAAATACTCGATAGAGCGATCGAGAACGGGGAGTTCGCGGAGGACGGGCGACTCCTCCGGCGTGCCTGACCGTCAGAGCGCGCCCTTCGTACTCGGCGTCCCCTCCCGGCGCTCGTCGATCCGCGTCGCGTCGTCGAGGGTCCGGGCCAGCGCCTTGAACAGCGCCTCGACCTCGTGGTGGGCGTTCTCGCCCTCGACCGCGAGGTGCAGGGTCAGTCCGGCGTTCATCGCGAGCGATTCGGCGAAGTGACGCGCCATGTCGCTGGTGAACTCACCGATCCGGTCCTGCGAGAACTCGCCGTCGAAGTAAAAACGCGGGCGTCCGCTGACGTCGACCACCGCACTCGCCACCGCCTCGTCGAGGGGAACCCGCCGATCGGCGTAGCGGACGATGCCCGATCGATCGCCGAGCGCCTCGTCGATCGCCTCCCCGATGACGATCGCGCAGTCCTCGACCGTGTGGTGGTCGTCGATCTCGAGGTCGCCGTCACACTCGAGTTCGAGGTCGAACAGGCCGTGTTTGGCCAGCGAAGTCAGCATGTGATCGAAGAACCCGACCCCCGTCTCGACCGCCGCCTCGCCGCTGCCGTCGATCGTCACGGTACAGTCGATCGCCGTCTCGGCGGTCTCGCGCATCACGGTCGCCGTTCGATCGCTCATGCCGTATCGATACGGCCGACGGTACAAGGGGATTCCGCTCGCCGGACCCGTCTACGTCTCGACAGTACGGGACGACACATTCTGACCTCGTCTCGATGGTCAAATACGGTTACGGCACCAGATGTGATTATAAAACGTCTAACTGTTTCTAACCCGGTTTCGAAACGTCGATTTGGGTCGATTACCGGGGTAAAACGGGCCGAAACCAGGGCAATATTCAGCCCATTATATGATGTCTACAGTGAATGTCGTGAATACGACGAGGTGAATCGTCGACCAATGTCCAACCACTCCCCGCTCTCGAACGACTCGATCGCACCGTCGAACCCTGAGGCGGAGCGACAGCGCGAGGGACACCGCAGCCGGCTCGCCCGATCGGTCAAGCGGCCGGCCCAGTTCCTCTCGTTCTGGATCGCCATCGCCCTCCCGTTCGTCCACGTGCCCTTGCTCGCGCAGGGGCTCGGCACCGCCACCGCCACGCTGACGTTCCTCGCCCTCCTCGCGCTCAACGTGGTGGCCCTCTACGTCGGCCACGGCTACAACCAGGAGCGGTGAGCGGCGGCGGTTCGCGGTCGCGTGCCCTCACCGCTTTCGGCAATGCCCTCCCACGGCTCTACCCCGTGCTTCCATCACACCTCCCGACGGTTCGTCGTCGTTTCGATCCGTTTCACGATGCTCGAATCCGAACCAATTATTTCGGCGCTCCGCCAGTCATTCGCAGTAGATGGAGATCCGAGTCGACTGGCGATCGAGTTGTAGTCTCACCGGGACGGTCCTGAAGTGGCTCTCCGTCCCGCTCGCCGCCCCGCTCGTGCTCGCCGTCATCGACGGTGACGATCCATTGCCGTTCCTCGTCGCGATCGCCGTCGCAGTCGTCCTCGGCGGCGCCCTCGAACGCCTCCGCGAGGAGCGGACGCTCGAACAGCGGGAAGCGTTCCTGATGGTCGCGCTGACCTGGTTCGGCGTCGCCGCCGTCGGCTCGATCCCCTTCTTCGTCACGGGCCTCGCCGCGCCGTCCGCGTCCGCGTTCGCCGGCCCGATCGACGGCCCCGTCAACGCCTTCTTCGAGGGCATGAGCGGGATCACGACGACGGGCGCGACCGTGATGAGCGGCTGGGACTTCGAGAATCAGTCGCGGGCCGTCCTGCTCTGGCGACAGCTCCTCCAGTGGCTCGGCGGGCTCGGGATCCTGATCGTCGCGATCGGGCTCCTCTCGAACCTGCTCGTCGCCGGTGCCCAGCTGATGGAGACGGAGTCCCAGACGCGAAACGTCCGGAAGCTCCACCCGCACCTCGACGAGACGGCACGACTCATCTGGGGGCTGTACGTCGGGCTGACGGCACTGGCGGCGGGAACGTTCTACGCGTTGCACCTGCTCGGACTGGCACCCGAAATGGATCTCTTCAACGCCGTCTCGCACGCGCTGACCAGCGTCGCAACCGCCGGGTTCTCGCCGGAACCCGACAGCGCTGGCGCGTTCACGCCGATCGTCCAGTGGGCGATCATCCCGTTCATGATCGTCGGGGCGACGAACTTCGTCCTGCTGTACTACCTGACACAGGGCGACTGGACGCGCCCGATCGAGTCCGAGGAGTTCCGGTTTTACATCGGCGTCCTCGCGGTTCTCGGGGCGATCGTGTCGGCCATGGTCTGGCTGGATCCGGAGACGAGTTCGGCGGTCGAACCGACGATCCGCCACGGACTGTTCAACGTGGTCTCGATGGTGACGACGACGGGCTACGCCTCGACGGACTTCGACCTCTGGTCGCCGGGCGCGAAGCACATGCTCTTTCTCGGGATGTTCCTCGGCGGGATGGCCGGGTCGACGACCTGCTCGATCAAGTCGCTGCGCTGGCTGGTGACGATCAAGGCGTTCCGCCGAAATCTCTTCACCTCGATCCACCCGGAGGCGGTCCGGCCGCTGCGGCTCGGCGACGAGGTCGTCGACGAGGAGACCGTCCAGGACGTCTACACCTACGTCCTGCTGGCCATCATCATCTTCTTCCTCCTGACGGTGTTCGTCGTCGTCGACTCGGTGCGGGTCGGCGACGGCGTCGGCGAGTTCGAGGCGATGGGTGCCTCCGCGTCGATCTTCCTCAACATCGGCCCGGCGTTCGAGCGCGCGGGACCGTTCGAAAACTACGCCGGGTTCCCGACCACGACCAGGATCGTCATGATCGTCATGATGTGGATCGGGCGCATCGAGATCATTCCGGTGCTCGTCCTGTTCACGGCCGCGTTCTGGCGATCGTAGCCGAGTTCACGCTTCGATCGCGGCCTGTGCCTCGGCGAGCGTGAACCGTCCCTCGTACAGCGCACTGCCGACGACCGCGGCGGCCGCGCCGGCGTCCGCGAGCGCCCGCACGTCGTCGATCGTCGCGACGCCGCCGCTCGCGATCACCGGGATCTCGGTCGCCTCGACCAGGTCGCGGACGGGATCGGTCGCGACGCCCTCGAGTTGCCCCTCGACGTCGACGTTCGTAAAGAGAATGCCGGCCGCGCCGAGGTCCGCGTACCGCTCGGCGGCCTCGACGGGCGAGACGCCGGCCCCCTCGGTCCAGCCCTCGACGACCACTTCGCCGTCTTTGGCGTCGAGACTGACGACCACGCTGTCGGGGTGCGTGTCGCTGATCTCCGCGACGATCTCGGGGTTTTCGATCGCCGCCGTCCCGAGGATGACCCGATCGACGCCCCGATCGAGCAGGTCGATCGCCTCCGCGGCGGTTCGGATCCCGCCCCCGAGCTGGGTCGGGACGTCGACCGCGTCGATCACGGCCTCGATCGCGTCGGCGTTGGCCCGTTCGCCCTCGAACGCGCCGTCTAAGTCGACGAGGTGGAGCGTCTCGGCACCGGCGTCGATCCACCGCCGGGCGGCCTCGACGGGATCGCCGTAGGTCTTCTCCGTGCCGCGCTCGCCCTGGACGAGCTGGACGACCTCGCCGTCCTGGACGTCGACCGCCGGAATCACTTCGAACTCCGCCGCAGTGTCGTCGGCGTTCATATCCGACCTCGCGGTGCGAACGCGAGTAAAGGCGACGATTTCACGACCGTCATCGGCCGTACACTGTTCGCTATCCGTTCAGAATCGTTACGTGTCTGGTCGGTGTTGCTCGTCGTATGTCAGTTGCGGCCGGCGTGCCCCTCGCCCAGGAGCCAGTGGCACAGCCGGCACTGACGACAGACATTCTCGTCGTGTTCGGCGTCGTCGCGGTCGCGCTCGTCCTCTTTCTCACCGAGCGACTGCCGATCGACGTGACCGCGATCCTGCTGATCGTGATCCTGGTCGTCCTGGAGCCGTGGACGGGGATCGATCCGAGCACCGGCGTCTCCGGGTTCTCGAACGACGCGACGATCACCGTGCTCGCGATGCTCATCCTGAGCGGCGGGATCAGCCGAACGGGGCTGGTGCAGGAACTGGGCCGGCGAATGGCCGCCTTCGCGGGCACGAGCCTCCGCAAGCAGCTGTTCGCGACCGTCCTCGCGACGAGTCCCGTTTCGGGCTTTCTGAACAACACGCCCGTCGTCGCCCTGCTGGTGCCCGTCGTCACCGACGTCGCCAATCGGGGGAACACATCGCCGTCGAAACTGCTCATCCCGCTGTCCTACGCCTCGCAGGTCGGCGGGATGCTCACGCTGATCGGCACCTCGACGAACATCCTCGCGAGCGACATCAGCGCCCGTCTCGGAGCGGACTACCCCGAACTCCACCGGTTCTCGATGTTCGAGTTTACGGGCCTGGGCGCGATCGTCGCCCTCGTCGGGGGGCTCTACCTCGTCTTCGTCGGCCACTACCTCCTGCCGGAACGCGTGCCGCCGCGGGCCGACTACGTCGAGGAGTACGCGGTCGGCGACTACATCGCGGACGTGGCCGTCGTCCCCGGGTCGCCCCTCGCCGGCGGGACGATCCGCGAGGCGACCGCCGTGCTGGGGCCGGAGGTCGACGTCGTGCAGGTCCTCCACGACGAGGACCGATCGGTCGCCCCGCGACAGGCGACCCGTCTCAGCGAGGGCGACGTGCTCGTGGTCCGGACGGACCGGGACGCCATCGCGACCCTCGAGGACGCCGAGGTGGTCGAACTCGTCGGTGATCCGCAGTCAGCGGCGGAGATTTCGGCGCTCGACTCGGAGGGGATCCTCACGGAACTGGTGGTCTCACTCGACTCGCGACTCGTCGGGGAACGGCTGGACCCCGAACGCTTCCGCGAGGAGTTCAACGCCGCGGTGCTCGGACTTCGACACCACGGGACTGTCGTCGGCGAGCGCCTCGTCGGCCGGCGACTCGACGTCGGCGACACGCTCCTCGTACAGGCCCCGCCCGACACGCTCGATCGCCTCTCGCGGCGCGACGACGTGATCGTCGCCCGCGAACCGCCCCGGCCCGAGTACCGGGCCGACAAGGCGCCGATCGCCGTCGCCATCATGATCGGCGTCGTCGCGATCGCCGCCCTCGAAATATACCCGATCCTGCTTACCGCGCTCGCGGGCGTGGTCGCGATGGTCGTTACCGGGGTCCTCGAACCGAACGAACTGTACGACGCCGTCGAGTGGGACATCATCTTCCTGCTGGCGGGCGTGATCCCGCTCGGGATCGCCCTGGAACAGTCGGGTGCGGCGGCCTATCTCGCGTTCCTGGTCGTCCAGACGGCCGGCTTCCTGCCGACGCTCGTCGTCCTCTGGCTGTTCTACATCGTGACCGGGTTGATCACGGAGGTGATCAGCAACAACGCCAGCGTCGTCCTCCTGATTCCGGTGGCGGCGGCCGCGGCCGCCGGGATCGGTTCGAACCCGTTCGCGTTCGTGATGGCGGTCACGTTCGCCGCGAGCACCGCCTTCCTGGGGCCGATCGGCTACCAGACGAACCTGTTCGTCTACGGTCCTGGCGGCTACCGCTTTACCGACTACTTCCGGGTCGGTGCGCCGCTCCAGTTGCTGTTATCGATCGTCACCGTGCTCGGCATCGCGTTCTTCTGGGGCGTGTGATCGAAGCGGTCCGAACGCGATCGAGAGGTGCGGCCACCGACCGTTCCACTGTCACCATTCCGGAAAGAGTGATAACCAACGCAAACAGTACAGGGAGGCTCCAATACTTATTTCATCCGGACAATCGTATTCGCTGTCGATGGTCGAAACCGTGCTGTTGGTCGGGATCGTCGCCTCGATTTTCGTCGGCTTCAACATCGGCGGGTCATCGACAGGGATCACCTGGGGCCCGTCCGTCGGTGCCGGAATCGTAAAGAAGACGTCGGCGGCAGCGATCATGACGTTCTTCGTCTTTTTCGGCGGGTGGACCGTCGGCCGGAACGTGATGGACACGCTCAGTGAGGGCATCATCACGATCGATCTCACGCTGACGTCGGGCGTCGCGATCCTCTTTTTCATCGGGCTGGGAATCCTCGTCGCCAACGTCTTCGGCGTCCCCGTCCCGACGTCGATGACGACCGTCGGGGCGATCGCCGGACTCGGTCTGGCGACCGGTACTCTCAACTACGTGACGATCGCGGAGATCATCTCCTGGTGGGTCGTGACGCCGATCATCGGGTTCTGGATCGGCGCGATGATCGGCCGCTACATCTATCCGGAGGTCAATCGACGGGTGAAGATCGAAAAGTCCGACGGACCGTTACTGACGCTCGATCGTCGGGGCTCGGTCCCGAAACCGACGTTCGGCCCGAACACGACCTGGCGGGAACTCGCCACGACGGTGGTCGTCCTCATCATCGGCTGTTACATGGCGTTTAGCGCCGGTGCGAGTAACGTTCCCAACGCCGCCGCGCCGCTGGTCGGCGGTGCCGGCGGACTGGACGCGGACGTCGCGATTATGGTCGCCACGCTCGCGATCGGACTCGGCGGCTTCACCATCGCCCGCCGAACGATGGACTCGGTCGGGGGTGAACTGAGCGACATCCCCCTGCTCGCGGCGCTGTTCGTCATGGTGACCGCGTCGACGATCACGACCGCGCTCTCGTACATCGGGATTCCAATTAGCCTCGTGATGGCGACGGTGATGACGATCGTCGGCATCGGCTGGGGGCGGGCGACCCGTCCGATCACCTTCCGCGAGGCGGTTACCCGCGACGTGGAAGACACCGAAATCGTTCCGGGCGCGATCACCGCCGAGGAGATGGAAGGCGAACCGTCACCACCGATCGGCGAGGAAGAACCCGAAGCGGTGCTCAACGCGGGCGACCTCTTCAACCCGCGGGCCATTATCAAGTACGTCTCGATGTGGATCATCGGCCCTTCGATGTCGACGATCCTGGCCTACGGGTTCTTCATCATCGTTCCGGGCGTCGCCTGACGGGGAACTTACGTCCCTGGGTGCTGTATCCTCGCGCATGCTCTCGAAAATTCTCGTCCCGATGGACGACTCCGAGTACGCCGGCCACGCCCTCGAGTACGCGCTCGAGAACCATCCAGACGCCGAGGTCACCGTCCTCCACGTCGTCGGCGTCCCGTCGATGATGATGGGCGACGCGGTGGGACTCTCGCTCGAGGACGACATCAGCGACGCCGCCGCCGAACGCGCCGACCCCGTCTTCGAACGTGCTTGGACGATCGCAGACGAACGGGATCGGGAAATCGAGACGATCTTCGGCATCGGCCATCCGTCCCGGAACATCATCAGCCGTGCCGACGACTACGACACGATCGTGCTCGGGAGCCACGGCGCGGACTGGTCCCGCGCGACACACCGGTTTCTCGTCGGGAACGTCGCGGAGACGGTGTCCAAACGGTCCGAGGTGCCGGTGACGATCGTTCACTGATACTGACTGCTGTAACTGTTTCCCGGAGCAAGCGAAACCTGTCCTCGGCCGCCCCGGTAAAGACAGTCCGTCTGATGCGTGCCGGTTTACTCCGACTCGTCCTCGACCGACTCCTCGATGATCTCTTCGACTTCGTCTTCGCGAGGGCGCCGATCAACGCGCTCGTCGACGGCTTCGACCTGTGCCTGTACTTCGTCGACCTGCTTCTCGACGGTTTCGCCGACCGTTTCTTCGACGGTCTCTTCGACAGTTTCGCCGACCGTTTCCTCGACGGTCTCTTCGACGGTTTCGCCGACCGTTTCTTCGACGGTCTCACCGACCGTCTGCTCGACCTGCGCCTGTACCTCCTCGACTTGCTTCTCGACGGTTTCGCCGACCGTTTCCTCGACGGCCTGCGTCATCCAGTCGGGATCGAACCGAGCCATCTTCCAGACGACGTGGACGACGTACGACGCGAACACGCCGATCCCGAACGAGAGACCGATGCTCGCATCCAGCCTCGCGATAAGGACGATCGAAAGCGCGATCAACGCACCATAAGCGAGGTCGACGGCCGCATCGACGCGGATCGGATTCAACATCGTCGATCGTCACCCAACTGTTTCGGACGGGTGGACGCTCGGCGGACCTCGACGCGGTCGCTTCGATCTACTCGTTGGGTCGGTTCGGTTCGCCCTCGTCCCGTTTGCCGCACCAGTTCCCGGTCGAAGTACATGCTGTCGGTACGTATGGTACACCCAGTTGAAATTCTTTGGCAAGGAACCGCGAGTACAGCGGCGACGAAACCGGGATTTGACGGCACGCGGACGCCGATCCCTCGAGACAGGATCTCGAAACGGGGCGACGCGTCGGCCGGACCGACGAACGTGACGCCGCTCGCGCTCGGTGGGGGCCGATCGCAAACAGGCGTGCTTTTGGGGTTGGATCTCGTGACTCTCGAACGTGACGGAAGTACTGTTGCTCGTGGGGCTTCTCGTTGCGGTCTTCGTCGGCTACAACATCGGCGGTGCGACGACGGGACCGGCGTTCGGGCCCGCCGTCGGCGCCAACGTGATCACGAAACTCGCGGCGGCAGCGCTGATGTCGATTTTCTTCTTTCTCGGCGCGATCACGATCGGCCCGAACGTCGTCACGACGCTCGGGGACGAACTCGTGCACACGACCGACGTCTTCACTATGCGATCGAACGTCGCCGTCCTCTTTTTCATCGGCGGCGCGCTGTTCGTCGGCAACTACGCCGGCGTTCCGGCGTCGACGTCGATGACCGCGGTCGGCGCGATCGCCGCGCTCGGCCTCGCGACCGGCGAACTCAACTGGGCGGTGATGGGCGAGATCGTCGTCTGGTGGATCGTCGCCCCGATCATCGGCTTCTGGGTGGCCGGCGTCGTCGGCCGGTACTTCTACCCTCAGATCAACGCGTGGGTCGCCATCGAGGCCAATCAGGAGGGCCGCGAGATGATCACCGTCGATCGATCGGGGACGGTTCCCCGACTCCGATTCGGGGTCGGCGCGGACCGGCGGGAGATCACCGGCGCGTTCGTCGTCGTCGCGATCGGCTGTCTGATGGCGTTCTCCTCGGGTACGAGTAACATCGCGAACGCGATCGCCCCGATCTACGGCACCGGCGACGTCGACATGATCCCGCTCATTCTGCTCGGCTCTGCCGCCGTCGCAGTGGGGTGTTTCACGATCGCCCGCCGGACGCTCGACACGCTCGGCAACGACATCACGAACCTCCCGATTACGGCGGCGATCGTCGTCGCCGTCATCGCCTCGACGATCGTCATCGTTCTCTCGGCGATCGGCATTCCCGCGAGTTTCGTCGTGGTCGCGACGATGTGCATCATCGGGCTCGGCTGGGGTCGGGCAACCCGGACGACGACGCTCTCCGACGCTCGCCGTGGCGAGGAGACCCGCGTCTCAGTCGGCGCGCTCACCGCGGAAGAGGAGGGGGAGACGCCGCCCGAGATCGGCGAGGAGGAACCCGAGGACATTCCCCAGGCGTCCGACCTGTTCGATCCGTCGACGACGGCGCGGGTCATCATCATGCAGAACGTCGTGCCGATCATCGCGACGGTCGGCGCGTTTCTCACGTTCCGGTTCGTCCCCATCTTCGGGTTCTGAGACCGGTCCGATCGCGGACCGCACGCGCCCGATCGACGATCTCCGACAGCTAACGTGGTATTCGCCCCGATTCTCTCCGACTGGGTACTCACGGGATCCGCCCGACCATTCCCGTTTCGATTCTCCGCATCGCCGTGAACTTCGTCACCTCGTGACAGTCTTTCAGTCGAATTGCTCGATTCTGACTGAAAGACAATTGAGGACCGAACAGCAAGCTATACCAGTACGGGACTCGAATCGCCGAGTGATGCCCACGGTAGAATACCTCAACTACGAAGTGCTGGACGACCAGGGCTGGGACATGGACGACGACGATCTCTTCGACCAGGCCGCCGACGCCGGTCTGGACGACGAGGACTACGGCTCCCTCGACGTCGCCGAGGGCGAATACATCCTCGAGGCCGCCGAGGCACAGGGCTACGACTGGCCCTTCTCCTGTCGCGCAGGTGCCTGCGCGAACTGCGCGGCGATCGTCAAGGAGGGCGAGATCCAGATGGACATGCAGCAGATCCTCAGCGACGAGGAGGTCGAGGACAAGAACGTCCGGCTGACCTGCATCGGGTCCGCCGAGACTGACGAGGTCAAGATCGTCTACAACGCGAAACACCTCGACTACCTGCAGAACCGCGTCATTTAAACTGTGCCCGTCACCCGCGGGGTCCGCCGTGGATCCCGTGCCGATCGGCCGCTCCGGCCGGTCCGGACACTGCGTTTTCCTCCACTCTAGTCGCTACTACCGCCCGTCGTCTCTCTTGTGCTCCGGTGCGTGCGACGTCTGCTGGCGGACCGATCCGACGGTGTCCACCACCAGCCGATCGGCGGGCGTCGGTCTCTCATCTGCGGGATGCTCCGGAGCCGAAAACGTAAGGGGACCGCCCTTCGCAGGGGGACCTGTGACACTCGCCTTCGCGTCGGCGACGGTGCCGGATCTCCTGCGACTCGTCGCCCTCCCCGTCTTCGCGTGGGCCGCGATCCGCGACGTTCGGACCAGGCGCGTCTCGAGCACCGTCTGGATCCCCCTCGCGGCGATCGGAACCGTGACGCTCGTCTGGGACGGCTGGACCGCCCGGCAGGCGGGCGGCCTGGCCTGGACCCACGACTTTCTCGTCCCGGCGGCGATCAGCCTGGGGCTGGTCGTCCCGATCGCGTACCTGTTCTGGTGGCTCGGCGGCTTCGGCGGCGCGGACGCGAAGGCGCTGCTCGTGCTCGCCCTGCTGTTCCCGACCTTTCCGCAGTACACCGTCGGCACGTGGACGCTCCCCGTCTCGGGCACGCCGATCGAGGCGTTCTCGTTCACGATCCTCTCGAACGCCGTCCTCGTCGGACTGGCGCTCCCGATCGTCCTCGCGGCCCGCAACGCCGTCGCCGGGCGCATCGCGCCCGTCATGTTCGTCGGCTGGCCGGTCTCCTGGGAGGCGGTCGCCGAGCGCCACGGGACGTTGCTCTCGACGCCGGAGGGGCTCTCCCGGAACGGACTCGATCTCGACGCCCTGCGGATGTACCTCCGCTGGCGCGGACTGACGCTCGCCGACCTGCGCGACGCGCCCGGTCGGTACCGGGACCCGGCGTCGCTCCCCGACGAGCCGAACCCACCGACCGACGGGGCGGTCGCGGCCGGCCCCGACGTTCGAAGCGACGGGGGGACGGCGGAGGCTGGACCCGAGACTGGCGCCATCGACGCGTCGGGTGTCGATCGAACGCCGGCCGCCGACGACCCGTGGGGCGCCGCGGCATTCCTGGACGACATCGAGGGGACGGCCTACGGCACCACGCCGGACGAACTGCGGGAGGGGCTCGAGGTGCTCACGGCGAACGAGACGGTCTGGATCTCGCCGGGCGCACCGTTTCTCGTCCCGGTGTTCGCCGGGCTGGTGATCGGCCTGCTGTACGGCGATCTGCTTGTCGGGACGATCGTCTAGCGCGTCCGCTCGTACAGCGGCACGATCGCGGTCCAGAACAGGACGAACGCCGCACCGACGCCGACGATCGCGAGCCACGGCGTCGTCGACTGCGACGGCGGGACGGTCGCGAGCGCGACGAACGTCCCGAAAAACAGCAGGCAACAGACCAGGACGCTCCCGAGTTCGAGGGTCGTGGCGATCGGGTGGGCGCGAAACTGGGCGACGAGACTCATACGCGACGCTCGCGCGCGATCGGCAAAACCCTCACGGCACCGGTTCGGGGCCGGCCAAGTAGACGCCGACCCGACTGTGGGACGATCGATTCATACGAACTACTGTCCGTCAGTTCCGGCGCAACCGCGACCCGCCTGCGGTCGTGCCGGTCCATCGGTACAGCACTCCGTATCAGGCGTTCGACTCGATCTCTCCGGCGATCTCGTCGAGTTCGTCGTCGTCCAGGTCGGGTCGATCGCCGGCGATGGCGTGGATGGGGCCGCCACCGTCGCCCTCGAACCGGGGGACGATGTGGCAGTGAACGTGGGGGACCTCCTGGCCGGCTTCCTCGCCGTTGTTGAACGCGACGGTGGTCGCGTCGGCGTCGACTGCCTCCTCGACGACGGGAACCAGCCGGTGGATGGTCGCGTAGAGGTCGTCGGCGACGTCGCCGGGGACGTCGTTCAGCCGTTCGTACTCGTCTTTCGGGATCACCAGCGTGTGGCCCGGCGCGAGCGGGTTGGCGTCGAGAAAGGCGACCGTCGTCTCGTCTTCGTACACGATACGTGCCGGAATCTCTCCCTCCACGATCTGGCTGAAGATCGTACTCATAGGCGACTGTGTGTCGCCCGCCTGTAAGAAGCTTACTCGCCTGTTACGACGACCGCGGCGCTATCCCCGCCTCGAGTCGACCCTCGTCGTGCACAGTTCGTCCAGTGTCTCCCCGATCGCCGCGAGGTACTCGTCGGCGTCGTATCCCAGTCGGCCGATCCAGACGTCCTGGTAGGAGGGATGCAGGATCGGGACGAGCCACACCCCGAGCCGATCGCAGTCGATCGGGTCGAGCACGCCGTCGACGAAGCCGTCGAGGTCCTGGTTCTCGGCCGCGAGAACCGTCTTCGTCGCGTGTTTCCCGGTCGCGAGGACGACGTCGGGATCGACGAGATCGAGTTCGGTCAGCAGGTGGGTCCGACAGTTCGCGCGCTCTTCCGCGGTCGGTTCGCGGTTGCTCGTCGGCGCCTCGGGATCGGCGGGAAAACACTTCACCGCGTTCGTGTAGTACGCCTCCTCTCCGTAGCCGACCTGTGCGAGCATGCGCCGAATCCGGCGACCGGAGTGACGCGAGGTGTAGGCCTTGGCGGTCCAGTTGCCGCCCCGCCACCGATCGGCCTCGGGGGTGCCGTAGCCGGGCGCTTCGCCGACGACCACGACGCTCGCGTCGGGATCGCCGGTGCCCCACGAGATGCACTCGCGGTGCTCGACGAGCGCCGGGCAGCGCCGGCAGTCGTCTTCGAGGACGTGGCGAGCGGTCGGGAAGGGTGGATCGTCTCGAGATCCGGAGTCGGAGTCGGAGTCGGACGCGGGCACACGCGAGGATACGTCCGCAGGGATATATGCGGGCCGATCCGACGGCCGCCGCTCGTTACCGGCCGACGAACTCGGGATCGTCGTCGCCGAAGAACGCGTCGAGGCCCCGCGCGTAATCCTCGGTGTGGGTCGCGTTCGCGATGGCGTTCGTCTCCGCGGCGAGTTGGGCCTCGAGGTCCCGATCGAAGCTCTCGGTCAGCAGGCGGGTCGTCGTCCCGAACGCCGTCGTCGGCCCCGACGCCACCTCGCTCGCGAGGTCCGCGAGCCGATCGTCGAACGCGTCGGTCGGGACGACTTCGGTCGCGAGCCCCATCTCGACGGCCTCCTCGGGATCGATCGGTTCGTCACGCAGGACGATCTCCTTCGCGGTCCGGAGGCCGACGAGTCGCGGGAGGTAGAACGTCGCCCCGCCGTCGCCGGTCAGTCCGATTCCCGGGTACGCGAATTTCAGCGTCGCCTCGTCGCCGAGGACGACCAGATCGGGCATGAGCGCGAGGCTGAACCCGGCCCCGGCGGCGATCCCGTCGATACCGCCGACGACAGGCGTTTCGGACTGGTGGAACTGGACGATCGCCTCGTGGAGGCGGCCAGCCAGTCGCCGGAGCAGCGGGGCGTCGGATTCGTCGCCCGAAAATTCGGTGAGATCGGCCCCACTCCCGAAGAAATCCCCGTCGTGAGTCAGGACGATACATCTCGCGTCCGGGTCTTCGCCGAGCGCGGTGGCCACGGCCACCAGTTCGTTCGCCATCTCCAGGTGCAAGGCGTTTCGGCCGGCCGTGCTCTGGAGCGTTACCGTCGTGACGCCGTCGTCGCGATCCACCGTGAGGTTCTCGTACGCGGGCATGGTGGCCGGACGTTCCCCGGACTGTCAGTTAACAGTTCTCGTGGCGGTCGGACGGCGGGCGCTGCGCCCCTCGTCATCGCGTTCCGAACGCGGGGACAGATTTACGTTCTCCCGGGAACTCTGATTCGGTAATGACATCGGAACTCATCGTGGAATCGCTCTCGCTCGTCGTCTATACCGCCATCGCCGGCTTGCTCACGGTGGGCGGTATCGCCGCAGAGTACGCGAGTTTCCAGCACCTCGGGGCGGGCGACGCGATGGTTGCCGTGTGGCTCGCCGCGATCGGCTGCGTCATGCTCTACGCCGGAGCCTACGGCCTCGGCTACCAGAAGGTCCTCTCGAGGGTCGTCTGATCGGCCCCTGAACCGCGGTTCTCGTCCCCGTCGATCGACGTTTCGAGCCGAACCCGCGGCCGGCGTCGATCCGGGCGCAGGGTTCGCAATATCGATTCCTCTTTACTGCACCAGCCAGTTACCTCTGGTATGAGCAGGTTCGGCGAGGTCGACGACCAGTACGATCCCCACGAACTCGAACAGCAGGTGTTCGAGTACTGGGACGCGGTCGACGCCTACGAACGGACGGTCGAGCATCGCTCCGACGGTGACTCCTTCTTCTTCGTGGACGGCCCGCCGTACACGTCCGGTTCGGCGCACATGGGGACCACCTGGAACAAATCGCTGAAGGACGTCTACCTCCGCTTCTTCCGGATGCAGGGGTACGACGTCACCGATCGGCCGGGCTACGACATGCACGGCCTGCCGATCGAGACCCGCGTGGAGGAGCGACTCGGCTTCGAGAACAAGCAGGACATCGAGGAGTACGGCGAGGAGAACTTCATCCAGGCGTGCAAGGACTACGCCAACGAGCAACTCGAGGGCCTGCAGTCCGACTTCCAGGATTTCGGCGTCTGGATGGACTGGGAGAATCCCTACCGGACGGTCAGCCCGGAGTACATGGAGGCGGCCTGGTGGGGCTTCTCGAAGGCCGCAGAGCGCGGGCTGGTCGAGAAGGGGCACCGATCGATCTCGCAGTGTCCCCGGTGTGAGACCGCCATCGCGAACAACGAGGTCGAGTACGAGGACGTCGAGGACCCCTCGATATACGTGAAATTCGACCTCGAGGATCGCGGGGACGACCAGGGGGAGTCCCCGGATGGAGCGAGCGGGGACGACGGACCCGCGAGCAGCGAGGGCTCGATCGTCATCTGGACGACCACGCCGTGGACGATCCCCGCGAACACCTTCGTCGCGGTCGACGAAGAGGGCGACTACGTCGGCGTGCGGGCGGAGAAAGACGGCGAGGAGGAACTGCTGTACGTCGCCGAAGCGAAACACGAGGAGGTCCTCAAGGAGGGCCGCTACGAGGACTACGAGGTCGTCGAGGAACTGTCCGGCGAGGACCTGATCGGCTGGTCCTACGAGCACCCGCTCGCCGAGGAGGTCCCCGACCACGTCGACGCCGAGGGCGCGTTCGAGGTTTACGCGGCGGACTACGTCGACACGCACGGCGAGGGTACCGGCCTCGTCCACTCCGCGCCGGGTCACGGTGAGGAGGACTTCGAGCGCGGGCGGGAACTCGGGTTCCCGATCTTCTGTCCCGTCGGCGGCGACGGCGTCTACACCGAGGAGGCCGGCACGTACGCGGGCCAGTTCGTCAAGGACGCCGACGACGAGATCATGGCGGATCTCGAGGAGAACGGAGCGCTGCTGGCGTCGGGCACCGTCTCCCACAGCTACGGCCACTGCTGGCGCTGCGACACGGGGATCATCCAGATCGTCACCGACCAGTGGTTCATCACGATCACGGACGTCAAGGACGAACTCCTCGAGAACATCGAGGACAGCGAGTGGCACCCCGAGTGGGCACGGGACAACCGCTTCCGCGACTTCGTCGAGGAGGCTCCCGACTGGAACGTCTCACGGCAGCGCTACTGGGGCATTCCCCTTCCCGTGTGGACGCCCGAAGACCGCGACGACGACCAGGACCGGATCGTCATCAGCGATCGCGAGGAACTCGCCGATCGGGTCGACCAGGAGATCGACCCGGACGAGGTCGACCTCCACAAGGACACGGTCGACGACCTCACGATCACCGAGAACGGGACCACCTACACCCGCGTTCCCGACGTCTTCGACGTCTGGCTCGACTCCTCCGTGGCGTCGTGGGGGACCCTCGACTTCCCCGCGGACGACAGCCGGTTCGACGAACTCTGGCCCGCGGACTTCATCCTCGAGGCCCACGACCAGACCCGCGGCTGGTTCTGGTCCCAGCTCGGCATGGGCACCGCCGCACTCGGCGAGATTCCCTACCAGGAAGTGCTGATGCACGGCCACGCGCTCATGCCCGACGGCCGCGCGATGAGCAAGTCCAAGGACATCCTGATCGACCCCCACGAGGCGATCGATCGCCACGGCCGGGACGTGATGCGGCTGTTCCTGCTGTCGAACAACCCGCAGGGCGACGACATGCGCTTCTCCTGGGACGGGATGCAGACGATGGAGAATCACCTCCGGACGCTCTGGAACGTCTTCCGGTTCCCGCTGCCGTACATGCGACTGGACGAGTTCGATCCACAGCAGACGACGCTCGAGGACGTCGACGAGGATCTGGAACTGATCGACGAGTGGATCCTCGCCCGCCTCCAGTCCACGAAGGCCGAGATGACCGCCCACTTCGAGGAGTTCCGCCAGGACAAGGCGGTCGACGCCCTCCTCGAGTTCGTCGTCGAGGACGTCTCGCGGTTCTACGTGCAGGCGGTCCGGGAACGCATGTGGGAGGAAGACGACAGCGCCACCAAACGGGCCGCCTACGCGACGATCTACCGGGTGCTCCGGGAGGTCGTCGCCCTGCTCGCGCCGTACGCGCCGTTCATCAGCGAGGAGATCTACGGCACCCTGACCGGCGACGCCGAGCACGACACCGTCCACATGTGCGACTGGCCGGCGGTCGAGGAGTACTGGGAGGACGAACAGCTCGAGGAGGACGTCGCGCTCCTGCGGGCGATCGAGGAGGCCGGCGCGAACGCCCGCCAGCAGGCCGGGCGCAAACTCCGCTGGCCCGTCCCGCGGGTCGTCGTCGCGGCCGACGACGAGCGAGTCGTCGAGGCCGTCGACCGGCACACCGACCTGCTGGCCGACCGGCTCAACGCCCGCGAGATCGAACTGGTCTCGCCGGACGATCGCTGGGGCGAACTCCAGTACAGCGCCGAGGCGGACATGAGCGAACTCGGCCCGGCCTTCGGCGATCGCGCCGGGCGGGTCATGAACGCCCTCAACGAGGCCCGGATCGAGGACCCGAGCCTCGAGACGATCGCGGACGCCGTCGCGGACGTCCTCGAAGACGACGAGTCCATCACCGAGGAGATGGTCTCCTTCGTCACCCAGACGCCCGCGGGCGTCGCCGGAAGCGCGTTCGGCCTGAACGGCGACGATCGCGGCGTCGTCTACGTCGACGCCTCGCTGACCGACGACATCGAGAGCGAGGGCTACGCCCGCGAGGTCATCCGCCGGGTCCAGGAGATGCGCAAGGACCTCGACCTCGACGTCGAGGAGCGGATCGCGCTCGACCTCGAGATCGAGGACGATCGCGTCGCCGCCCTCGTCGAGGAGCGGACGGACCTGGTCCGCGAGGAGGTCCGCGCCGACGAGATCGGGACGGTCGAGGACGGCTACCGCGAGGAGTGGGACGTCGACGGCGTGACGATGGAACTGGCGATCGAGCCGATCGCGACGGCCGAAGCGTCGGACTAGTCGAACCGCCGCGAGAAGATATCGGCCCAGGACGCCGCCTGGTTCGGAGATTGATTCGGATCGGCGGAGAGCCGGCGGTAGCGGAACGGCTCACCGACCGGTCTCAGTTGTCCGCTCCGCCGGCGTTCTCATCGGTTCCGTCTTCGTTTTCGGCTTCGTCTCCGTTGTCCGCGTCTTCTTCACCGTCACCGTCGGCATCGTCATCATCGTTGCCGTCGCTGGATTCGCTCTTCTCGTCTTCTTTCTCGTCGCTCTCGTCCTCGTCTTCGTCCTCATCGTCGTCCACGTCTTCGACGTCGACGTCCTTGCCGTTGACACCGCTCTTCGAGATGACGGGTTTCAGGATGTAGCCGTTGTCCGGGCCGCGTTTCACCACGTTGATGTCGAACACGAACTCGACGGGTTCGTCGCCACCGACCTCGAACGGGGAGGTGAGCTGGAGCTTTTCGCTGGGGACCTTCACGGCCACTTCCTCGCCGTCGACGATTCCCTCGACGTCCGAGACGTGGAGTTCGATCTTCTGGTAGGTTCCGTCGGATAGCTCGACGTCGCAGACCGACTTTGCCTTGTCGCCGATCACCTGCGTCAGATCCACCGTCGCGCCGTCGAGATCGATGACGTAGAAGCCGCGTTTCCGCTCGACGCCGTCGTCGCTCTCTTCGTCGTCTTTCTCGTTTCCGTCCCCGGATTCGTCGTCCTCGCCGTCCGGATCGTCGGCACCGTCTCCGTCGTCCGCCTGTTCTTCGTCGTCGGCGTCTTCTTTCTCTTCGTCGTCCTTCGCCTGTTCCTCGTCGGACCCGTCTCCGTCGGACTCCTCGTTCCCGCCGTCGAATATCCGGGCGCGATCGAACGAGACGTCCAGTCGCTCGAAGTCTCCGATGTCGGCCGGCATGTCGCTGATGAGCAGTCGGAAGTTCGCACTGTCAGCGTCGTCCGTGGAGTCCTCGGCGTCGCCATCTTCGGATGCATCGGCGTCCCCACCCGTCGGCGAACTCCCCGAGATACATCCGGCGAGGAGCGTGGCGCTGGCACCACTGCCGGCGGCGATGAACGTCCGGCGTCCGACGGTGGACGCGAACCGATCGTCGGTTTCGTTGCGATCGCGACTCGGCTGGTTTTTTGGCATGGTCGTCCCATCGAACGGACCGGACTTAAGGAACGACAGCCGTTCGTCGTTTCAGGACCGTTTACGATCGTTTTTAACGGAGAGTCAACCAGACCGAACGGTCCGCTGGCTCCCGGCTGGGGCCGAATCAGTTCGTGGCCGTTATTATCAGTTTCGAGTTACGAAAACGTTCGCGGACGGCCCGACGCGTGTACGGAATCGCCACAAAAGTCTTGACTATCAGTTTCCAGTGTACCTCTGTGAACGCCCGGCTCTCGCTCGTCCTCGTCGTCTGTTTGCTCGTCGCCGCGGGTCCCGCGAACGTCGGCGTGATCGCTGCGACCGGATCGCCGGCCCCGTCGGCAGGTCCGGACGCCACCGTGACCACCACCCCGTTCGTCGCTGTTGCGGGCGGGGCAACCGGATCGACCGCCACGGTATCGCAGACGGACGACGTCCTCCACCGGACGACCGTCCTCCGTCACCGGCCCGATCGGCCGGGCGAGTTCGAGGCGGAGATGACGTTTCGCGTGCCCGATCCGGTGACGGAACTCGAGATCGAACTCGAGTCCGAAGCGTCGGTCGACTCGATCGACGGCTTCGAACCGACCGGGGACGGGACCTATCGCTGGACCGAGACGACCGACGAACCGACGGTCCGGTTCACGATGCCGACCGATCGGACGGGCGACGGTCACGCGGACGGGTCGGCCGATCGGACCGTGACGCCGTCACGCGACGACGCTGGCCTGGCCCAGTCGCGCGACGGTGACGGCTACACGTTCGTCGATACGGGAGACTGGGCCGTCGTCCAGGTCCCCGGAGTCGGCCTCTCGCTCCGGCAGACCGCGTCCGTCGGCATCGAGGAGACGGTTACCGTCGACGGTCCCGGCGCGACCGGCGGCGATATCGCGTACTTCGGACCGGTGACCGAGTACGAACGCACGGGCGACAGGGAACGCGTCAGGCTCGCGGTCGCAGACGACGCGGAACTCCGCGAGTCGCCTGCGGAGATTCTCGACGCCGTCGTCGCCGCGAGCGATCGGTTCGACGTCGGTGCGAGCCACGACGAAGTGTTTCTCGTCGCGGTGCCGTCCGACGACGTCGAGTGGGCGGCCCGGGGAATCCAGTACGGCGAGTCCGACGCGTGGGTCGTCGCCGACGCACCCTTAGACGAGGCGAACACCGTCTGGCTCCACGAGTACGTCCACGCGCGACAGGCGTTTGCCAACCCCGACGTCGGCACCACGACCGAGACGGCGTGGCTCGTCGAGGCACAGGCGGAGTACTACGCGGGGCTGTTCGCACTCGAAGCGGGGCTGGTCGGCTTCGACGAGTTCGCCGACGCCCTCGGGACGGGCGAACGCGAGCCCTACGCGGACGCCACGCTGGCGGAGCCGGCGACCTGGACGGACGATCGAACCGACTACGTGAAGGGTGCACTCGTCTACGGCGAGATCGATCGCCGGCTTCGGCTCGCGACGGACGGCGATCGAACGCTCGCGGACGTCGTCCGCACGCTGAACCGGGACGACGGGCCGGTGACCGAGGACGACTTCCTCGCGGCGGTCGAGGCCGAGGGCGGCGCGGACGTGCGATCGGTCGCCGAGCGGTACACCCGGACCGATCGGACGCCCGAGATGTGGACCCGAACGGCCCACGAGGCCGCCTTCGAGGGGCCGGTCGCGCAGTTCGAGTACGACCTCGACGCGGCCCCGATCGAGGTCGGGGGCGAACCGTGGGGTCCCGGCGAGCCGGCCGATGCGGACGCGGTAGACGAGGTCGCGGTCCCGGCCGGCGAACCCGTCACGGTCCCGGTCGCGATCAGGAACGTCGGCGATCGAGACGGGACCGCGGACGCGACGCTCGTAGTCGACGGCGACGTCGTCGATCACCGGCCGGTCGAACTCGCGGCCGGCGATCGGACGACGGACGCCTTCACGTGGACGCCGCCGAAACCCGGCGTGTACGACCTGCGGGTCGGTTCGGATCGGTTGACGGTGCACGTCCGATCGCCCGCGAGCGTGGCCGTGACCGGGCTGGCGGTCGATCCCGAGACCGCCGACCCGGGCGAGGACGTGACGGCCACGGCGACCGTCGAGGCCGCGGACGATCGGCCGGGAGCGACCGTTCTCGCCTTCCGGACGCCGGCGGGCGACGCCGCCGAGGTCCCCGTCGTCGTCGCTCCGGGCGAGCGCGAGACGGTGGCGACGACGCTTTCGTTCGCGGACGCCGGCCGGTACGAGGTCGCCGTCGGCGACCGGACGACGACCGTCACGATCGGGTCGAGTCCGATCGACAGGGTCGAGGACGTGCCCGGGTTCGGTGTGCCGGCGGCGATCGCGTCGCTCGCGGCACTCGTCCTGTCGCTGGTCGCGGTGCACGGTCGCCGCGCCTGATCACTCGAACTGGACGCGGAACCGACAGGCGTCATCGTTGGCGTCGTCGATGCAGGCCGTCTTCGTGACGGTCGCGTCGGTGTCGAACGTCGTCGCGATCCCCTCGAGAATTCCGTGGGCCAGCGCACAGTAGTCGCGGTCCCGGTGGGTTCGGTAGGTGACGACGACCGCGTCCACCGCCGGTTCCGGTCGAGACGAGACGTCCGGGGGCGACGTCTCCTCGCTCGCCGCCGCGACGTCGTCGACGATCGCCTCGAGCGACGTGAGCACCCCTTCGAGGCCCCCATCGGCGTCGATGTAGGCGTCGAACGTCCGTACCAGGTTCGGCGCGAGCATGCGGCCGAAGTCGCGTTCGATCGCTCGCCGGTCCTGGACCGCCATCTCGGAGACCGTCGCGAGGATCGCCTCGGCGTCGTCGTCGTCGTAGTGTGAAACGGGAAGATAGAGCGTCGACTCGACGTCGGCGCGATCGACGATGGTGGCCCAGGTCTCGTCGTCGGTTTTCGCGACGACGTACTCCTTGAGCGTCTTGTGGACGATTCCGTGCATCTGGTTGGGGTATCGGGGCCGGTCCACGGCGGGCTCCGCACTGTGATCTGTCCGAATCGCTAACAATTAGGCGAGGGATGGGTAATCACTTAAGAATTGAGATACCTGTCGCCGGGCGGAGACGTTACCGACGATTACAGGTGGGCAGCGATCGCCGGGGCGACCGAGACGGTGCTGACCGCCCGTTCGATCGTGTCCGTGCCGTAGATCGCCTCGACGCCGGCCCGCGAGAGCTTCGCCAGGGCGTTGCTGGCGAGCAGCGGATGGACGCAGGTCACGAAGACGCGACCGACGTCGCGCTCGCCCAGGACGCCGACGGCCTCGCTCATCGTCGACCCCGTCGCGATGATGTCGTCGGCCACGACGACGTCCCGGCCCGCGACGTCGACGTCGCTGGGGGTAATCTCGACCTCGGTGCCGGAGTGGCGGGTCTTCTCGAAGTAGTCCGTCTCGCCGGTCTCGTAGGCGTCACGGACCGTCTCGGCGAGATCGATCGCGCCCGCGTCCGGCGAGAGGAAGACGGGATCGGCGAGGTCGTCGGGCAGCGGCTCGGCCAGCCGGCCCGCCGCGTCGATCGCGGTCGCCGTCGGCTCGAAGAACTCGCAGACGGCCTCCTCGTGGGGGGTGACGGTGAGCACGCGATCCGCGCCGGTCGAGATGGCTCGCGCGACCGCACGCGCGGAGATGGGTTGTCCCGCCTCGAATGACTTGTCCTGTCGACCGTACCCCATGTACGGCAGGACCGTGACGACCTCGTCGACGCCCGCTTCCCGGACGGCGTCCTGTAGCTGGAGGAGTTCGACGTGGGCGTCGCTCGAGACCGTCGCGGCGACGATCACTGCCCGATCGGCGTCAGTCGCGTCGCTGGCAGTGGCGTCGGTCGCAGCGCCTGGAACGGACGCGAGCAGTTCGCCGTCGGGAAATCGATCGTACTCGACGGCGGCGAGCGGTTCCTCGAGTTCGCGTGCGAGCGCCGCGGCGAGAGCCTGCGACGCGGATCCGCTGACGATCATACTCGTGGCCACAGCCCGCGGGGTAAACCAGTTTTCGTTCTCGCGACCGGATGATCCGGGGCGGAACCAATGGGTAGCGCGTCAGTCGTCGCTCTCGTCGTCGAGTCCAGCGTCACCCGACCCGCACGGGCCGCCGTTGGGATCGCCCGTGATCGATAGTTCGCCGTTCCGGACCATCACGACGAGGTTGAGACAGTCCGGAGCATTCCACTTCGCCGGCGTAACCTGCTCCGGCTCCCCCCCGTCGAGCCGCGCGATCACGCGGAACGAGCCCGGGCTGGTCGGCCAGTTGCGTTCGAGCCGGGTGTCGGTTCGGCCCTCGAGTTCGGTCGTCTTCCACTCCTCGAACGACCCGTCGAACTCGACGATGATGTCGACCGTGTGGGACTCGTCCTGGAAGTTGGCGATATCGATCTCGCCGAGGACGGTCCCCCCGACCCGGACGTCGCTGTTCTCCTCGGTGTCGCTCGCGTTCTCCTCGTCTTCGTCGTTCTCGTTCCCCTCGTCACCCTCGTCGCCGTCGTCGCTCCCCGTACAGCCGGCGATCGCTGCGGTGGTCGCGGTGCCCGCGAGGGCGAGCAATCGGCGTCGCGGAAGCTCGCTCATGTACGCGACTCATGTATTCAGGGAAGTTAACTGCTCTTGCTCGGAGCGACGCTGTGTCGGTGGCTCGGCACCCCTCGCCGCATCGACAGTTCGGCGATACCGTCTATCGGAAGCGCGGCGGATACCGCCCCATCGAGAGCGCGGCGAGCGCCACTCTGCAGTGGGGTCGTGACCGTCACCGCGTTCCCGGGACGGCGATTCCCGTCACGTCGCCGACGCCGATCGTCTGCGATCGCCACGTTCCGGGGCCGTCGCCGTCGATCGCGGCGTAGAAGGTTCCCCGTTCGGAGACGGCGTAGACCGTCTCGCCGTAGTCGATCCCGACGACGGTCTCGTCCGGCCCGTCCATCGCCTGCCACTCGCCGTCGGCCGGATCGTGCGCGTAGACGGTCCGATCGGCGACGGCGTGGGCCCGGCCGAGCTGGTTCCGATCGGACCGCGGGTCGGCCGCCACGACGTCGACCGACCCCTCGCGGATCGTCATCCAGCCGTTGCCGAGTTTGTAGAGGCCGTCGGCGGTCGCCGCGAGGGGGACGCCCGCCGCGGAGACGTCGCGGACGTCCGTCAGGCCGGCGTGATCGAGTTCGTCGTCCCGGACGCGGTAGACGCCCGATCCGGTACCGACGAGGTCGCCGTCGATCGCCGTGACCGTCTCGATGGCGTCGTCCGCGAGCGTCGTCCACTCGTCGCCGACCCGGCGAGCGATCCGCCCGCTCGCGTCGGCCGCCAGGAGTGTCTCCCCGTCGTAGCCGACGGCGACCGCCGGCCCGAAGCCGGTGTCGACGAACGTCGGGTCGTCGGCCCGTTCGTCGGCGGATTCGGCCGCCGGCGTCGCGTCCAGCACCCGGATGTCCTCGTCGGTCGCGATCGCAACCCCGGCCTTGGTTCCCGTCCGGGTGGCGGCGACGTCGCGTGCGTCACAGCGATCGCAGAGGCCGAACTCGCCGACCGTGTCGCCGGCGACGCGCACGCGAACGACGCCGACCGAACTCGCGACGTAGGCCTCGACCGCGCCCGATCGATCGCCGTAGACGCGCTTTTCCTCGATGGAGTGCATATCCGAACCGTCGGGACCGCGGCCCGAAAGCGTTCTGTCTGCCGCCCTCCGTCGGACGAGCAGAATCGGTCGATCGATGCCCGACGTTACCCAGCAGGACACCCGACTGACGTGCTGTCGATGTCGGAATCCCTTTGAGGAGTCCGTCCCGACTAGTACCCGATGCAAGTCTTCGGATCGAGCGGGACGCGGGGCGTCGCCAACGAGGAGCTGACGCCCGCGTTCGTCCTGCGCGTCGCGAAGGCGGCGGGAACGGCCTGGGGAGTCGATCGAGTCGCCGTCGCGCGTGATACGCGCCACACGGGGCGAATGCTGGCCGACGCGGCCGCGAGCGGGCTGGCGAGTACGGGGATGGCGATCGATCGCCTCGGGATCGTCCCGACGCCGGGTGCACAGGCCTACGCCGAGCGTGAGGGGGTGCCCGTGATGGTGATCACGGCCTCGCACAACCCGCCGCAGTACAACGGGGTCAAACTGGTCGGCAGCGACGGGGTCGAACTCGCGGTCTCCGACCTGGAGTCGATCGAGGAGACGCTGCTCGCCGAATCGTTCGCGGTCGCGCCGTGGGACGAGACGGGGCAGGTCCGCGAGGTCGACGGCGTCACGAACGAGTACGTCGCGGACCTGCTCGCGGCCGTCGATCGCGAACCGATCGCCGACGCCGACCTGACCGTCGCGCTGGACCCCGGCCACGGCGCGGGCGCGCTGACCAGCCCGCAGTTCTTCCGGGAACTGGGCTGTCGCGTCGTCACCGTCAACGGCCAGCCCGACGGCCACTTCCCCGGGCGGAACCCCGAACCGGTCCCGGACAACCTCGGCGATCTCGGCCGCCTCGTCCGGGCGACCGACGCCGACGTCGGCATCGCCCACGACGGCGACGCCGATCGAGCCATCTTCTTCGACGAGGACGGTGAGTACGTCGAGGGCGATGCCACCCTCGCGGCGCTCGCAGCGGCCGAACTCGAACCCGGCGACACCACGGTCTCGGCGGTCAACGTCTCCCAGCGCCTCGTCGACGTCGTGAACGAGATCGGCGCCGACCTCGAACTCACCCCGATCGGGTCGACGAACATCATCACCCGGATCGAGGAACTCGAGACGAAGGGCAATCGCGTGCCGATCGCGGGCGAGGGCAACGGCGGGATCTTCTTCCCCGGCTACCGCCTCGCCCGGGACGGCGCGTTCACGGCGGCCCGGTTCCTCCGGCTGGTCGCCGATCGGCCGGTCAGCGAGATCGTCGCCCCCTACGACGGCTACGCGAACGTCCGTCGCAACGTCGCCTACGAGTCGACGGCCGAGCGCGACGCGATGCTAGACGCCGCCGCGAACCACGCGCAGGCGGCCGACGCCGAACTCAACACCCGGGACGGCTACCGACTCGACTTCGGCGACGCGTGGGTCCTCGCACGTCCCTCCGGCACCGAACCGCTCGTCCGGGTCTACGCCGAGGCCCGCGACGAGGAGCGGGCGATCGATCTCGCGGCGGACATGCACGAGACGCTGATGGACGCGAAGGACGACGCCTGATAGCGCGCAAGACGACCAAGTAACGGGGGCTGACATACAGTTCGTTTCCGGACTCATGCGGTACGTTCGAGCTGTCCGAACTCTGAAACCAGAACTATTTTCTCTCGGAACCATCGATCAAATATCGATGGGAGATCGGCAACGAGACATCATTTTGTTGTTATTTGCAGTACAGCTTACTGCGTTTGTCGCTGTCATTCCGCAGTTATTCCCGTTGCTCGTTGTGTCCGGTGTGCTCACTGTTGCGGTTGCAGTAACCGAAACGGTTCGGCGGATAGACGGGGCGTAGGCGGTCTCACGATCGGAACGACTCGCCGTACTGCGCCCCAAGTCGCTCGCTCGCGAGCAGGAGCCGGTGGGTGACGACGAGTACGACGACTGCGAGGATGATCAGCGCGCCTTCCACGACCGTCGACAGCAGGCCGAGCGAGACGATCAGGGTCGTCGCACAGGCGGGCGGATGACGGGTGTCCGTCGCGAGCATCCCGGCCGCGGTGAGCGTCGTCGCGACGACGCCGCTCGCGGCGAGGCGGAAGCCCTCGATCGATCCTGCCGGCGTCGTCGCCGTCATCGTCACCCCGCCGGCGAGCAGGTGATAGGCCAGCAGGCCGGCGGCGACGCCGATCGCGTGGCCGCCGACCACCCGCCTGGGGGACGTCGCGTCGCCGTCCTGGAACAGCGCGAGGACGAACGCGGAGGGGCCGAGGCTCGGAAACAGCATCGGCAGGCCGGACAGCCACGCGAGGCCGGCCGTCGTCGAGATCAACAGGGCGGTGTGGAGCGTGGTCCCCGTCCGATCGTCCATGCTGGCCGGTCGTCCCACGGTCGTGAAAACCCCGCTGGTTCTCCCGGACGGGGCCTCGTTCGCTCAGGGAACGATCGTTACCGGGACGTCCGCCCGCCGCGTGACCTGTTCGGCGACGCTCCCGAGCAGCACTCGCGAGACGCCCGATCGGCCCTCGCTCCCCATGACGATTCCGTCGACGGCTTCCTCGTCGACGTACGCGAGGATCGCGTCGGCCGCCTGCCCCTCGATCACCCGGGTCTCGATCGTCCTGTCGCGCTCGGCCGCGATGCGTTCGACGTCGTCGAAGAAGTCGGGATCTCTATCGGCCCCCTCGCCGCCGACCGCGGGCGGGCGGCCGCCGTAGCCCGCTTCGAGGTCGTCGACGGCGTGGACGACCGTGATCTCGTCGTCCGGGAACCGATCGAGAGCGTACTCCAGGGCCGATCGAGCCGGTTCGGAGTCGTCCATCGGGACGAGCAGGTGGCTGGTCATACCGGGGGTACGACCGCCGTCGTCTTCAGTGTCGGCTCGCGGTTCGGATCGGCGAGTCCGTCGCGCCGTTCAGACCGGATCGTCCGTCTCGAGCGCCGCCTCCAGCCGCTCGCGTTCGGCCCGGAGGTCCTCGAGTTCCTCGGCGACCCGGCCGTCGGCCAGCCGATCGCGTTCTGCCGGTGACAGCTGTTCGACCGCCTGCGCGGCGGTCTGGAGCCGATCGTAGTCGGGGTCGTGCGTCCGCTGTCGGACCGCGCGCAGGGCCGCGACGGTTTCCTCGCTGGCGACCCGGGCGACGAACGGCTGGTACTCCCGCGTGCGCCGCCGGAGCACGCCGGCCGGGCCGGGCGGCCACTCGATCGCGAGCGGGTCGGCGTCGATCCCCTCGAGGTAGGTCTGCTGGGTCGCCACCCGCCGCTTGAGCCGATCGGCGTCGTCGACGTAGTGGGAGAGCTTCGACCGGGAGTAGTCGGCGTACTCCAGGAGGGTCGGGATCGTCTCCTCGCCGGCGGGCGCGTCGTCGACGAACGCGCGCAGGTCCGCGGGGGGCTGCTCGTACTCGACGAAGGGGTACCACCGGCTCCGATCGAGCATCGCGAACACCTCCCTGGCCGACGCCGACTGGCGGTAGTCGACGAACGCTTCGCGGATCGCGTCGTTGTAGGTCTCGATCGGCTCCCGGAGGTTCTCGACCGGCGCGTCGAGGTCGGCGTCGGCGAGTTCCAGCAGCCGCTCGCGGTCGCCGATCGCGTCGCCGATCGCGCGGATCCGCCTGCCAGCCGCCTTGCGCGCCTCCGCGAGGGCCTCGCGGGCGGCCTCGCGTTCCTCGAGGAGGTCGGCGTACCGCTTTGCGGGTTCGAGGGCGTCGTGAGCCCGCTCGAAGTCGGACTCGCTCAACCGCCGTTTGTCGATCGCCTCGAGGGCGTCCTCGAACGCGGCCCGACTCGCGAGGTCCGCTGGTAGATCCTCGACGAGCGTGGCGAACTGCCCCTCGAGTTCGATGTAGGCCTTGAAGTTCTCCCGGCCGGTGCCGGTCGCCCGATCGACGTAGTCCTCGAGCAGGTCCGTCGCGTCCCGGTAGGCGTCGGCGGCGTCCGCGACGGCGTCGCCGCCCTCGTCCTCGATCGCGTCCTCGGCCCGGGCGAATCGCTCCCGTGCCGATTCGAGTCGCTCGAGCGCCGTGGAATCAACCTCCTCGGCCGATCCGCGGTGGACGCGCTCGCTCATCCTACTCCTCGTAGACGGCGTCCGGGTCGAACACCTGTTCGCCGACGTGTTCCCCCTCGATCGTCCGGTAGAAACACGATCGGTGGCCCGTGTGACACGCCCCGCCCTCCTGGTCGACCAGGTAGAGCAGGGTGTCGGCGTCGCAGTCGACACGGACCGCCTCGATTTCCTGCGTGTGGCCGCTCGTCGCGCCCTTCTCCCACAACTCGTCACGGCTCCGGGAGTAGTAGTGTGCGCGGCCGGTCTCGCGGGTCCGTTCGAGGGCCTCGGGGGAGACGTACGCGAGCATCAGCACCTCGCCAGTCTCGGCGTCCTGTGCGATGGCGGGGACCAGGCCGTCCTCGCCGAACTCGACGGCGATGTCGTCCATGTTCGAACGCATGACCGTCCGGGCGATAGGTCTTTTGCCGCCGCGGACCCTCGCCCGATCGATCCCGCTGCCGTTCGGGTCAAGGTTTATACGATATTGCGTGGGCAGGGATTCGTGATGGCCGACTACACGAAGACGAACTACCGGGACGTCGACGACCGGCACGGCATGCACTTCCTCCGCGACGAACTGAACTGCGAGAACATGGGCGTGACCGTCGTCGAGTGCGAGCCCGGCTGGGAAGGCAAAGAACACGACCACGAGGCGGAAGCCCACGAAGAGGTCTACCTGTTGATGGAGGGCGAGGCGACCGTCACCGTCGAAGACGAATCGGTCGAGATGCGCGAGGGCGACGCGATCCGGATCCCGCCGGACGCGACCCACCAGATCCACAACGGCGACGTCGAGAGCCGGTTCGTGCTGATGGGCGCGCCCTAACTCGTCGATCCGATCACTCGCCTCCCGGAGCACCCGTAAACGGCCGCCTCAGGCTCGTTCGTATGCGATACCGTCGTCCGTCACGATCGCGAGCGTCACGCCGCGAGCCAGCCGACCGCCCGTCCTGACGTGGTGTTCGGGCACCAGCGGCAGCGGAACCGGCCGGTAGGCGTTCCCCCTCATCGCGGCGATACCCGCGTACTGACCGATCTCGCCGTCCCGATCGAAGACGTGGATGCGCTTGTCCGCGCCGCGCCCGTACCGGTAGGGGAACGCGTCCGGCGCTGGCCGGGGGCAGGTCAGCGCCTCGGGCGAGTTCAGGACGGCCTGGATCGTCCCGTCGGCCTCGAGCAGTAGCCGAGGTTCGTCCGTCCCCGTCCGATCGGGGCCGTCCTCCCGCCACTGCGACTCCTCGCGGCCGTCATCGACCGAGGTCACCGCAGTCGACGGGTCCTCCCGCCACTGCGGCTCCTCGTCGGCCCGAACGCAGGCGTACCGCCCGTCGGCCAGCGGGATCCGGTCCGGGATCGAGTAGAACTCGCGGTGCCCATCCGTCCGGCCGCGGAGCAGGAACGGCTCGCCGAGGACGGCCCGGGCGTCCTCGAGACCCCACTCGTCGACGACGAGAACCGGCGCGCGACCGGCGTGGGCGGCGTCCGCCAGTCCGCTGGCGATCGTCAGCGGCGTGACCTCCCGGACGCGATCGATCGACAGCGGTACGTCCGGACCGTCCGCCGGGTGGTCGCCATCGGTCGCCACGACCGGCGCTTCGACGTCGATCGGGTCTGGACAGCGGTAGCCGCGGTCACGGAGGTCCGCGATGACGGCCGCGAGCCGCGAGGTTTCGGGAGGTTTCATCGGGCCCCCTACGGGGCCGAGCGACAAGAGCGTACGGCCACCCCGATCGATCGGATCGACCCGTTCGTCCCCGCTCGTTTGGCACCAGCGCCATCCCTTCCGGGCCCGTCTCCCGCCCATGGACCGACAGGAACTCCGGCGGGCGTGGGACGCCGTCGCCGACGACTACGCCAGGAACCGCCGTGCCGACGGGGAAGACGCCGCGCTGATCGACGACCTGCTCGCGGGGCTTCCCGCGGACGCGACCGTCCTCGACGTCGGCTGTGGCGACGGGATGCGCACGCTCGCGAATCTCACCGGGGTCGAGCGAATCGGTCTCGACATCTCCGGTCGCCAGCTCGAGCTGTCGGCGGCGACCGTCCCCGACGCGCACCTCGTCCAGGGCGAGATGACGGCCCTCCCGATCGCGGCGGACTCGATCGACGGGATCACGGCGTACCACGCCGTCTTCCACGTCCCCCGCGCGGAGCATCCGGCGGTCTACGCGGAGTTCGCGCGCGTCCTTCGACCGGGCGGTCGGCTCCTCGCGACGGTCGGTTCGGGGAGGTACGAGACGGTCCGGCGCGACTGGCTCGGGAGCGGCCGATCGATGTTCTTCAGCACGCCCGGCCGTCGGCGGACCCGCGCGTCGCTCGAGGCAGCCGGCTTCGAGATCGTCTGGGAGCGGATCGTCGACGATCCGCTCGGGAGCTCGGTCCCGTTCGTGATGGCCGAGTACCGGGCGTAGTTCGGACGGACTGGCAGCCGAGCGCCCCGCATCCGTCGCCGCGTGTCAGACGTGATCGCCATCAAGACTATCATGGATCCCTTCGATTCCCCGGTATGAACCGCCGGTCGTTCCTGGGGGTCGTGACGGCCTCGGCAGTCGCGACCGCGGGCTGTCTGGGGGACGAGACCGTCGTCGACGAGTCGGTCGAGGAGGAGACGGTCGTCTCGTTCGACGCCGACGCCAACGCGACGATCGACGTGACCCTCCGGAACGATCGGGGCCGGACGGCAGCGGCGGCGGTCCTCCGCGGCCTGGACGCCGGACACGTGGTGAGCCTCGACACCCAGTCGGGCGAAACCGTCACCGTCGAGGGCCTCAGCGGTGGCGCGTACTACGTCGTCGTCATTCCGGACGAGGAGGCCAGCGTCGAGGTGTCGATCGTCGGCTGACGGCGATCGATCGTGAGCACGCTGACGAACGGGCGACGGTGGCGCGACTGCTCGCTGTTCGATGGCGGCCCTACTCGCTCCCCGTTCACTGCTGGACGACCGCCTGGACGTACAGGTGTGCGTACGCGCCGAACCAGGCGACCGTGACCAGTTCGCCGAGACTCGCCGAGAGCGCGTCGAACAGCGGCCCGACCGGACCCGTGGCCTCGATCGTCCAGGGGAGGGAGCCGACGGCGTGGCCGACGCCGGTACTGGCGAACGCGGCGAGCGCCAGCACCAGGACCCTGGCGCGATCGGTCGTCGTGATCGTCCAGCTCACCCGGAGGGATTCGAGCGGGCCGTAGCCGCCGACGGCACAGGCTTCGATCGCGAACCAGAACCTGACGAGAACGAGGAGCATCGGCAGGAGGCCCGCGAGCACGGCGCTCACGAGGAGCACCGTCCCCAGCGCGCTCGCCGGATCGACGGCGTCGACGAACACGGGGACAGCCACGACCACGATCGGCACCATCACTGTGGGACCCAGCAGGAACACGAGGCCGACGACGACGAGCGCCCCGAGTCCCAGCAGTGCGGGGGTCCGCGCGAGACTGTGACGCAGGCCGTCCCGGAGCGTCACCCGGTCGCCGGTCACCTCGCCGGCGACGATCGTCGCGACGTACGCGCGAAACCCCACGAGGAGCACGAACGTGGCGACCCCTTCGAGGAACTCGACGAGCGGGAGGGGAACGTACAGCGGGACGACGTTCTCCAGCAGCCGGTTCGCCACGACGAGTGCGAGGCCGAGCAGCGGAATCGACGGCCGCGATCGGAACAGCCGGCCGCTCCAGGCCAGCGCGTCGACGATCGATCGACGGGCCGCCTCGATCGTCACGTTTCGACAGGCGAGACAGCCACACCCGTCCTCGTCCTGCCGGACCCTGACCGATGGGACGCCAGCGGCGGTCCGCTCGTCGGTCGGGTCGCCGTGGCGGGCCGCGTTCGACCGCCCGCTCATTCGGAGCCGAGCAGGCGCGACCACAGGTCGGCGACCGCGAGCAGGATCGCCGTCGGTCCGATGACCGACGAGAGCGACTTGAACGCGCGCTTGAGGTGGACGCGATCGTCGCTGGGCCCCAGCACCACCAGCGTCGGATCTTCCGAGACGACGAATACGTTCATCTCCCGTCCTTTCTCGGAGTAGCAGGTGTCGGCGACCTCGATCAGATCCGCCTCCGCCAGGTTCTCGAGGTGGTAGTGGACGTTCTGGATGGAGGTGTCGAGTCGATCGGCGACGGTCGCCGGGGTGGCTGGCTCCTCGGTCAGCAGCTGGAACATCTCGTAGGCCGTCTCGGAGGAGAGGGCTGCAAACACCTCCCTCGTCGCGTCGTCGTCGAGACACAGTACCACTGGATCGTCGGTTCGCTGGACCGACGCGTCCGTTCCTGTCGGCAGTAGTCGAGTCATGGAGTTCGAGGTCCGACTTCGTTCGGGGTGTGATCTTTCCGGGCCACCGAAGTGTACGTTTCGCAACCGGATTCGGTTGGGTCCCGTTCAGCCGCGAGACGCTCTCAGCCGGAGACGCCGGTCGACGCGGCGGCAGGGCTCGAGTCGGCCATCTCGGCGACGAGCCGGACGTAAAACGCCGTGTAGACGGTGTAGAGGTACGCCCCGGTGACGGCCGGTACCGCCACGCCGATCGGCTGTGCGATCGCCGGCGCGACGCCCAGGTCGATCGCGACCGTCCCGGCTGCGATGGCCCGTGGATCGGCCGGCCCGGCGGCCGTGGCGGCGATCGATAGCGATTCCACCGCCTCGACCATCGCGCTAGGCTGGAGGACCGTGTTCAGGAGGACCAGCCAGAGTACCGAGAAGACGAGGGCGCCCGGGAGGTTCGACCGCACGACGTCCACGCTTCGCGAGAGCGCGCCCGTCGTCCCGGCGCCCTCGACGACGACGGCCGCGTCGTAGAACTGCACGAACGTCAGCACGAGCACGATCGTGAGGAGGTACGCGCCGACGAACCCCGCCATCGTCGCGAACGCGACGGTCTCGCCGACGGTCTCGACGCTGAACAGCCACACGACGCCGCCGATCGTCACGATAGAGAGCCCACCGAAGACGACCGCCATCGCGACCGCGGTGAACAGCACCGTCGCGCCCAGCATCCGCCGGTAGTGGGCCCGCCCGGCCCGGACGAATCGTCGAATCGATGTCTCCGACTCGCGAACGGCCTCGAGCGCCATCCCGATGAATCCGCCCGTCACGAACGGAAACGCGACGAAGAACGTGATCGATGCGAGACCGTCGACGACGGCTGAATCGGTCAGCGTCCCGGTTCGCTGGAGCCGGCTGACGATCGCGACGGCGAACCCGGCGAGCAGTAACGTCGGATTCTTCCGGAGGGCCGTCCAGCCGTCCCTGAAGGCGGCGAGTACTACCATTACCGGCCAACTTTCGCCGGTAGCGTATTAGCTCGCCCGGAGAATCAAAACGGATTTTGATCGTCTCGTCGACCCGATCGGCCCTACGCCTGACCGTTCAGCGTGATGTAGTCGATGCCGATGATCCGCTCGTCGCTTTCGAGTTCTTCTTTCGCTTCGTCGGGGACCTGGCTGTCGACGTTGTAGACGGTCAGTGCCTCGCCGCCGATCGTCTCGCGGGCGTTGAACATGCCGGCGATGTTGACGCCGTGTTTGCCCATGACGCTCCCGATGAGGCCGATGACGCCGGGTTCGTCGGTGTTGCGCGTGACGACCATCTTCCCGTGGGGGATGGCGTCGACGCGGTAGCCGTCCACGCGGACGATTCGCGGGTCGTCGCCGGCGAAGAGGGTACCGTCGACGGTGACCTCGTCGTCGCCGTTACTGACGGTCACCGAGACGAGGCTCTGGAAGTCCTCGGCCTGGCGGGTCTTCGACTCGGTGACGTCGACGCCGCGGTCCTCGGCGATCTGGGGCGCGTTGACGGCGTTGACCTGCCATTCGAGCGGTTCGAAGACGCCTTTCAGCGCCGACGCGGTGACGAACTCGACGTCCTCGTCGGCGATGTCGCCCTCGTAGGTGACCTCGACGTCCTCGATGCGGCCCTCGAGCAACTGGGCGGCGACCTTGCCCGCGGTCTCGGAAATCTCGATGTACGGCTCGAGACGCGGGAACGCGCTCTCGTCGATCGAGGGCGCGTTCAGCGCGTTCATGACGGGTTCGCCGGCCAGCGCGGCGTTGACCTGCTCTGCGGTGGAGGTAGCGACGTTCTCCTGGGCCGCTTCGGTCGACGCCCCGAGGTGAGGCGTGACGATGACGTCGTCGTGCTCCAGCAGCGGCGAGTCCGCCGGGAGCGGCTCCTCGGCGAAGACGTCCAGCGCCGCGCCGGCGAGGGTGCCGTCCTCGACTTTCGCCGCGAGCGCGTCCTCCTGGACGATGCCGCCGCGGCCGACGTTGACGAGGTGGCCGCCCTCGAGCAGGTTGAGCTCCGCCGCGCCGATCATCCCCTCCGTCTCGGGGGTCAGCGGCGTGTGGATCGTCAGGAAGTCGGCCCGTTCGAGACACGGCTCGAAGTCGACGAGTTCGGCGCCGAGCCGATCGGCGCGCTCCTCGGAGATGTAGGGGTCGAACGCGACGATGTCCATCCCCAGCGAGTCGAGTTTCTTGGCGACCTCCTGGCCGACACGGCCGAGGCCGACGACGCCCAGGGTCTTCCCGTCGAGTTCCGCGCCGAGGTACTCGCTTTTCGCCCACTCGCCGTTCTTCAGGCGGATGTGGGCCTGCGGGATCGATCGGGCGGTCGCGAACGTCATCGCGACGGTGTGTTCGGCGGCCGCGCGCACGTTGCCCTCGGGGGCGTTGGCGACGATGACGCCCTCGTCCGTCGCGGCGTCGATGTCGATGTTGTCGACCCCGATCCCCGCGCGGCCCACGATGACGAGGTCCTCGGCCGCCTCGAGTACCTCCGCGGTGACTTCGGTTCCCGAGCGAACGATCAGTCCGCCCGCGTCGGAGACCGCCTCGAGGAGGTCCTCGCCCTCGAGTTCGTAGCCCGTTTCGACCTCGTGGCCGGCGTCTCTCAGTACGTCCAGACCCGCGTCGGCGATGGGGTCCGTGACGAGCACTTTCATGCGCGAGACAATCGGGCGGAAGGGGTAAACCCTTCCGTTGTCGCCGCGGCCGGCAAAAACTACCTCCCGCGGTGATCGTCCCCGTGCGTGCCCCGGGATCGACCCCTCCGATCGGGTCGACTGGCCGATCGCGTTGCGACGAGCGAATCGCCGACGCCGGGAGAGTAATACCAGTGCCGTCCGAAAGCGCCCCATGGCCGACGAACCGGACGACGAGCTGACCCCACAGTCGGCGTTTTCCGCGCTCGCCAGCGAGGTTCGCGTCGAGATCCTCCGAACGCTCGGCTCGGCGCCGGCGTCGATCGAGGACCTCGAATACGTCCCGATCGATCGCCGAGACGCGTACGGGATGCAGTATTCGACGCTCCGAAAGCGCGTCGGCGTCGACGACAAGGGCCGGTTCACCTACCATCTCTCCCAGTTGACCGGCACCTTCGTCGACCACTGCGACGGCCGGTACCAGTTGAACTGGCTCGGCCAGTTCGCCTATCGGTTTCTCGTCGCGGGCGCGTTCTCGTCGACTCCGACCCGCCGCGAGTTCGAGACAGACGCGGCGTGTCCGCGCTGTCGGACGGCGGCGCGAGCGCGGTACACGGACGAGCAACTCTTCTTCGTCGACTGTCCCGACTGCGACTGCCGTCTCGCGATGGTCCACGTCCCGGGCCGAACGGACGGGGCTCGATCGAGGGAGGCGCTGCTCGACGCGGCGGCCCAGCGGTTTCGCGCCGTCCTGTTCTCGATCGGCAACCGGCGCTGTCCCTGGTGTGCCGGCGAACTCGAGACGACGATTACACTTCCGGGGGCCGACGACTCGTTCCTCTCGCGGTACCGGGATCAACCGATCGTCACCGTCCGTTGTCGGGACTGTTCCGGCGCGTACTACCCGACCGTGGGGGAGACGCTCGTGGTCGCTCCGCCCGTCGTCTCGTTCCTTCATCGACACGGAATCGACCCGTCCGATCGTCCTCCCTGGGAGTTCCCGTTCGCCGTAGACGGCGATCGAACGTCCGTCCTCGAGCGCGATCCGACGCGGGTGGCGGTGACCGTCCGGGCCGGGGAGGACGAACTGACCGTCGTCGTCGACGAGTCCCTCGAGACCGGCGTCCGGAGATGAAATCAATTTCTCCGAACGCTTTAGTCGCGAGTTGCCGTATCGATCGTCCATGTCGCCCCACGATCCCCTGGGGAGCGAACGCCGTCGTCTTCGGGAGCCCGCCGGCCCGGACGAGCGGTTGATCGACGCGATCGTCTACTACGGGCTCGCACAGGTGCTGATACTGACGGTGCTGATGCTCTGGTTCGTCTTTCAGTCGACGGTTCACCGCGATTCCCACGTGATCGGCAGCATCGTCGTCCTGGTGCTCCTGCCCACGTTGATCGGACTCCGGCGTCGCGAACTGATCGGCGATCGGGAGTGGCCGCGGATCGAGACGGTGACGCTCGGGATCGGTGGCGGATACCGGTTGTTGCTCGGTCGTGCCGTCTTCCTCTCCGCCGTCGTCGGTCTCGGGACCTACGGCGCCGGCGTCGCGGGCATGGTCGCAGACGGCCCGGTTCTCCCCGCCGTCGTCGCCGCCGGTCTCGTCGCCGGCTGCGTCGCCGTCTTCCCTGCCGTCTCCGGAACTGACTGGCGGGCGCGCAGGGGCCGGTTCGCCCTGTATGCGGCGGCCCTCGTCGGCGGATTGTACTTCGGCGCACCGTTCGACGCCTCGGTCGGCTTCCACTCGGCGGTCGTCCTCTACCCGACGCTCGTTGCGCTCGGCGTGCTCGATCTGGCGATCGGCGGCGGGGCCGGGACGGGACGGTAGTCGTCGGGTGGGACGACCTCGCGATTAGAGCGTTATCAAGACGACGCCGACGACGACCAGGACGGCACCCGCGACGACCCCGCGGGTCACCCGTTCGAGGTCGCGCAACAGGACCGCGGCGAAGAGCAACGTGAACAGCGGCGCAGTCGCGACCAGCGGATCGACGATCGCGATCCGACCCGCCTCCAGGCCCAGCGCGGCCATCAGCGAGAGCATCGCGACCGTCGTCAGGAGTCCGCTGCCGGCGAAGTACCGGTAGGACGCTCGCGGTCGTTCGAGCACGTCGCGGCCGTCGGTGGCGACCACGAATGCGACGAGCGCGACCAGCCCTACCGTCTCGTTGATCGCGACGGCCTCGAGCGCCGAGAGTGGCGTCTCGGTCATCCCGTACCGTCGGCTGACGTTCGCCACGGCGAAGGTGGCCGCGGCGGCGATCGGCCACAGCAGGTCCCGGGGCTGCCAGCCGCCGAGGTCGCCGCCCTTCGAGACGGTCAGCAGGGACAGGCCGGCGACGAGGACGACGATGCCGATGCCCGTTCTCGGCCCCAGCGGTTCGCCGAGAAAGACGAGCGCGATCAGCGTCGCGAACAGCGGCCGCGAACTGAGGATCGCGCTGTTGAGGCTCGCGCCGACCCGATCGACGCCGACGAAGATCGTGATCCGGCCGAGCGCGGTCCCGACGACGCCGGCGAACCCGAAGATCGCGATCGCTTCCGTCGTGAGGCCGGCAAACGCCGATCGGCCGTGGAGGACGGCGATGACGAGCCAGTAGATCGCCGAGTCGACGATCACGACCACCAGCGAGGCCTGGACGGAGTCGCCGCCCGCGGCCATCCCGCGCTTGTCGAAAATCGGCGTGAACCCCCAGAGGATCGCGGGGAGGAGCGCGAGCGCCACGACCTCGGCCGTCGCGCTCGTCACGCCACCACCGGGAACGCGATCGGCGGGCGTTCCCGCGACAGGACTGTCATTGTCGCCACTGGTGACGCTCGAGCAAAAGACGTTGCGATGACGGCGACTTCCGGCCGTCCTCGGGTGGTCCCGTTCCCAGGTCACGGGAGCGGGACGTGGATTTATCCGGTTACTCGGCGAACATATTCGTATGTACGATCGGATCCTCCTGCCGACGGACGCGGAGAAAGGAACGGAACTGGCGACCGAACACGCGATCGCACTCGCCGAGCACGCCGAGGCCGAGTTGCACCTGCTGTACGTCGTCGACAGCGACGTCTACAGTTCCTACACCGGCGACGAGTACGTCCACGAGTTCGAGGGACTGGAGGCCGCGCTCGAACAGGTCGGCGAGGACGCGCTCGAGGCCGCCGCGGAGGCCGCACGGGAGGCGGGACTCGAGCCCACGGTGGCCGTCAGGCACGGCCGGCCCCACGAGGAGATCCTCGACTACGCCGCCGACGGGGACGTCGACCTGCTGGTCATGGGTTCGAAGGAGCGATCGGGCGAGTACCGCCGACTGCTCGGCAGCGTCACCGATCGCGTCGCGCGACTGGCCTCGCGGCCGGTGACGATCGTCAAGACGCCGGTCGAGGAGTAATCCGTCTGAGTCCGGGTTCGCTTGCGACGTGGTTTCGTCAGGCGGGGTCGGAATCGTCGGCGGATGCCCGATCGCGCTCGAGCCACCGCGGAAGGGCGGCGATGGCGGCTCCGATCCCCGCGAAGACGAAGACGGTGACGGCGAGCGTGAGGACCGTTCCGGCGTCGACCGGGACGGCGATCTGGCTGGCATCGCCGGTGGCGCCGACCGGTTCGTCTTCGGGGGTCCACGTGGCAACCTGTGCGAGCCCCATCGCCAGCGCGACGTAGGCCGCCCCCATCGATCCGATCACCTGCCCCGCCTCGGCGCGGGTCTCGAGTCGGACGTACCTGACGAGGAGGTAGCCGGAAAGCGCCAGCACGATGATCGGGATCAGCGTGGTAACGTGGGAGGTAAGCCCGGTGTACGTCGCGAACCCGGACTGTATCTGTTCACCGCCCTGTTCGATCGACGCGCCGTGACTGCCGAGGGTGGAGAGTCCGGCGATCGCCACCTGGCTGGGCTCTTCCTCCATGCGAGCGAACGCGCCAGCGGCGAACATCGATCCGACGAGGTGGTAGATCACGGCGAAGACGATCGCGAACGCACCCGCACCCGAACACAGCCCCGCTACCCAGGGTGAGACGGTCGTCGACGGCTGCCGTGTCTCCCCGTCGTCCGGCGACTCCGGTTCGGCGTCCGTTTCGGTTCGATCGCTGCCGCTCTCGGTGTCCGACTCGTCGTCGAGGGGCGGCCCCGTGTCGTACTCGAGGTGCGACTCCGATGACATGTCCTCGGTCACTGCCTCCCGGAAAGTAACCATTTCGGTACGGTGTTCCCCGACCGATCGCGGATGGACGAACCCACGTCCCCGTCGCCCCGTCGTTTCGAGTCGAACCCGATCGCGCGCCACACTGGCCGAAACCTGAACTGGTTTATCCGGGGCGCGACAAGCGGCGAGCGATGACAGTCGTCGCTTTCGACTTCGACGGGACGCTTTCCGACTCCGAGATGACCGTGTTGCTCGGCGATCGCTGCGACGTTGCCGATGACATGACCGAGATTACCGAGCGCGCGATGAACGACGAGATCGGCTACGCCGAGAGCCTCCGCGAGCGCGCGGCCCTGCTCGAGGGACTGCCGGCGGACGAGGCCGCGGCCGCGTTCGACGAGGTCGAACTCCGGCCGGGTGCCGCCGACCTGATCGCCGAGTTGAACGAGGCCGGCGTTACGACGGCCATCCTGACGGGTGGGTTCGAACGCGGCGTCGCCGCCGCCCTGGAGCGCGAGGGGGTCGCCGTCGATCACATCGTCTCGAACCGGTTGCCGATGACCGAAGACGGAACGGAACTCACGGGTGACGTCGAGGGGCCGCTGATCGAGGGGACCAAGGACGACGCCCTCGCGAATCTGGCCGACGAGGTGGGTGCCGTCATGGCCGAGACCGTCGCGATCGGCGACGGGGCCAACGACCTGCCGATGTTGCAGGTCGCCGGCCTCTCGATCGGGTTCCAGCCGAAACCGGCCGTCGAACCACACTGTGAAGTCGTCGCGACGTCGATGGCCGAGGTTCGCGAGACGCTCCTCGAACGGGGGATCCTCGAACAGTCCTAATCCCGCGAGACTGTCTTCTACGGCGGTCTATCCGGCTGATACCCCCACTCCCGGACCGAGAGAGTTATTAACTCGTGACCGAGTAAGTAGTTTTGATGATGTGGCAAGATCTCGTCTTCATGCTCGGAAGTGGGCTCTCGATCGTCTTTCTCGCACCGACGCTCCGTGACGCGACGGCGAACGTCCCGCTCGGAACGAGCCTGCCGTCGATGGGGATCGGGTTCGTCTACGGACTGACCTTCCTCTCGCTCGGGATGGCCTTCTCCGCCGCCGGTGCGATCGCCGCCGGATCGATGTGGGCCCTGATCGCGCTCGTCCGCTCACCGCAGGGTCTCTCCGGCCGCCTCGCTCGCGTCGAGAGTCCCGCCCTGTTCGCCCACGACCTCCAGCGCTGGCTCGCTCGGCGTCGTTCCAGCGGTCTGGTCGTCGAACAGTACGTGGCCGTCGATCCATCACGTTACGGAACTGCCGATTAGGATCGCTGTCGGCGTCACGGACGGGTTGAGCGGCTAACCGGTGTTGAAACGGGGCGGTTTGCTCCCTTCGTCGACCACATCGGTGCGTAAATATCATTTTCCCTTACAGTAAACGTAGCCAGAAGGTTAAAGTCAGAATGTTTTAATAGTTAGATGAAATGAAGCGGCGGCAGTTCGTTGCGGGGGCCACGACGATGGGCCTGGCCGCACAGGGGAGGGCGACCGCACAGGGGGGAAGGACACAGTCGTACGATGCGCTGGACACCGACGCGTTACCGTCAGACGTATCGATCGCATGGATCGTCGACCGATTCGTTCAGGTGCGAAGCCAGAATGCACCTGTCGTCGGCGCCGACGTGACCGTTCCGGGGTACGTTCTCGAACGAGCCACGTCCGCGGAGGAGTACGGTGTCTTGCGCGATCGGTTCGACTGGGAGGACGTCGATTATACGGATTCGGATGCGTTCTCGGAGCTGTTTTCCGCAGTCGCCTGGCCGCTGGCGGTGGACTCGGTACCGGCCGATCGCTTCGAGTCGTACGACCTCCTGTGGGTGACGGGGATCCACAGCGATTACTACGGCGGAATCGTCGACGGTGGAGATTCGGCGGTGACGACCGACCGGGACTTTTACGACCTGTACGGACACGTCCCCTTCGTCTTCGCGCTCGCTCCGGAGTCCGACTCCGTCGAGCCGGGGACCGCCGTTGCGATCTCCGGAACGGTCGAACACACGCGCTCGACGGACGGCGAACTCACCGCCGGCACCGACGGCGGGTACGTACTCGCCGACTCGATCGACGAGATCGAGCGGCTCCGGACCCCGGACGACGACTGGAGCGGGAGCGATCGAGCCGAGTTTACGGGACTGCAACACCACCCGCGGCCACTGCTGTCGTCGGCCGCGACCGACGTCGAGTACGACGACGATCTGCCGCGTCCGAAAGGCGGGTCGCTCGTCTGGAAAGCCGGCTCCGTCGAGACGGCCCAGGCCGATCCGGCGGACGACGATCGGGCGACGGAACACGTACTGACGAGCGACTCGCACGACGTGTTCGTCGGCGAGACGTTGCACTATTCGTGGGACGACGACGGCGACGAGGACGACGACATCGTCGACACCGTCAACATCTCTCTGGTCGTCGACACGTCGGGGAGCATGAGCGAACGGGATACGGGCTGGGTGGAAGACGGAGGAGAGAAGAGTCGTCTCGAGGCTGCACAGAGCAGTCTCCGCGAGTTCTTCGATCTCATCGTTGGCGGCCACCGGGTGAGTCTCGTCGAGTTCGACAACAGCGCATCGGTCGTCACGGACACGACAGTCGTCGACGACACATCCCGCGAAGCGATGCAGGCCGAGGTCGATCAACTGCGGGACGGCGGCGGGACGAGCATCGGCGCCGGAATGCGACGCGGGATGGAGACGATTGTCGACGAATCCGGGCCGAAGACGATGCTGCTGCTCTCCGATGGAGAGGAGAACGAACCGCCGTACGTCGACGAAGTGCTTCCAGAGCTGCGAAATCGCGGAATCGAAGTGCACACGCTTGGAATGGGGACGGCGATCGACGAACGACAGCTCGAGTACATCGCGGCACAGACCGGCGCGAAAGCCGAAATCCGTGCTGATCCGGGCGCTATCCGGGACCTCTACCGGGAACTCGAGGTCGACTCCCAGCAACGCTCGGAAATCGACACCCAGGAGGCGGAAGTCGACGAGGGCGATACCCTGGAGGGCGACTGCTCGGTCGACAGCAGCTGCAACGACGTCCAGTTCGCAAACACCTACGAGGGCAGTGAGATGCAGTTGACGGTGACGGACCCGGACGGGAACGAGGTGACCGAGTCTGGCGAGGTCAGCCACCGTGTCGGGGACGCCTACGAGGTCTGGACGATCGAGGACCCGCCGACCGGCGAGTGGCACTACCAACTCGACGTCGTTCAGGTTGACGATCCACAGACTACCACGGTTCGAGCCCACGCCTCCTCGACGGTCGATGCCGACCTGTTCGTCACTCACGACCTCTACGAGCAGACGGGATACGTCCGGTTCCAGCTGAAAGTCGAGGAGGGATTCCGGCGGTACGTGGGCGCGGACGCCCACCTCGAGGTGACGCCGCCCGACGGCGACCCAGAGGACGTCGAAAAGATTTCGCTCTACGACGAGGGAGGCGGCCCCGATGACGTCAGCGGCGACGGGATCTACTCGAACTACTACCATCCGACCGAGACGGGGACCTACGAGGTTACGGCCGTGGTCAGCGGCGGCGAGTATCCCCAACTCGAACGGTCGTTCCCCCACACGTTCGAGATTGACACCGTCGTCGACGAGCCGATCCGCCCGTTCGAGAAACGATCGGCGAGTAGCTCGATATTCGACGATCCGATCAAACTGGCCATCTTGGGCGGACTCGGGGCGGGTGCGGCCTGGCTGTTCCGATCGGACGACGAGGACGAGCGCACGGACGTGTCGTCGGGCCTCGATCCGGGGACGTCGGCCGAAACCGATTCGGCAACGGCCGCCGAAACCGACCGAGGGCCGGACGACCCCGATCGATCGAGCGACGCGATCGATCAGGAGCAGACCGAGGAGCCAGCCGATGCGGCGGTGCAGACGGTCGAACGCGAAGCGGACGAGTCGGATCCCGCGACCGAACCGTCCGAACCCGCGCCCGATCGCTCCGACGAACGCGACGAGGAGGCGGAGAAATGACGGCGGCCCCGTTACGGTGCGAGCGTCGATCGTACCGCGTAGACGGGCGCCGGAAGAGGGTGTCGATTCGATGAATCCGAATCGACGGCACCTCCTGCGGGGCCTCGCCGGGGCGGGTCTCCTCCCGCTGGCGGGATACGTCACGGCGGGCGTCGACTCTGCGAGCGCTACTGAGGACGAACAGGCCAAGGTGCGGTCGTCGGCCGTCTCGAACGGCGATTCGGCACCATCGCTCAACTGGCAGTGGACGGACGACGCCGCTGGCGACGCCGTGGTTCAGGATGTCGTTACGACGGCCGACGGCGAGGTGATCTGTGTCGGACAGGAAACCGATTCCGGCGGGGCCCAGCACGTACTCGTAAGACGGATCGATCGCGACGGCGAGACCGTGTGGTCGGAGAGAATCGGTGGCGACGGACACGACGCCGCGATCGGTGCGACCACGAGCGAGACGGGGGACGTCCTCTTCTGCGGCGGATCTGCGTCGGAGGGCTCTACCTCTCTGGACACTATCGTCGGCCGGGTCGATCCGGACGGCGACCTCGCGTGGCTGGAGCCGTTCGGCCGATCCGGAACGAACGATGCGGCCCACGCCGTCACGCGGGCGGACGACGGCGGGGTTGTCGCCGCCGGCGGAACGCACTACCTCGGCGGCGCGTTCGGCGACGGTGTCGGTAGACTGCTCAAGATCGACACGACGGGAAGCCTGGAGTGGGAGGAGACGTACGACGACGATCGCCCGGGCGAACTGTACGACGTCGTCACGGCCTCACGGGGGCGGTACGCGTTCGTCGGCACTCGCGCGTCAGCGGACGGCGACGATGGCCGCGCCTGGCTCGGCGTGGTCTCGGATGACGGTGCCCTCGAGTGGAGTCGGACGTACGGCGCGGCCGGCAGTCGGATCGGCTACGGTCTCGTCGAGATCGACGACGGCGGATTCGCCTTCGCCGGGACGACGACGCCCCCGGCGCGAGACGACCCGACCGTGTGGGTGGTGAAAGTCGACGAGGATGGCACCCTCGAGTGGGAGCGAACTTACGGTGGGGGGACGTCCGACGGTGCCCTCTCGATCGCCGCGAGCCCCGACGGGTACTCCGTCGCGGGGTGGACCGAAGAGGGCGGTACCGATCGCGGCTGGCTCCTGTCTCTCGACGCCGTTGGGGGTCTCGAGTGGGAGGAGATGTACGGGAGTGGCGGAGATGCTCGATTCAACGTCCACCGGCCGGTCGGTAGCGGGTACGCGGCGGGCGGCTATGCGACCGCTGGCGGGGTGTCGCCGTCGGTGTGGGCGATCGGACTCGGGGACCCGGCTGACGAACCCGTTTCGGTGAGCGGCGTCGTGACTGATTCTGGAGGAAACGACGTGTCTGGGGTGGCTGTCGAATTCGTCGACGCGGCGACGGGTGAGGTACAATCGACGGTGTCTCCCGATACCGACGGCGAGTACGTCGTCGATCTCCCCGGCAACGCGACCTACAGAGTCGTCGTCGACGACGTCGATTTCGAACGGTTCAGAGACGAGCTATCGGTGGCGGCGAACGAAACGCAGGAGTTCGACATCGAACTGACGCTGACCCCTTTCGGTCGGCGCAAGCGGACGAAACGCGAACTCGCCGGGACGATCGACGACGCGTCGATCAGCCTCACGGAAGCGGACCGAGCCGACACGCTCCTCACGGAGTTGACAGCCGGCGTCGAAGCTGGCGATCTCGATCTCGAAACGGCGGCGGCGAGCGTTACCAGACATCTCTGGGGAGAGCGCATCGTTCAGGACGCAAACACGGGTCTCGGGCCGGGAGAGTACAGCGAACTCTCGGACTACCACCTCATTCACCGGACCGCGCGGGCCGGGGTAAAAGCCGTTATTCAGCTGCTCGCGCTCCCGAAGATACTCGCCAAGAAGGTTGCCGCACACTTCACGACTAACGATCTAGTGCTCACTCTGGTCGGCGAGCTCGCAGACCTCGTCAAGGAGGCGGTCACCAGGGCACTCGATCTCTGTTTCAGCGACGGCGAGCCTGGTTCCGACGGCGTCTCTCCCCGGCAGGAGGCCGAACGGCTAGCGGAAGCGGAAACCAACGCGATCGAGCAGGCCCTCGACCCGGCCGAACCGATCACCTACGGCGGAATCAAACAACTAATCAGCGACGCGATCGACGCGGTAACTGTTCCGGTCGCCGAACTCGAGCGGCTCAGAACGGAGACGATCTTCTATCGTCCGAACCTGCTGGAGTTGCAGTATCAGATCAACGCAGATGCGGTCGCGGCTGACGGACTACCGGGAACGGAGGAAGACGCGAACCGCCAGTTCGTCGACGGTTCCCGGACGGTCGACGACAGACTGGCGATCGCGAGCGAGGCGATGAGCGCCGTCGACGACGGGCTAGTCAACGACGATGACGGAATTCTGGCCGCCCTCGCCGACGTTTGGCACGAACGAGATTTGAGCGCCGTTCTCGACCTGATCTGGAGTCTCATCGGGTTCGTCGAGGACCTCCTGAGTGTTTTTTACGACGTCTCGAATCTGCTCGTCGGTACCGGAGCGTACTACTCCGTTCTCGCACCGATGACGACGGCGACGACCGGGATCGCGAGAGGCCAATTGTTCGACCTCACCGGGGGTGACTGAGATGTCCGACGTGGCTCGCCTGCTTGATTCGTTCGAAGACGCGTTGATCGACCAACGATACGACGATGCCGAGGCTATCGCGATCGATCTCGCATCCGAACTGGGCGACACCGGAGGAGAGCGATCGGAACTCGCAAGGTCGAGCGTCGCCAGGGATCACGAACCCGGCCAGCCCGACATCGACACGACCGAAACCCTTCAGAATCACCTCGTTTCAGGCTTCTCTGCGCAACTCACCCGTGCCAAGGCGCTGGCGACGATCACCGCGCTGGTCGCCGATCCGGAGTCCGTCTCCGATCGAGAACTCGCCGCTGAGATCGACGCGGCAAAATCGGAACTGACAGACGCTGATGCCACCCTCGCCGATTCCGAAGCGGCCGCCCGATCGGTTCGTGAGGGCGTCGAACTCCGCCCCCGCGTCAGAATTCGGTCGATCGACGTACTGACCGATACGTCGTCGATCCGGGCCGGTCAACCGGCCGAAATCGAGATCCGTATCGAAAACGTCGGCGACGAACCGAGCGAGGGGGTCGAAGTCGGCATCGAGACCTCCCCGGGTATCGCGAGCCAGTCGGGCGGCGAGTCGGTGGGGACGCTCGTCGGTGCCGAAGCGTATACCGCGACTCACGAATTCGAACTATCTGGGACCAATCGGAACACCGAAACTGTCGTGTTCGCGCTTGAATCGGCCAACGCCGGGGGCGAGACGCGATCTGTCGTTCTCGTTCGTGCGGACGGCACCTCTGATCCCGAAGCAGACGACACCGCTAGTCAGCAGTTCGTCGGTATCGACGTCGAAACTATCGTAGCCGGTGGAGCCGTCACCGCCGGTATGCTGTATCTCGCGGTTCGGCTCCTCTCCGACGAAAACTGACTGAGGCGAACGCTCGCCCCGTCGAACCGCTCGGTGAGAACTGGTCTCCGCCACATCACCCGCGGTGAACGCGAACGTGCGGCATCGGTCGAGTCGAACCGGAACACCGAATCCGGTTAGCCGTCGATCTGTGCCATGACCCGATCGACGGGGGCCGGCCAGACGGCGAGCAATCCACCGATGAGGCCGAACAGTGCCGGAAAGAGGATTCCGGAGTAGAGCACCGCGTCGCCCGTGGCGACGGCGAACTCGATATTCGCGTTGCTCTCCCACGAGGTCGCGACGGCGACGAGCAGTGCGAGCACGAGGTAGCCGGGGACGACGAGCACGGCCGACTTGGCGGCGGATTCGAGATCCTCCGCACCCTCGTATCGAGCCAGCGCGAAGCCTGCAGCGACGATGATGAGGAACGTGAGGACGATCATCGTCGAATACCCGGCGGGACTGGCGGCCCCCAGTTCGCTACCGATGGAGATGGGTTCTCCTTCCATCTCGACCGCACTACCGAGGTTCGCCAGTAGCGACCACCCCGCGACGGTGAACGTCCCCGGGACGTCACCGCTCGTGTCGACGGCGCTGGCCGCGAACGTCGTTACCGTCATCGCCCACGTCACGGCGTAACTGAGCAGGAACGCGGCGGCACCGAACACGGCACCCTCCTTCAGCGGGAGGTCAGTCCCGCTCTCTGCCGTTGCTGCCGGCCGTTCGGCCGACTGCCCGTCGGTCTGTTCTTCCTCGTATTCGAGTTGGCTGTCTTCTGCCATCGGTGACACATCATATAGAAGGATATTATAATTTACGGCACTGAATGACCAGTATCGGACGGTACCACCCCGAATACCCCTGTTATATGTATCTGTTGGCCCACCCATCATTTACTCACATTCTTCAGTGAAGATATATCACTCCGAAAAGAGGCTCGTGTGGACCGGTGCGAACGATTCCGATTCGTCGGTCTCGTCGCCGGCGGTGTCCGAGATCGTGCGACCGGCCAGACCGGTCTCGAGAAGGTCCGAGACCGGCGGTCCGACCTTCTCGGGTTCGACGAGGAAGGCGTCGTGACCGTGGTCGGACTCGACGACGTGGTGGGCGACGTCGACGCCGGTCTCCCGACAGGCCTCGGCCAGCGCCTCGGCCTGCTCGACGGTGAAGTGCCAGTCGCCGGTAAACGACAGTACGAGCAGTTCCCCCTCGAAGGCCGCCAGCGCGTCGGCGTCCGACTCGTAGCCGGCCGAGAGGTCGAAGTCGTCCATCGCCCGGGTCATGTAGAGGTAGCTGTTCGCGTCGAACCGATCGGTGAACTTCTCGGCCTGGTAGTCCAGGTACGACTCTACCTCGCGGTAGGGGAAGAACGCGGCCGCAGGATCCGGCGGCTCCTCGCGGACCGCCTCGCGACCCGCGGAGCGGCGGCCGAACTTGCGCCCCATCGATTCCTTCGAGAGGTACATGATGTGCCCGATCTGGCGCGCTCGGGCGAGGCCGTCTTCGGGTTCCGGGCCACCGTAGTAGTGGCCGCCGTTCCAGTTCGGATCGCTCGTGATGGCGCGCCGGGCGACCGTGTCGAGCGCGAGACATTGCGCGTCGAGTCGTGCCGCGGTCGCGACGGCGGCCGCGCGGTCGACGTCGTCGGGATACCGGCGCAGCCAGTCCAGGACGTTCATCCCGCCGACGCTACCGCCGACGACGGCGTGGAGCCGACCGACGCCGAGTTCGTCGAGCAGCCGTCGCTGGGCGCGGGTCCAGTCGCCGACCGTCACCGGGGGGAAGTCGGTGCCGTACGGTTCGCCCGTCTCCGGATTCTCGCTGGCAGGACCCGTCGTCCCGTAGCAGGAACCGGGGCTGTTCGCACAGACCACGAAGTACTCGCTCGTGTCGATCGCCTTCCCGGGGCCGACGACGTCGCCCCACCAGGCGCGGGCCTGACCCGCCGTCTCCCCGCCCGCGTCCGGCCGCCGGGCGACGTGGGCGCTCCCGGTCAGCGCGTGACAGACGAGGACTGCATTATCGCCGGTGAACTCGCCGTAGGTCTCGTAGGCCACCTCGAGTGTCGGGATCGACTCGCCGGAGAGAAACTGGAACTCCCCGAGATCGATCACGTTCTTCGTCGTCATGCGTCCCCTCCGGGTCCGTCGCTGATCCCCGTCGCGGTCTCGATCGCCTGGTCCAGATCGGCCAGGACGTCCGCGGGGTCCTCGATTCCGACCGACATCCGGATCAGGTCGTCCGTCACGCCCGCTTCCGCCCGTTCTTCCGGGGTGAGCTGGCCGTGCGTGGTGCTCGCCGGGTGGATCACCAGCGTCTTCGCGTCGCCGATGTTCGCGAGGAACTGGGCGACCTCGACGCTCTCGCAGAAGGTCTTGCCGCCTTCGTAGCCGCTTTCGAGGCCGAACGCGATCATCCCGCCGTAGTCCGAGAGGTACCGCGAGGCGTTGTCGTGGGTCTCGTGGCTCTCGAGGCCCGGGTGGGTGACCCACGCGACGGCCTCGTGTTCGGCGAGGTAGTCGGCGACGATCGCCGCGTTCTCGCAGTGTTTCTCGACCCGCAGGGGAAGCGACTCGATGCCCTGGAGTGTCTGCCAGGCGTCGAACGGCGACTGCTGGTTGCCGAGACTCCGGAGCGATCGGTACCGGGCGGCCGCGGCGAACGGTGCCTCGGGGAAGTCGCGGGAGAAGTCGACGTCGTGGTAGGCGTGGTTCTGGCCGGCGATTTCGTCGTATCCGTGTTCGCCCCACGGGAACGACCCGCCGTCGACGAGCACGCCGCCGACCGTCGTGCCGGAGCCGTGGAGCCACTTCGTCGTCGACTCCCAGACGACGTCGGCCCCGTGTTCTAGCGGGCGACAGAGCGCCGGCGTCGCGAAGGTGTTGTCCACCACGAGCGGCACCCCGTTGTCGTGAGCGATCTCGGCGACGCGCTCGAAGTCCGGCGTCACCAGCGACGGGTTGCCGATCGTCTCGACGTGGACGAAGGCGGTGTCCGCGTCGATCGCGTCCTCGTAGGCGTCGTACTCGAGGGTGGGGACGAACCGCGGCTCTATGTTTCGCCGACTCGCCGTCTTCGAGAAGTAGGCCGTGGTTCCACCGTAGGTGTCGGTCGAACAGACCACGTTGTCGCCCGCCTCGGCGAGGATCAGGACTGCAGAATCGAGCGCGGCCATCCCGCTCCCCGTCGCGACCGCGCCCGCCCCTCCTTCGAGAGAGGCGAGCCGATCCTCGAGCGTGGTAACGGTCGGGTTGGCGATCCGGGAGTAGATGTAGCCGTCGTCCTCGAGCGCGTAGCGGGCCGCGGCGGTGTCTGCGTCCTCGAACACGTACGAGGTGGTCTGGTGGATCGGCGGTGCCGCCGCGCCCGTCTCCGGATCGGGGCTCTGTCCGGCGTGGACGCTCCGTGTACCGATTCCCGGCTCCGGCGGTCCGGCGTCGGGCCCGTCGCTCTCGTCGTCGCTCATGTTTAGTGTGCATACTTCTCCACGTTCATATGCGTCTCAGTAACGGCAAAAACCGCTGGTCGTGGCTGTCATTCTCTCTCGTGGCCGTCCCCGGTCGACCGAAATGCGCCGGCGATCGAATCCGGATCGGCACGCGCGAACCGCTCCCGTCGCGATCGGACGACGGTCGCCGCCGGGTTCGACGTCAGCGGACGGGCACCCTACACCGCGTCCGACACGGCGGTGCCGTGATCGCCCGTTTCCGTCCTCGCCGGCGGACCGAGACGGACGGTTTGATAGGCTCGTAGCGCCAACGCCAGCGCGTGCAGTCGAGTGATCGCGATCGGGTCGTGCTCGCCGCCGTCGTCTTCGCGGTGCTGTTCTCGCAGGTGTTGCTCTATCCGGGCGTGGCGACGCTCGTCGAGGCGCTGGGAGCGGACGCGACGACGTCGCCGTTCGCCGAGACGGCACTCGACGCGAGCATGTGGTTCCTGGTCGCGGAATTCGCCGCCTACGTCGCGTTCGTCGGCGTCTGGGGGCTCGCCAGCGACGCGACGGGCCGGCGACTGCCGTTCATCGTCGCCGGATCGGTGGCCGGTGCGATCGGCTACGCGGCTCTCGCCGTCGCCCCCGCGCTCGGGTCGGTTCCCTTCGAGGGCGTGCTCGTCTTGCGAGTCGTGCAGGGTGCGATGACGATCGGCGCGTTCTCGCTGACGATGACGATGCTGATGGACCTCGAGGGGGGCCACGGCCGCAACATGGGGGCCGCCGGGATCGCGATCGGTCTCGGGGCGGCCCTCGGCGCGCCCGTCGGCGGTCGACTGACCGAGTTCGATCCGATCGCACCGCTGGTGGTGGCCGGCGGTCTGCTCCTCTGTGTCGGCGGCATGGTCTCCCTCGTCGACGATCGCGCCCCGAGCGAGCGCCGGACCGCTCGCGCGCTCGTCGAGGGCGTTCGACGGCGGCCGACCCTGTCGATTCCCTACGCGTTCGGGTTCGTCGATCGGCTGACGGCCGGGTTCTTCGCGCTCGTCGGCACCCTCTACTTCCAGGAGGCGTTCGGCGTCGACGCGGCGGCGACCGGCCTGTTGCTCGCGTGCTTTTTCGCCCCCTTCGCCCTCCTGCAGTACCCGATGGGTGCGCTCTCCGATCGGATCGGCCGGACGATCCCGATCGTCGTCGGGTCGCTGTGTTACGGGGCCGGCATCCTGGCGGTCGGTGCCGCGCCGTCGGTCCCGATTGCGGCCGTCGCCATGGTCGCCGTAGGCGTCCTGGGCGCGCTGGTCGCCCCGGCGACGATGGCGCTGGTCACCGACCTCGCCGACGAGAGCGAGCGCGGGGTCGCGATGGCCGGGTTCAACCTCGCCGGCAGCCTCGGCTTCCTCGGCGGCTTTCTCGTCGGCGGCACCGTCGCCGGCGCGTACTCGTACGAACTCGCTTTCCTCGTCGTCGGCGGACTGGAGATCGCGATCGCCGTCGTCGCGGTGCCGGCGTTCGTGCGCCTCTCGCTGAACCGTCCCGAGAGGCTGGGGGCCGGCGGCGGAAATGATGCCTAACTGGGAGTAATGGTTCGTTGACGAACACGACGATCCGGCAATATGACGGGCTTGTGGCCAATTCTGCCGCAATCCTGTGCCATGAGAATACATCACTAGGCGGCGGTAGAGCGTGTTAATTTTTATGTATTCAGTCCCAACTCACCGTTGATGACACGAGACAGCAATATCTCGCGGCGGAAGACGATGAAACTTGCGGGCGCGACGGCGGCAACCGCACTCGTCGCAGGCTGTTCCAGCGACGACGGCGACGGGAACGACGACAGTGACAGCGACGGTGGCGAGGGCCCCTACGCGATCGATCCCGATACGGAGATCATGTTCCGCGCGGATTCGCTGAGCTGGTACGGCAAGAACCCGTCCGAGATTGAGGACGTGGAGAACCCGACGCTCCAGCTCCAGGAAGGCGAGAGCTACACGATCGGCTGGGACGAGGGCGACGGCCAGGGCCACAACATCGAGCTGTGGGACGAGAACGGAGACCCCATCGAGGCGACGGAGACGACTAGCGACGAGGCCCCCGACGACCAGACGATCGACTTCGAGGCCAGCAGCGACATCGTCGAGTACGTGTGCCAGCCTCACGCTTCCAGCGGGATGCGCGGCGACATCGAAATGCAGTAACTCGGCATCGTCGCCGACGACGCCGTAGCGGATCTCTTTCACGTTTTGTTTATTACTGCTCGACACCTGCTATTCTCCCGACCGCCTATCGTCTTGCGTGTCTTTCCCCGGTCAGTTCGCCCGGCGGTCGGATCCGGGGACTCCTGTGACCGTCGCGATGTGTCGACCGAGATCGGCCGACGTCGCCGGTCGTCGCACCGATCGCTACCCGACCCGATCGTTTATTGTCCGCCGGAGAACAGTTATCGTATGGGACTGAACAACGAGCTGTCACGTCGGGCCACGATTCGGTTAGCCGGCGCGTCCGCGTCGGCGGCCCTGCTTGCGGGCTGTCTGGATTCGTACGATGCGGACGCGCCGGCGGACGACACCGATCCCGGCGGAACCGGTGACGACGAGGAAGACGACTCCGACGACGCGACCGATGCCGAGGATGACGAAAGCGACGGTGCGGACGCGGCCGACGCCGACGATCCGACGGAGATTCTGCTCGAGGCCCGGATCAGTGGCTGGGTCGGGGTCGAACCCGCCCCGATCGTGGGCGTGGAAAACCCGACACTTGACCTCGCGGCGGGGGACACCTACAGACTCGACTGGGTGCAGGGCGACGGACAGACCCACAACCTCCAGCTCGTCGATGCGGACGGACGGGTCGTCGACGACCTCCGCACGCCACTGACCAGCGATCCCGAAGCCGAATCGGAACCGCTCGAATTCACCGCCACGGACGAACTGGCAGGCTACCACTGTGACCCCCATGCGAACACCATGCGAGGGGCGATCGAGGTCGGTTCGGAGTCCTTCAGCGACGACGCCGATGGTGACGAGGACGCCACCGACGACGACGGGACCGAGGACGACGCCCCCGAGTTCGAGATCGCACCCGGAACGCGGGTCGAACTCGTCGGTGAAATCGCGGGCTGGGTGGGCGAGGCACCGAGGAAGATCGAGGACCGCGAGAATCCGACGCTCGTCCTACGGGAGGGCGAACCGTACGCGATCGGGTGGGTGGACGGCGACGGCGCCCCTCACAACGTCGAAATCCGCGACGACGACGGCGAAGTCGTCGACGACCTGCAGACCGACATCGTCACCGAACCCGACGGTGACGAGTCGGTTCTCGAGTTCACGGCCAGCGACGCCATGCGGCGGTACGTCTGCCGGCCCCACGAGACGACCATGCGGGGCGAGATCGTCGTCCGTTCCGACTGAGCCTCTCTGACACCGTCCTCGTCGTCGTGCCTCGTCCGCTCTTCGTCGCCGTGCGCCGACGCGACGTGGCCCCATCTCCTACCGTCTGCGGGACCGTACCATAGTGTCTGGTCACTTACTAGCACGGGTGCCGCCGACTATGTCATTTGTTATCGTTTATCTCCGAATTCGCCACCGAGAGGCACTCTTACGGCCGGATGGCAACATACAAGTGTCCGAGTCCCATTTCGTATTGAAATGACTGCGAAGCGAGATCTCCTGCTGTTCGTCGCGCTCGCGATCGCCTGGGGGACCGCCTTCGGCGCGATCGAGGTCGGTCTGGCGACGTTGCCGCCGATCCTCTTTGCCGCGCTACGACTCGACGTCGCGACCCTGCTGTTCGTGGGGGCCATCGCCGTCCTCGGCCTCGAGTGGCGGCCCCGGACCCGCGGTGACGTGACCGCGATCGCCGTCACGGGCGGACTGATGGTCGGGGCCCACTACGGACTGCTGTTTCTCGGCCAGTCGCACGTCTCGAGTGCGGTCTCGGCGATCGTCCTCAGCCTGACGCCGATCGTGACGCCGCCGCTCGCGATCGCCCTGCTCCCGCAGGAACGGCTCCGCGCACCGGCCGTCGTCGGCCTGCTCCTCGGCCTCGTCGGGGTCGTCGTCATCGCGGTCTCCGGCGGCTCGCTCGGCGGCCAGGTGGTCGGCGTCGCACTGTTGTTCGTGGCCGCGTTCGTCTTCGCGCTCGGCTCGGTGCTGACCGAGCGGATCCAGGCAACGCTGCCGGTGATCTCGCTCCAGACGTGGGCGATGGCCATCGGTGGGGGCCTCCTGCACGGGCTGAGTTTCGCCCACCCCGGCGAAACCGTGCCGATCACTGCGGCGGCGTGGACGCCCGCGACGATCACCGCGCTCGCGTACCTGTCGGTCGTCGCCACGGCCGGCGGCTTCCTCGCGTACTTCGTCCTGCTCGAGCGGGTCGGCGCGAGCCAGCTCAGCCTCGTCAACTACGCCACGCCCGTCGTCGCGTCGCTCGTCGGGTGGGCCCTGCTGGGCGAGTCGATCACGCTCGCGACGATCGGCGGGTTCGGGCTGATCGTCCTCGGCTTCGCCCTCTGTCAGCTGACGACGCTCTGGCGACTCGCGACCCCGATCGCCGGCTACGGGCCGCGACGGCGATCGACCGCGGCGAACGGCGTCGTCGTCGGGGGCAACGTCTACGAGACCGGGCGCGAGACAGGCCGATCGCCGCCCGTCGCACCCGCTGCGGACTGACGCGGTCCGACGGCCGCTCACCGTCTCTCTCAACTGCGGCATTCACAAGTACCATACCGTCTCGCGACCCAGTACGCTATACTCAGGTGGATTCCGTGACCGAGAAACGCGAATACAGAGACGACTATCCCGACAAGACGCTGTACATTCCGGGCCCGACCGAGGTGCGCGAGGACGTCATCGAGGAGATGAGCCAACCGATGTTCGGCCACCGGATGGACCGGATGACTGACCTCTACACGACGATCGTCGAGGACACGAAGGAGTTCCTCGGCACCGACAACGAGGTCGTCATCCTCACGGCGTCGGGCACCGAGTTCTGGGAGGCCTCGACGCTCAACCTCGTCGACGAGAACATCCTCGTCCCGACCTGCGGGAGCTTCAGCGAGCGCCACGCCAACGTGGCCGAGCGACTGGGCAAGGACGTCGACCGCCTGGAGTACGAGTGGGGGCAGGCGATCAAGCCCGAGGACATCCGCGCTGAACTCGAATCGAGCGACAAGCACTACGACGTCGTCGCGACCGTGATGAACGAGAGTTCGACCGGCGTCCGCAATCCCGTAGAGGAGATCGGCGACGTCGTCGCGGAGTACCCGGACACGTACTTCGTCGTCGACGCCGTCTCGGCGCTGGGCGGCGACTACGTCGACATCGACGAACACGGCATCGACGTCATCTTCGCGTCCACGCAGAAGGCCTTCGCCATGCCGCCGGGGCTGGCGGTGTGCGTCGTCAGCGACGACGCCTACGAGCGCGAACTCGAGAACGACTCGGCGTCGTGGTACGGCGGCTTCCAGCGGACGATCGACTACTACGAGCGCAAGGGCCAGACCCACTCCACGCCCGCGATTCCGATCATGCTGGCCTACCGCAAGCAGATGAAGCACATGCTCGAGGAAGGCCACGACGCGCGCGATCAGCGCCACCGGGAGATGGCCGAGTACACGCGCGAGTGGGCCCGCGAGCACTTCGAGATGTTCCCCGAGGAGGGCTACGAGTCCCAGACGGTGAGCTGTATCGAGAACACGCAGGGGATCGACGTCGCCGCAACGATCGAGGCCGTCAGCGAGGAGTACGACATGGTCTTCTCGAACGGGTACGGCTCGCAACTCGGCGAGCAGACGTTCCGTATCGGCCACATGGGCGAACACGACCGCGAGTCGATCAAGGCGCTGACCGACGCGATCGAGGACGTCGCCGGTCTGTAGGTCCGGTCGCCGTCGCTGCAGTACTGGCGGCAGTGGATCCCGTTTCGGTGTTCGGCCGCCGCCCGTCGTAATTCTTCACGCGCGAACGGACCGCCATCAGTCCGCGGTCCGGGCAGTGCTTCACGCCATCCGGGAGTTACTGCAAGCCAATTATATAATCCTGATGGTGTGTTGAGAACGATTGCCATGTCAGTGGTTGCGTGGGTGTAAGAGCCGTCTGAGTTCGGATCCTATACTGTGTCGTGGTAGCACTTGCCTATTCTTACCAGATACATGAAATGTTATATAGGTCGAGGACGTATTTCGATCCGAAACCAGTCGTCCCCGGTTCCGGACGACAGTCCCATCCATGACACCGATCAGATACCCACACCACGATCGTCCCGCGTATCGAACGAGAGCCGGTTCCGGCCCGATCATCGGCGGCTTCATCGTCGTCGTCCTCACGCTGGCACTGCTCGTCGCGATCAGCTACCCCGTCCACGCACTGGCGGTCGTCAGCGCGTTCGCCGCCGCCGTCGTCCTCGTGCGAACGGGCGGCCCCGCGCTCGGCCGCCGACTGGACGGGCGGATGACCGAATTCGCCGTCCCCGGCGTCGGAACCGTCCGGATCCGCCTCACGGGTCGATAACCGCCCGCGCGCCGCGCGATTCGACTACGCGGCGCTCTCGATCGGGTTCCTCGAGAATCGTCGCGCGTCGGTAGAAGCGAGTTACTGAATGTGGCCTTCGCGGCGGAGCTGGTCGGCTTCGCTCTTCTCGTAGCGCCAGGTGATGTCCGCCTTCTCGTCCTGCCAGTCCCACGGCTCGACGAGCACGACGTCGTCCTCGCGGATCCAGATGCGTTTTTGCATCTTCCCGGGGATCCGGGCTGTGCGCTCTTTCCCGTCGGCACACCGTACTTTGACGCGATTCGCCCCGAGCATGTCCGTGACGGTCGCGAAGACCTCGTCGTCCTCCGGCATTCGGAGGTTCTTGCGACCGCCCTCGTCGTCGCTCATGGCCCCACGTTGTCGTTCGATCGGTTTAACCCTTTACTGATCTCTTCCTAACCGCCACACGTCGTCGCGACCGGTTCCGACGGGGAAAACCACGCCGTTTATTTCTGTCGGGTATCCAGACCTGACCATGATACGGAATCTCGGCCCGCTCGGAATCGTCGGACTGCTGATCGTCGTCGCCGGCATCGGCCTGATCGCCTGGGCGGATCCGATCGTCGCGGTCGGGATGGCGCTCGTCCTCGCCGGCCTCGGTCTCGTCGTGAAGGCGCTGATCTCGAACGTGCTCGGTGCCTGGGGGATGATGTGACGCGACCGGTAATGACGCTGTGATGCGACCGATCGACCCGAGGAACCGATCGATTCGCTCTCCTCGTGTTCGTCCGGGCTTCTTGCTACACGACTCAGATCTCGTGCTGGTCCGTATCGCCGCGAGCCTCGGCTCGGTTCGCTGATCGGCTCCGCGACGCCGATCGCGATCGAACGCTCGCTGGTCGTGCTCGGCGTCGTCGCGATCGGGTTCATCGCGCACGCGCTGTTCGGCACGGCCCGGTCGACGAGCCGGCGGTGCTGACTGAGGGGGTCGCGGTGGAGGCGGTTCCGCAGGCCCTGTCGCCGGTGGAAACTCCAGAATAGGACCGTACCGGTTCGAACGGGCCAGCTACGCCTCGTTATCGCCCGCCCGGTGCTCGCTGATGAGCCGATCGACCATCTCCAGTTTCCGATCGCGCTTGCGGGCGGCGGCCCGGTCGTGCCAGTCGTCGACGACGGCCTCGACGTCGTCCTCGCGGGCGACGGCGAGTTCGTCGACCTCCTGCATGGCGACGTCGCCGGCGGGGCCGACCGGGATCTCCTCGTCGAAGAGGATCTCGTCGGCGATCTCGGAGAGCCCGCCGTCTTTCAGGATGACGCGCGGTTCGAAGCCCGCGAGCAGTTCGGCCGTCGATCGACCGGCGCCGCTGGCGTCGCGCAGGTAGACGACGTCGCCGGGCGCGATGCCGTACTGTTCGTCGGCCTCGCGGATCGCGCCTTTCGTGAACTTCTCGACGACCTTGACGGGGACGAGCCCCTCCTTCTCGGCGGAGACGTCGCTGAAGTTCGAGTGGTCGAGCTTCCAGAGGGCCTTCATCCGATCGACCTTCTTCTCGAGCGCGTCGGCGTCCTCGCGGGCCTCGTCGCGCTCGCGCTCCAGCCGGTTCGCCTTCCGCTCGAGTCGGTTCACCTCGCGGTTCCGGCGCACCTCTTTGCGCTCTTCCCGGCGGGCGGCGTCGAGTTCCCGCTCGAGGTCGTCGATCCGGTCGTCTCGCTCCTCGAGTCGACCCTCGAGGGTCTCGACGTGGGACTGGAGCCGATCGACCTGTCGTTTCAGGTCCTTGATCCGCTTTTCCTCCGCGGTGAGTTCGCGGGGTTCGTGTTCGGTCGCGTCCTCGTCGTCAGTCTCGTCGTCCTCTAGATCGGTGAGGACGGCCTCGACGCTCTCCTCGCCGGCGACGACCCGGGCGGTGACTTCGCCTCGATCGACCCCCGGCGGGAGTTTCCGCGCGATCCGCTCGAACTGGTCCTCGTGGGCGTCGACGGCGAACAGCGCGGCGGCCATCGCGTCCCGCTGGTGGTCGTCGTCGTAGGGGTGTTCGCGCGTCCGGTGCTGTTTCTCGTCGATCGGAAGGTCCGTCGCGGGCGTCCAGCCCGCGGCGTCGAAGCTCCGGCGGAACTTCTCGACCGTCTCGGGCATCGGCGTCACGTCGGCGGCGACGATGACCGGGCGGCCCCGCTCGACGATCCACTCGATCACGTCGGCGGTGTCGCTCGTGCGCGAACTCCAGACGTCGAGCACCGCCCCTTCGAGCGAGACGATCGCGACCGCGGTCGTCGTCCCGGGGTCGATCCCGACGACGACGTGGTCGCGGCGCTTTGCCAGCGGACGGAACTCGATGCCGTCCCGTCGCTCGCGCTCGATCTCGACGCGGACGTCTCCCGATCGGCTCCGCGAGACTGGGATGTCGCTCGGCTTCGCCTCGACGGTGAAGACGGCGTTGGCGTAGCCGCCGTAGGCTTCCCGGACGTCCGTCTCGTAGGCGAGGTTCGCCGCGTCCAGTTCGGACTCGACCTCGCGGGCACGTTTCTTGACCGAGCCGTGGATGCGCCGGGTGTAGCGGTCCTCGCTCCAGCCGCCCTTCCCCGTGGAGCGGCCTCGTGAGACCTTGACCTCGGTCGTGTCGGTGAACGCGGAGACCTCCTGGCCGACGCTGTGGGCGGCCAGTCGGGCCGCGGCTTCGGCCTCTTTCATCGGCTCTTTCCCGTAGGGGATGCCGTGCCGTTTCGCGACGCGCGAGAGTGGCTCGGGCTGTTCGGCACCCGTGACCTGGACGAGCTTCGTGCCGGTCGGGAGCGATCCCAGGAAGTGGATCAGCTGGTCCTTGTCGGCCGCAAGCTCGTACATGTTGTCGGTCGCGACGATCGCCGGCTCCTCGTCGTCGATCAGTCGCCGGAGTTTCCGGTGTGTGACGACGTCGCGGCTGACGTCCTCGCCGTCGTAGACGACCAGCGCGTAGGAGGGTGCGTCGCCGCGCACGTCACCGCTCTGGACGTCGACACCGAAGACGACTGCCTCGAGCGCACTCGTTCGCGTACTCACGGGCGGGCATAGGGGCGAAGCAGGTATAAATCCGGCGCGGGTTCACACGATCTTGCCGGGTTCCACCGGCTGGACAAATTGCCGTCGCCCCCGAGTATTAGGACCGCCGTCGCCGTGGCTGACGCATGGAGTACACGACCCTCGGTTCGACCGGGATGGAGGTCAGCAAGATCTGTCTCGGCTGTATGAGCTTCGGGAGCGGCCGGGACTGGATGCTGGACGCGGACGAGAGCCGCGAACTGATCGAACGCGCGATCGACCTCGGCATCAACTTCTTCGATACCGCGAACGTCTACTCGGCGGGCGAGAGCGAGGAGATCCTCGGCGACGTCCTCGCTGACTACGATCGCGATCGGCTGGTCGTCGCCTCGAAGGTCCGCTTCCCCGGGGCCGAGGACCACCGGAACGCGAGCGGCCTCTCCCGGAAGACGATCGAGCAGGAACTGTCGGCCTCGCTCGATCGGCTCGGGATGGACACCCTCGACCTCTACCAGATCCACCGCTGGGACCCCGACACGCCGATCGAGACGACGATGCGCGCGCTCGACGACGCGGTTCGCCGCGGGCAGGTCCGCCACGTCGGCGCCTCTTCGATGTGGGCCCACCAGTTCCTCGAGGCTCGGCGGGTGAGCGAGCGGGAGGGCCTTGCCCCCTTCGAGACGATGCAGAACCTCTACCACCTCGCGTATCGGGAGGAGGAGCGCGAGATGTACCCGGTCTGTCGAAAATACGATGTCGGTACGATGCCGTGGAGTCCGCTGGGCGCGGGCTACCTCGCGCGGCCCCACGAGGAGTTCCGGACCACGACCCGGGCCGGCCACGAGATCGACAACGCGGGCGTTCCCTACCACGAGTTCCCCGCGAGCGAGGCGATCAACGAACGGGTTCAGGAACTGGCCGCCGAGTACGACGCGACGATGGCCCAGATCGCGCTCGCGTGGCACTTCGAGAACGAGAACGTCACCGCGCCGATCGTCGGCACATCGAGCGTCGAACACCTCGAAGAGGCCGTCGAAGCGCTCGACATCTCGCTGTCGGATTCGGACGTGGAGTACCTCGAGGAGCCGTACGAGCCAGTGCCGGTGTACGGTCACGAGTAAGGCGCGCTCACTCCGTCGCCTCCTCTACGAAGGGTGAGGCACCACGTCAATCGCCGTGGTCGGGGTACGGAATCTCGACCTCGTCCCCGTCGTCGGGCACGCACACCTCGCCGTCGAACACCTCGCGGGCCTGTTCCTCGTGGTCCGCGGTGTGTCCGGCGTAGCGCGAGGAGACGTGCATCAGGGCCAGTCGCTTCGCGTTCGCTCGATTCGCGATCTCGCCGGCCTGCCGCGCGGTCGAGTGAGCGGTCTTCGCGGCCCGATCGGCCCGGTCGTCCGCGAACGTCGCGTCGTGGATCAACAGGTCGGGATCGTCCGCGACCTCGATCGTCGCCGCGGTCGGCCGGGTGTCGCCCGTGTAGACGATCGATCGGCCGGGGCGGGGGTCGCCGACGACCTGTTCGGGGTCGACGACGGTGCCGTCCTCGAGTTCGACGGACTCGCCCTCGTGGAGCGTAGAGAATTTGGGGCCAACCGGAACCCCCAGTTCCTCTGCGCGCTCGCGATCGAACCGGCCCTTGCGGTCGTCCTCGACGAGGGCGTAGCCGACCGATCGGGTGTCGTGGTCGGTCTCGAACGCCCGGACCTCGTACTCGTCGGCCCGGTAGGCGATGTCGCCGTCGCCGACCTCGGAGATCCGCACGGGAAACGAGGGTCGGTTGCCGAGGGCGTTCACGAACGACTTCAGCTGGCGGCGCGTGCCGTGGGGCGTGTGGATCGCCAGCGGCTCCTCGCGGTCGTTGAAGTCCATCGTCTGGAGCAGCCCCGGAATCCCCAGGACGTGATCGCCGTGGAGGTGCGTGACGAAGAGCTGCGAGATCGAGAACCCGGTTCCGAAGCGCATCATCTGGCGCTGCGTTCCCTCGCCGGCGTCGAACAACAACCCCTCACCCTCGCGACTGACGAAGATCCCGCTCGGGTTCCGATCGGTCGTCGGAACCGCTCCGGCCGTCCCCAGGAACGTCACGCGCAGTGGCATCGTTGGGGTGTCGACGGGCGGTGGCTAAACCGCCTTCGGATTGGCTCCTCACGGTCCCGGTCGCGAGGGGCCGTCGGCGCTCGATCGGCGGTGGCTGGCACCGGCGGCGCTCGATCGAGTCCCACTCGACGTCGGCCGGCACAGTCGGGTGGGTTCTCACCAGCCAGAACGGAAAGCGTCATTTATCACGGTGGCAGCCCAATTGTGGTGCAACGACGCGTTGCCATCCCCTCACAATGAGTTCGAGACTGCAGTTCGGCACGCTCAAGCGAATCGTCGCGATCCTGATCGCGATCCTTGTCGTCCTCGCTGCGGGCATCGTGGTCGGACAGGCACCCGCGATCTTCGGCGTCGACGAGGATCCGGAGGCGTCGATCACCTTCGAGGACCAGCAGGGTAACGGAACGAGCGTCGAGATCGCCGAGGTCTCGCTCTCGGATGGCGGGTTCGTCGTCATCACGGACGGCGGCGAGGAACCCCTCGTCGTCTCGGAGTATCTCGAGAGCGGCACGCACGAGAACGTCACGATCGAACGGGCGGAGGGCGGCCCCGAACTGGTCGGGCAGATGACCGCGACGGTCCACCGGGATACCGACGACGACGAGACGTACACCTACGGGGAATCCGACGGCGAGGAGGACCGCCCCTATCTCGCGGACGGCTTCCCGGTGAGCGACACCGCGACGGTGACGACGGCGGACGACGGGGGACCGTTCAGCGACTCGTTCCTCGTCGAATCGATCGACGCGCCGGCTCAGGCGACGACGAACGAGACGATCGAGGTCGTCGCCGAGGTCCGCAACCCGACCGAGTTCGCTACCCAGCAAAACGTCGACATCCGGATCGACGGCCGGGTCATCGAACGGCAGGTGGTGGACCTCGACGCCGGCGAGAGCCGCGAGGTGACCTTCTCGCTCGACACGACCGGACTGTCACCCGGTGAGCGGACGGTCGGCGTCTACACCGACGGCGACGGCGCCCTCGCGGATATCGTCCTCGAGTTCCACACCGACCCGAGCGTGTCGGTCGTCGACGCCGACGACGACGGCGTCACCGTCGACGTCGCGATCCCCGAGGAGGGATTCGTCGCGATCGAGGACGGCGACACGGTGGTCGGGACCAGCGAGGGACTCGATCCCGGCGAATACGCGAACGTCACGGCGGAGTTCGACGAGAACGCCACCGTCGACGAAGACGCCGAACTGACGGCTACTCTCTATGCGGGCGATCCGGGCGAGGTCGACGCGGCGAGTCCGATCGAGTACGAGAACGAACCCGTCGAGACGACGTTTACGATCGCGGACGCGAGAGCGGAGACGGACGCGGGCAACGAGACGAGCGACGACTAACCGACCGATTCTTACCCGTCCCGTTCGTATCCGCTGGCGATGGACGCGCCGCTGTGGACCGACACCTACGCCCCGGAGCTGGCCGAGTTGCCACAGGACGACGCTCGCGAGTACCTGGAGCGAGCCGTCGAGGAGCCGATCAACCTGGTTCTGCAGGGGCCGCCCGGGAGCGGCAAGACGGCGGCGGCGCGCGCACTGGCCCGTGAGGCCCACGGGGTTTCCGAGTCGTCGGACGACTCGGAAGCACGCCGGACGTCGTCCGGCGGTGACCCCGACAACGACCTGGTCGAGATCAACGTCGCCGACTTCTTCGGCCGGACCAAAACCGAGATCAAGAACGATCCCCGGTTCGCCTCCTTCCTCGTCGGCCGATCGTCGATGTCCAAGCGGGACATGATCAACCACGTCCTCAAGGAGTCCGCCAGCTACGCGCCCGTCTCGGGCGACTACAAGACGATCCTGCTGGACAACGCCGAGGACGTCCGCGAGGACTTTCAGCAGGCCCTGCGCCGGATCATGGAGCAACACCACCGGACGACGCAGTTTATCATCGCGACCCGCCAGCCGACGAAGCTCATTCCGCCGATCCGATCGCGCTGTTTCCCCGTCTCCCTGCGTGCGCCCTCGAGCGAGGAGACCGTCGCCGTCCTCGAGCGGATCGTCGAGGCCGAGGACGTCGACTACGACGCCGACGGCCTCGAGTTCGTCGCGGGCTACGCGAACGGCAACCTCCGGCAGGCGATCCTGGCCGCCCAGACGACCGTCGAGGACGCCGGCGAACTGACGATGAGCGCGGCCTACGAGACGATCGGCGACGTCGGCCTCGACGACGAGGTCGAGGAAATGCTCGACGACGCCGAGGCGGGCGACTTTACCGACGCCCGGAGCACGCTCGACGACCTGCTCGTCGACGAGGGCCTCGACGGGCAGGAGGTGCTCGACCTGATCCTCGCGGTCGCCCGCAAGCGGTACCAGGGCGAGAAACTGGCTCGCGTACATCGCCTCGCCGCCGACGTCGAGTTCGAGATGCACGAGGGGACGAGCGATCGGGTTCACGTCTCACACCTGCTGGCGGAACTGGGTCGGGACGCCAGGTCCGGGACCGGGGCCAGGTGAGGGTGATCGCCGTGATCGCAGCCGTCGCCGAACGGCGTGCTGGGGCTCTCGGCTGGAGCGATCGGATCTGGGCGACGCTTGCGATACAGCCACTTCTCGTGCTCGCGATCGGCGGTCCTCCCGTTCTCGAACGGATCGGCTACCTGCCGCTCGCGATCGGCTCGCTCGTGATCGCGCTCCTCGCGAGTGAGTTCCTGCTCCGTCGACTCGGCCCGATCGTGATCGATCCGCTCTGGCGCGGCGCGATCGCCGCACTGGTGATCGGCGTGGTCGCGATTGTCGGCCTCCGAACTATCGGCGCTGCCAGTGACGGTATCGTCTGGCTCGTCGGAATCGGCGCGAGTCTGGCTGGTGCGGGAATCGCCGGTCGGGCCACGTCCCGCCGCCACTGACCCGACCAGTGACGGCCATCGGTCGATCGTCGCCGCTCTTGAGCCTGATCCGGACCGACGCTAGCTACTCCTTCCTGCAGGACCACGTGGCTGTATGCCGACAGTCCTGGAGACGCACATCCGGAATCGATTCCGCGTCCAGCCGAACCACTACCTTCGAACGTAAGTCGTTGAACGAATTCGCCCGAGATTCGGGCGAATTCGTGTAAACCGTTACGTTCGGAGGTAATGCGAACAATAACGACACGCTCCACGGCGGGAACCTCATGAAGTGGCTCGACGAGGTGAGCGCCATGTCGGCGATGCGCTTCGCCGGCGAGACCTGCGTCACCGCCCGGGTGAACGAACTCGACTTCGAGCGACCGATTCGGATCGGCGACACGGCGCTCGTCGAGGCATACGTCTACGATGCGGGGCGATCGAGCGTCGACGTCGCCCTGCGGGCCTGGCGCGAGGAGCCCCGGACGGGCGAGACCGAGAAGACGACCGCATCCTCGTTCACGTTCGTCGCGATCGACGGGGACGGGAAGCCGGTTCCGGTGCCCGAACTCACCGTCGAGAGCGAAGAGGGGAGGCGGTTGCAGGAACGAGCGAGCGAGTCCGAGGACTGACCCCGGTATCGTTCCGACCCCGATGCGAAATTACCTCAGGCGAACTGACAATAATGCCGAGGTGAAAAAGACCGCTCTCCTCCCTGGGATGTGGGGAACGATCGACTCCGACGAGATCGGCGAGCCGCAAATGTCCTACGCCGTCGCGACCGAACGCGAGGGGTATCGTCGCGTCGTCTTCTCGGGCCTCACGGTATCCGAGGGGGACCTTCGAGAACAGACCCGAAGGATCCTCGAAGACCTCGAAGAGGCGCTCGACATTCTCGGCGGTGGCATGAACCACGTGGTCGAGTCGCGCTGGTACGTCCTCGACGAGGTCCTCTCGCGGGAGAGTCAAACAGCGCTCCACGAGGTTCGCGCGGAGTTCTTCGAGCGCCCCCACTACCCGGCGAGCACGATGATCGGCGTGTCGTCGCTTCTCGGCGACGGACTACTCGAAATCGAACTGGTGGCGGAGATTCCTGACGACGAGTGGGAGGTCGAGGCGATCGAGCGCGAGGACGTCGAGGACGACTGATGCCTACGCGAGCACCAGCACGTACCGCGTCAGCGATCGGTGCACCCGGCGTTCGAACGCCGCCTCGAGTTCCCACCCGGCCGCTCTCGCTTCCCCGGCCCACGATCGATCGGCCACGACGACCGCGCGATCGGCGACGCGGCGGGTCTCGGACAGCGCTCCCGCCACGAGGTCCTCGAGGCGGTGGGTCGCGATCTTCGACTGGCGGCCGTAGGGGGCGTCGAAGACGACGCCGTCGACGGAATCGTCGACGAGCGGGAGGCGGGTCGCGTCGCCGCGGGCGATCTGCCACGTCCCCCGGTCGACGCCGATCGGCGACGGCTCGTCGCGATCGAGGTAGTGGGCCAGGTTCTCGCTGGCCCCGCCGACCATCTTCCGCTGGGCGTCGGTACCGATCACGTCCGCGCCGACGAGGCCGGCCTCGACGAGCACCCCGCCCGTGCCGCACATCGGATCGAGGATCGTCGCGCCGGGACGGGCACCCGCGACGTTGGTGACCGCCCGCGCGAGAAGCGGGTCCATGCTGCCGGGCTGGAAGAACGGTTTGTCGGTAGGCGCGCGGGTGCCGAAGTCGCGGACGCTCTCGGACGCGAGCCAGCCCAGCGCACAGACCGAGACGCGCTCGCCGATCGGTTCGTCGCCGTCGGCGGGCGTCAGGAGGTCGCCCGTCTCGTCGGCCGCGTTCGTTCCGGGATCGGCGAGGCGGCCCGCGGAGAACGTCGCGCGTAGCAGGTGGTCGGGGTCGTCCAGGTCGACGCCGAAGCCGCGATCGACCAGCACCTGTCCGAGTTCGCGTTCCGCCCGTTCGGTGCTGACGCCGGTCGAGCCGTGGACGTCCGTCGCGCGCACCGCGACTGTCCCCTCGCGATCGATCGGCGCCGTCTCGAGGAGCGCGCGGGCGCTCTCGAGACTGGCGTCGGTCCGCCCGAGGAGGTCGTTCGCGCGGTGCGTGTAGGCGAGTCCACGGACGCGGGCCGGGTCGATCGCGTTCGCGACGGCCAGTCCGGGGGCGATCCGGCGGACGTCGGCCGCGGCGCTTGCGGCCTCGTGGGCCGCGAAGGCGTCGTCCTCGCCGCCGAGTTCGAGGAGGTACACGTCAGTTCGTCGCCGCGGATCGGGTATGAGCCTACCGCTTTCCCGAAGTTTTCCCGTCACCGATACTGGAGACTGGCCGTCTCAGTCGGTGTGTCGGGTTAATTTCGCTGTACCCGTACAGGCCGACCGGACGTATAAACCGGATATATCAGGTGGCGGTACTAACCTTTATAAACCTTAAATACGTCTTTTTAAGCGACTTATGACGGACCCGAAGGACACCATAAACATCGAAAACGTGGTGGCGTCGACCGGTATCGGACAGGAACTGGACCTCCAGAGCGTTGCGATGGACCTCGAGGGGGCCGACTACGATCCCGAGCAGTTCCCCGGGCTGGTCTACCGTACCCAGAACCCCAAATCCGCCGCGCTGATCTTCCGATCGGGGAAGATCGTCTGTACCGGTGCCAAGAGCACCGACGACGTGCACGAGAGTCTGCGGATCGTCTTCGACAAACTCCGCGAACTCCAGATCCAGGTCAACGAGGATCCCGAAATCGTCGTCCAGAACATCGTCACCTCGGCCGACCTGGGCCGGAATCTCAACCTGAACGCGATCGCGATCGGTCTCGGACTGGAGAACATCGAGTACGAACCCGAGCAGTTCCCCGGCCTGGTCTATCGCCTCGACGAACCCGAAGTAGTGGCCCTGCTCTTTGGCTCCGGGAAACTCGTCATTACCGGCGGGAAGAAGCCCGAAGACGCCGAGCACGCCGTCGACAAGATCGTCTCGCGGCTCGAGGACCTCGGCCTGCTCGAGTAACGAAGCGTCGCTTCGTTCGGTCGCGACGGGCCCGAACCGACGCCACCAGCGCTGTCGCCCGCGCTCGCGGTGGGTCCGGTTCCGTCGATCGGTCGGCGACTCGATCGGCCCGGACTGCCGTCCGAACCGTTCGCCCCGATTGACCGGCAGAAACGGTTTTCGGCGTGTGTTTTTCGCGTCCGCTCGACGCCAGCGTCTCGAATCGAGTCCCAACGCCGGTCGCAGCTGCGTCCGCTGTATCCGACTTCCCGTCGATCCGCCCGGATTCTGGTGTGTTTAGATCCGTTTAATCCGGCGATAATGGTCGAAACTGGCCGTGATCGTCGAAACGAGCGACCCCGTTTATCCGGTCGAAAACGATGAGTCTCACCTGCCCATGACGATCCACTCCGACGGAGCCCACCCCGGTTCGAACCGGCCGATTTCCAGCAGTACCGGCCCGGTTCGCCGCCGATCGCTCTCGCAGGACGACCTTCGGCGCGTCCTGGACAGCGACCGACGGCGCGCGATCGTCCGGTGCGTGCACACTGCGGACGTGCCGATCACAGTCCAGCGGCTGGTCGCGTGTCTCGCCGACGCCGAGTACGACGCGACGGCCGTGACGACGCTCCACGAACTCCGCCAGCGCGTCCACGTCTCGCTTCACCGGACACACCTGCCGGCGCTCGAGTCCCGCGGGATCGTAACGTACGATCGGAACGAGGGCGTCGTCTCGTCGGGTGCGAACTTCGCGGCGGTCGAGTCGATCCTCGACGGCGAGGCCCTCCTCGAACACCCCGCGGCCCGGACGGAGTAGTCGTCCCGGTTCCGGTGTCGCCGCGATCGGGTGCGATCGATCGATCAGGCCACGTCCCGAACGCGGCGGACGCGTCTCACTCGACCAGGCGTTCGATCTCGGTCACGAGAATGTCGCTCGCTCCCGCTTTCTTGACCTCGGTGATCGTCTCGAAGACGTCGCGTTCGTCCACGACGGCGTGGACCGCCAGCTTCTCCTCGCCGCCGTTGGCGATGTCCATGATCGTCGGTCCGCCGAGGCCGGGGATGACCGCGCGCACCTCGTCGAGTCGGTCCTCGGGGACGTTCATCATCAGGTACCGCTTGCCCTCGGCGTGTTTGACCGACGAGAGTGCGGTCCGGACCTCCTGAACTTTCGGGTCCTCGAGGACGTCCTCGCGGGCGAAGAGGCGGACCGAACTCTGGAGGACCTCCTCGACGACGGCCAGCCGGTTCATCTTCAGCGTCGTCCCCGTGCTCGTGATGTCGACGATCGCGTCGGCCATCTCGACGTGGGGTGTCAGCTCCGTCGCGCCGGAGACCTCGACGATGTCGGGCTCGACGCCGGTATCGGCGAAGAAGTCGCGGGTGATGTTCGGGAACTCGGTGGCGACGGTCTTGCCCGCCAGGTCCTCGACAGCGCGGATGTCGCCGTCCTCGGGTGCGGCGAGGACGAGTCGACAGCGGCCAAAGTCGAGGTCGAGCAGTTCCGCGACGTCGTCGACGCGAGCCTCCTGGACCTGGTCGTAGCCGGTGATACCCATCTCGGCTGCGCCGTCGGCGACGTACTCGGGGATGTCTGCCGCGCGGGCGAACAGCACCGAGACGTCGGGATCGACGGTGTCGGCGTAGAGTTTCCGATCGGCACCGTTCTCGAGGTGGAGCCCCGCCCGCTCTAGCAGGTCGATCGTCGGCTCGTGCAGGCGGCCCTTGTTGGGAACGGCGATTCGCATTTGCCGGGTGTTCGGCGTCAGCGGGGAACTGTCTTTTCATCCGGGCGAGATTCCACGGGGTTCGGTCCCAGCGTCGCCCGCGAGCGCCGCCCGATCGATTCCACCGGTGCTCGGGAACCGGTTTGGATCGTGAACGAAACTCCCCCTGCCAGTTTCGAATAGCAAGACCGAACGCGGCACGATACCGCCGATCGATCGCGGCAAAACCCGGTTCGAGAGCCGGCGACCATCGTTCGCGGACGTGGAGCTCCGGAAGGGTAGACTTTTATTTCTAAGACGTTCCGACCTCGTGACTTCACTTTCCAAGTCACAATCCGCTTGAACGTGTAGCCCGTACCCCTCCACACATGAACACCAGACAAGCACACCTCGAGATCACGGGAATGTCCTGTTCGACGTGTTCGGGGAGCGTCGAGGAGGCCGTGGCGGCTCTCGAGGGCGTCGAGTCGGTGAACGCGAACTACGCGACCGACGAAGGGACTGTCGAGTACGACCCCGACGCGGTCTCGCTGGCCGAGATCTACGACGCGATCGAGTCGGCCGGCTACGAGGCCGCGGCGGCGGCGGAGACGATCACCGTGATGGGGATGTCGTGTGCGACCTGTTCGGAGTCGGTGAGCGAGTCCGTCGAGGCTCTGCCCGGGGTGCTTCGGGCGGACGTGAACTTTGCGTCGGACGAGGCCCGGGTCGAGTACAATCCCGCCGACGTCTCGCTGTCAGAGATCCACGACGCGATCGAGTCGGCCGGCTACGAACCGGTTCGCGACGAAGACGAGGAGAGCGGGGAGAGCGGGCGCGAGCGCGCCGTCGAGAAGGAACTGCGCCGGCAGCGTCGACTGGTGATCGGTGGCGGTCTGCTGACGCTCCCGTTCGTGCCGATCATGCTCGCGATGTTCGGCCTCGTGGACCTGCCCCATGCCGTGTTCGGGATCGATCTCGGCTGGATCGAGTTCGTCCTCGCGACGGTCCTGATGGCCACGCTCGGCAGGGAGTTCCTCGTCGGTGCCTACCGCGCGTTTTCCCACAACCGGCGGGCGAACATGGATACGCTGGTCGCCATGGGGTCGTCGGCGGGCTACGTCTACAGTACGGCCGCACTCGTCGGCCTCGTCGGGAGCGCCGGCCTCTACTTCGAGGCCGTCGCCTTCATCCTCTGGTTCATCACGCTGGGGAACTGGCTCGAGGTCCGATCGAAGGCCCGCGCGGGTAGCGCCCTGCGCGAACTCCTGGAGATGGAGGCCGACGAAGCGACTGTCGTCGAGTGGGAGACCCCGGAGGGGTCTCGAACGGACGGCGAAGCCGTCCGTGGCGAGGAGAAGCAGGTCCCTCTCGAAGACGTCGAACCGGGCGACGTGATGAAAGTCCGGCCGGGCGAGAAGATCCCGACCGACGGCGTCGTCGTGGACGGCCAGAGCGCGGTCGACGAGTCCATGCTCACCGGCGAGTCCGTCCCGGTCGAGAAGGGCGAGGGCGACGAGGTCGTCGGCTCGACGATCAACGAGAACGGCGTCCTCCTCGTGGAGGCGACGAAGGTCGGCTCCGAGACCGCCATTCAGCAGATCGTCGATCGGGTCAAGGAGGCCCAGTCGCGCCAGCCGGAGATCCAGCGGCTGGTCGACAAAGTGAGCGCGTACTTCGTCCCCGCGGTGATCGTCAACGCCATCTTCTGGTCGATCCTGTGGTTCCTCTTCCCCGAGACGCTGTACGGCGTCTCCTCGGCGCTCGGGGGCTGGATCCCGCTGCTCGACCCCGTCCAGGGCGGCCCCGCGGTCGCCACGGTCGGCGGTACTGGCGTCCCGCTGCTGGAATTCTCGGTGATCGTGCTCGCCTCCGCCCTGCTGATCGCCTGTCCCTGTGCGCTCGGGCTGGCGACGCCGGCCGCGACGATGGTCGGTTCGACGCTCGCCGCGACCAACGGCGTCCTGTTCAAGGGCGGCGACGTGCTGGAGCAGGTCCGCGGCATCGACACGATCGTCTTCGACAAGACAGGGACGCTGACCCACGGCGAAATGACGCTGACGGACGTCGTAACGTTCGACTCCCGGGCAGTCGCTGACGGCGGTGAGCAATCCGACGGTGGCGACGGCGAGCCGGCACCGGACGGTGGCATCCTCGCCGGGCGCGAGGAGCCGCTGGAGTCGTTCCTCCTCGGCGCGGCGGCGACGGCCGAGTCGGGCTCAGAACACCCGATCGCGGAGGCGATCGTCGACGGGGCCGCCGAACGCGGCATCGAGATCGGCGACGTCAGCGAGTTCGAGAACGTCCCCGGGCACGGCATCCGCGCGGAGACCGATCGCGGGACCGTCCTGATCGGCCGCCGGAAGCTGCTGGAGGACGCAGGGATCGACACCGGACCGGCGGAGGAGGCCCTGACGCGACTCGAGAGCGACGGGAAGACGGCGATGCCGGTCGCCGTGGACGGCGACCTGCTGGGCGCGCTCGCGGTGGCCGACGAGGTCCGCCAGAGCGCGAAAGAGACGGTCGCGGCGCTGCGCGAACGCGGCACCGAGGTCGTGATGCTCACCGGCGACAACGAACGCACCGCGAAGGCGGTCGCCGAACAGGTGGGGATCGACCCCGACAACGTCCGCGCGGAAGTGTTGCCCGAGGACAAGGCCGACCACGTCGAGACCCTGCAGGAAGACGGCGCTCGAGCCATGATGGTCGGCGACGGCGTCAACGACGCGCCCGCGCTCACGGCCGCCCAGGTCGGCGTCGCGATCGGCTCCGGGACCGACGTCGCGATCGAGAGCGCCGACGTGACCCTGATGCGCGACGACCCCGCGGACGTGCTGAAGGCGATCCGCATCTCCGAGGCGACGCTCTCGAAGGTGCGCCAGAATCTGTTCTGGGCCTTCGTCTACAACACGACGTTGCTCCCGATCGCCTCGCTCGGACTCCTGAACCCCGCGCTCGCGGGGCTGGCGATGGCCACCTCGAGCGTGAGCGTGATGACGAACAGTCTCGCGTTCGCGAAGTACGATCCCCACGAGGAGTACCGACCCGCGGTCCTGCGACCGTTCGATCGATTCCGCCGGTAACTCCCTTCTTCATTCATTTTCCGCTCGTTGGAGCGCTACCCGGCCTGCTCGGGGAAGAACAGTTCCGCGATCGGGACCGTCAGGTAGGCCTCGACGAACGCCGCGAGCACGAGCAGGAGCCAGCCGAAGACGACGAGCGCCCCGGTCCGGACGAGGTAGGCCCGCGTGAACAGCGCATCACGCGTACCGGCGATTCGCTGGCCGGCGCGGTGGAGGAGCCGAAAGCCCACGCCGGCGGCGACGAACAGCGCCGGCAACTCGAAGATTCCGTGGGGGACGATCAGCGCGATGATGGGACCGATGCCGGTCTCCAGCCCGATCGCGACCACCAGGTTTCCGATGAGGACGCCGTTGAACAGCATGATGACCGCGGTCACGAACCCGAGCGTGAGCGCGCCGCCGATCGCGGCCAGGAACGGCGGCGTGTTGTTGGTGATGAAGAACGTCGCCGAGAGTTCGATCCCGCCGGCGAGTTCCTCCTCGTCGAACTCCTCCAGCAGCATCTCGAGCAGCAGTTCCGTCAGATCGACCCCGGCCGCGACGAGGAGAGCGCCGACGATTGCCCCGAACCCGAACAGGCCCGTCGCGAACCAGACGTACGGCCGGTGTTCGGCCCACCCGTCGGCGAGTACCCCGACGGCGTCGGTGACGGTCGTCCGGGAAACCGCGGCGATCGCCGCGAAGCCGACCCCGAGGGCGGTCGCTCCGAGCGCGGGCATCGCGGCGCCGTGAATCGCGACGATGGCGACGGCTGTGAGCGCCGAGACGAGCGCGAGGGCGGCCGTGATGACCGTCCAGTTGCGGATCGCGTTCGGTCCGCGATCCGGTCCCGGACTGGTCGCGTCCGATCCCGCTCCTGGCTCCGGTTCTGCGGGCGTGTCGATCGGGATCGACTCGGTCCCGTCTCCGGACTCGGCGGCCGATCGATCGTCGCGGCCCTTCGGCCGTTCCGTCCGCGTCTCGGCTCCGGACTCGAACGGTCGTCGGCTCTCGTCCTCGAGTTCGTTTCCGCGATCGCTCATGGCTGATTTATCGTTCAGCCTGGGGATAGGTCTACCGCCCGTCGATCGGTTCTATAGTAGCCGCTGATACGGACTGCTGTAGTCAATTACCGCCGATCACCGACCCCGTTCTGGTGATCGACGGTAACTAGTTACAGCAATCCGTATGAATCGATTTACGCACTGATCGCAAAGCCGTCCTGCGATCAGACACATTGACTTTCAGTGGCTACTATCGCCCGCTCTCGCGGGACGTCACGGAGTCGTCCGCGAATGGCCCGTAGCTCGGTGCGCCGAACGTGACGACCTATGCGGGTGCGACGGGCCGATCGCGTGCCCACCTTTATAGACGGGTGTGCGAGAGTGACAGTATGTCACTCGACGTGGAGACCCGTGCGGACATCGCGGGTGACCTGTTCGAGGCGTACCGGTCCGGGACCCCTCTCGGCTCCCTTCGCGGGTCCCACGACCTGACGCTCGCGGACGGGTACGCGATACAGCGACGCGTGACCGATCGCCGCCAGCCCGAGGAGGGGCCCCCGATCGGGTACAAGGTCGGCTGTACGTCCCCGGGCGTCCAGGAGGAACTCGGCATCGACGAACCCATCTTCGGACGCGTCCCGGCCGAAACCGTCCGATCGGGCGGCCCACTCGACGTCGACGGGCTGATCGATCCGCGAGTCGAACCGGAAATCGCGTTCGTTCTCGGCGAGGACCTCGACGGGACGGCGACGCCGATCGACGTCCTCGCGGCGACGAGGATGATCGTTCCCGTCATCGAGGTGGTCGACTGTCGCATCGACGAGTGGGACGTCCGGGCGCCCGAGGCCGTCGCCGACAACGCGCTCGCCGGTCGACTGGTCGTCGGCGATTGCCCAACCGATCCGACCGAGATCGACCTCGCGTTCGAGGGAGTGCACGTGCTGAAAAACGGCACCCTGGAGGCGACGGGGATCGGAGCGGACGTCCTCGGGACCCCCGTTGCGGCAGTCCGCTGGCTCGCGGGGATGCTCGCGGACCGGGACGCCCACCTGGCCGAGGGTGACCTCGTCTCGACGGGTTCGGTGACGCCGATGGTCCCGTTCGAACCGGGGGACGTGATCGAGGTCCGGTTCGGCACGATCGGATCGGTATCGATCCACGCGACGTAAGCGGCGGCCGTTCGAGCGTCGCCGGACGACTTCCTTTGCGGACGACGCATCGAGTCTCCACCGACGCCGAACGAGGCCTCCTCGCCGACGTCGATGGATCGATACTATAAGGAATTCCGGTGAGAACGCAGCGGTAATGACGACGCTGGCAATCACTGGTGGAACGGTACTGCTACCCGACGCGACGGTGACGCGTGCGGACGTGCTGGTCGATCGGTCGGCCGGCGAGATCCTCGAGATCGGCGACGACCTCGGGGCCGACGCCGACGAGACGCTCGACGCGACGGAGTCGCTCGTGACGCCCGGGTTCGTCAACGGCCACTGTCACGTCGCGATGACGCTCCTGCGTGGCTACGCGGACGACAAGGCGCTCGACGCCTGGCTCCGGGAGGACATCTGGCCCGTCGAGGCCGAGTTGACGGCCGACTCGGTCCGGGCCGGCACCGAACTCGGCGTCCTCGAGATGATCAAATCGGGGACGACCGCGTTCGCGGACATGTACTTCTTCGTCCCGACGATCGCCGACGTCGTCGACGAGGCGGGTCTGCGCGCCCGACTCGGTCACGGCGTGATCTCCGTCGCCAAGGACGAGGACGAGGCGCGCGAAGACGCTCGCGAGGGCCTCGCCGTCGCCGAGGAGATCGACGGGATGGCCGACGGCCGGATCTCGTCGGCATTTATGCCCCACTCGCTGACGACGGTCGACGGGCAGTACCTCTCGGAGTTCGTCTCTGAGGCCCGCGAACTCGGCGTCCCGCTCCACTACCACGCCAACGAGACCGAAGACGAGGTGACGCCGATCGTCGAGGAACACGGGGTACGGCCGCTGGCCTACGCCGCCGAGAAGGGGATGCTCGAACCGGAGGATTTCATCGCCCACGGCGTCCACGTAGACGAGAGCGAGATCGGCCTGCTCGCCGAGGCGGGAACGAGCGTGATCCACTGTCCCGCCTCGAACATGAAACTGGCCAGCGGGATGGCACCGGTCGAACGCATGCGCGAGGCCGGCGTGACCGTCGGCCTCGGAACGGACGGTGCGGCCTCGAACAACGACCTCTCGATGTTAGACGAGGCCCGCGACGCGGCCATGCTCGGCAAACTCGCCGCCGACGACGCCAGCGCCGTCCCCGCGGAGGCCGTCGTCGACATGCTCACCGGCGCGACGGCCGACGCGATCGGCCTCGAGTCGGGCCGTCTCGAGGCCGGTGCGCCCGCCGACCTCGCGGTGATCGACCTCGAGAAACCGCACCTGACGCCCGCCCACGACCTCGTGAGTCACCTTGCCTACGCGGCCGCGGCCGCGGACGTCCGTCACACCGTCTGTGACGGCCGGGTGCTCATGCGCGATCGCGAGGTCCTGACCCTCGACGAAGCGGCGGTTCGCGATCGGGCCCGCGAGGAAGCCGCGGCGCTGGTGGACCGGGCCGAGTCCTGAGTCGGCCGATTAGCCGACCTCGGTGAACGAAATCTAAACGCTCTAAATTCTCTATAAACGTTATAAACTATTCTCAGGGAGTTTCGACGACCCGCAAACTTCCCGAACTGCCGACGGGGTTTATTCACGGCTCCCTGAATGTCCCGATCGTGATGAACAGGCTATCCGCAGCAACACTGGCGACCGTTATGATCCTGTCACTGATCGCGTTGCCGGGCATGGCCGCCGCGAGTGCGGCCGCCGACGAACCCGCGGTGTCGATTACGCAGGTCGACGGCGACGACGTCGACGACGGGAACGAGACCGACGACGGCGACGACGTCGAAGACGGAAACGAGACGGACGACGGTGACGATGTCGAAGACGGAAACGAGACGGACGACGGCGACGACGTCGAAGACGGAAACGAGACGGACGACGGCGACGACGTCGAAGACGGAAACGAGACGGACGACGGTGACGACGCCGACGACGGAAACGAGACGGACGACGGTGACGACGCCGACGACGGAAACGAGACGGACGACGGTGACGAGACCGAAACCGACGAGGGCGAGAGCTTCGGTGACCTCGTCTCGCAGTTCGTCGAAGATACCAAGAACGAGAGCGACGAGAACGGCTCGATCGGCTTCGCAGTCGCGAGCTTCGTCGTCGAACACAACCCGGGTAACGCGCCCGACCACGCGGGCCCACCGGGGCACGCGGGTCCGCCGAGTGACGACACGCAGGGGCCACCGGCCCACGCGGGCGGGCCTGACGATGGTGACGATCGTAACGCCGGCGGGCCGCCGGAACACGCCGGCAACTCGGACGATGGCGACGATGAAGACAGCGACGATGACGACGAGGCGTCCGGGAGCAACGGCGGCGGTGGCGGTCCGCCGTCGCACGCGGGCGGACAGTAACTGACTGCCACCCAGCTACCGATCACGCAGCCAGGCGATCGACAGCGGTCGACGGCACGTATCTCCCACCCACCACCACTGAGGCACCCCCATTCGAACGGCCGTCGCCGTTCTCGAACAGTATCGCGGCACTCGCGATCGATCGGCGATCGAACGCGGGTGCCGCGTCACGGTCGAACCGATTTTTCTGCGAGAGGCGCGATCGACGCCGAGCGACTGCTGTCGATCGCCCGTGAGCGCGGATCGAGCGGGTCCGCTTCGGTAGCGTTTTGGCCCCGCTCCCACTCAGTCGACCCATGAGCGAGTATCCCCCGATCACCGAGCAACTCGACGATTCCGAGTCCGCTCGAGAAGCGGGACGCCGAAAGATGGACTGGGCCGCCCAGCACATGCCGATTCTCGAGTCCGTTCGCGAGGAGTTCGTCGCGAACCAGCCTTTCGCGGGCGAACGCATCGCGATGGCGATGCACGTCGAGGCCAAGACCGCGATCCTCGTCGAGACGCTCGCGGAAGGTGGCGCCGAAGTGGCCGTCACGGGCTGTAATCCGCTCTCGACCCACGACGACGTGAGCGCGGCGCTGGACGCTCACGAGTCGATTACCAGCTACGCGAAACGCGGCGTCGACGACGAGGAGTACTACGCCGCGATCGAGGCCGTCATCGCCCACGAGCCGACGATCACCGTCGACGACGGGATGGACCTCGTCGCCGCGATCCACGAGGACTACCCCGAACTGATCGACGGGATCATCGGCGGGGCCGAGGAGACGACCACCGGCGTCCACCGACTGCGCGCGATGGACGCGGACGGGGCGCTTGACTATCCCGTCTTCGCGGTCAACGACACGCCCATGAAGCGGCTGTTCGACAACGTCCACGGCACCGGCGAGTCCTCGCTGGCCTCGATCGCGATGACCACGAACCTCTCGTGGGCCGGCAAGAACGTCGTCGTCGCGGGCTACGGCTACTGCGGCAAGGGCGTCGCGAAGAAGGCCGCGGGCCAGAACGCGAACGTCATCGTCACCGAGGTCGAGCCCCGTCGCGCGCTCGAGGCCCACATGGAGGGCTACGACGTGATGCCGATGGCCGAAGCGGCCGAGGTGGGCGACGTCTTCCTGACGACGACGGGCAACCGGGACGTCATCGTCGAGGAGGACTTCGAGAAGATGGACGACGGCGTCCTGCTCGCCAACGCCGGCCACTTCGACATCGAGATCGACCTCGACGCGCTCGACGACCTGGCGGTCGATCGCTACGAGGCCCGCGACGGCGTCGAGGCCTACGAGATGGAAGACGGCCGACGGCTGAACGTGATCGCCGAGGGCCGCCTCGTCAACCTCGCCGCCCCCATCTCGCTGGGCCACCCCGTCGAGGTCATGGACCAGAGTTTCGGCGTGCAGGCCGCCTGCGTCCGCGAACTCGTCGAGAACGGCGACGCGTACGCGGCTGGCGTCCACGACGTCCCGGACGAACTCGATCGGGAGATCGCCGAGATCAAACTCGAGGCCGAGGGCGTCGACTTCGATTCGCTGACGGACACCCAGCGCGACTACATGGATAGCTGGGACCACGGGACGTAGCGCCGCTCGATCCGCGGGCCGTCGTTTCGCTCGACCGATACACTGGCGGCTCCCTTTCTCGTCGCGCCGATCTCGAGCGGCCGGTCCGTCAGGTCGAATCGTCGGCGGTGCCGGAACCGTCGGCACTGCGAGAGCCGCCGGAACTGCCGGACTCGGACCGACCGGGTTCCGGGACGTCCGGGTTCGATCCGGGTCCGCGACTCGTCTCGTGGACGCCGATCACGAAACTACCGTCATCGAGGCCGGTAACGCCGGTTCTCGCGGTGAACGCCGTTCCGTTCGCCCGCTCGCCGACGCAGCCGCCGGTCCACCGCCAGCCGTCCTCGATCGTCGGCAGGACCTCCCGTTCGAGCCGATCGACCTCGTCGTCCGCGTACACCGTCTGCCAGTCGGCCCCGACGAGCGACTCGGGGCTGTACCCGTACTGCGTCGCGAACGACTGGTTGACGTACTCGAAGGTTCCGTCGGGGCCGACGATCGCGGTCCCGTCGTGGACGGTTTCGACGGCGGCGATGCCCCGGCGCAACAACCGCACGAGCTGTCGATGCTCGACGAGGCGGCGAACCCGCCGTTCCAGCACCGGCACGGGGTCGTCGTCAGCGTCTCGCCGGACGACTTCTACCCACGGGTCCGAGCGGAGTCCCGGGACGACGTCGTCCGGCTGTGCGCCGGTGACGAGGAGGACCGGCAACTCGCGATCGTGCTCGCGAACCGTCTCGTAGAGGGAGACGCCGGTCGTCGAGCCGGACGCGGCGTGGCCGACGACACAGTCGATCGCCTCGAGTCCATCGAGACCGCCGCTCGCGTCCTGTCCGGTTCGAACCTCGACCACGTCACTGCTGGCCAGGCTCGTTCGAACCGGCTGGTCGTCGTCCGACGTGCCACCGGCGTAGTGGACGGTGATCGACGTCAGGGACGGTGCTCGATCGGGGATCGTCGAGTTCCAGTCGGGGTGTTCCATGTGTCGGTGCTGTGTTCGTCGGGGTGGGTTCCGCGGTGGGTGCCGACGATGGCGACCCCTGGCCTCGTCGGCTGGCTGCGTTCTCCGGTCTGTGCGATCGACCGCTCCGTTTCGGGGGTCGGCGTCGGCGCGGCCGCTGGACGGGGACGGCGGCGCGTCGGGGGCGGCGGCCCCGGTTACGGGTGGACTGGAACCGTCACGTCGGACTGTATCCAGGCGTGTTCGTTCTCCGGATCGGCGATCATGCCGACCCGCATCGAGCCGACGTCGTACTCTTCGTAGGTCTCGCGAACGAACCCGTTTCGGGAGTCGGTGCCGACCGTCGTCGAGCGTCGGTTGCCGTCCGTCATCGTCAGTCGTAGACGCGACCGTCGACCGCAACGGTGCCGTCACCGCGGACCGTGATCGTGTGCCCCTGGTAGTCGAATTGGACGGAGACGGACTCCGCTCCCGTGACCAACTGGTCGAGCGCGCTCGGATCGATCGCGTCGTACAGCGGGGGCTGCAGGTCGAGTACGTCCGTGTTCGTCGCGTCGGCGATGGCCTCGACGACGCGGACGCTGGTCCGGTTGCACTCTCGTGTCATGGTGGAGCCGTTCATCATCGTCTCTTACGACCACGACTGGTATTGGAATGTCCATTATCTGTATAGCGACGGCTCGCGGGGAGTGGCTATATGTATAGAAGGTTGCGCCGATAGAGGGACGGGAACGCGGTCCGGGGACTCCGTGCCCGCTGTGTGGTATGTCCTATCGTGACATCCACGACTGTAATGAGCGTTCAGCCAGTAGACTCGGGTGGCATGAGTGACACGATGGCACGGTGGCCGGTGCGGACTGGCGTTCCCGCCCGGCGACTGTGGCTCGTGGCGATCGGCGTCGCGGTCGCCGTCGTCGCGGGCCAGTGGATCGGGCTCGAACGGCTCGGCGTCTCCGGGCTCCCGTTCGGGGGACTGGAACTGGTCGGAATCGTCGGGCTCACGAGACAGGACGAGCCCGAGAACCCGATCGCGGACCTCGCGGCGGCGGTCGAACGGCTGTCGGCCGGCGCGGACGACGTGGCCCTCCCGACCGACCGGGCCGACGAACTCGGATGGCTCTCTGCGGCAGTCGCGGACCTCGCTGATACCCTCCGCGAGCGCGAGGGGCAACTCGATCGGGAGCGAACGTACACGGACGCGCTCTTCGACGGCGTCGCCGACGTGTTCTGCCTCGTCGGGCGGGGCGGGGAGCTTCGTCGCTGGAACGGCGCTCTCTCCCGGGTAACGGGTGCCGCGGACGACGACCTCGACTCGAGTCCCATCACCGCGTTCGTTCCCGCCGACGAGCGCGATCGGCTCGGCGACGCGATCGACACCGCGATCGAGACCGGTTCTGCGCGCGTCGAGGTGTCGATCGAGGCGGACGACGACGCGACGGTCCCCTACGAGTTCGTCGTGAAGCGGGTCGGGGGTCCCGACGAGACTCCCGTCGCGGCCGTCACCGGCCGGGACGTCACCGATCGGACGGAACGCGAACGGGAGATCGAAGACGTCGACGCCGCCAGGCAGGAACTCTCCCGGATCGTGTCCGACCGGTCGCTGAGTCGAACGGCGACGATCGAGCGGTTGCTCGAACTCGGCTGTGACCACTTCGGCGTGGACAACGGGTTCACCGCCCGCATCGACGAGGCGACCGGCCGCTACCGGGTCGAAACCGCCGTCGGACCCGGCTTCGTCGAGGAGGGTATCGAAACGGAGCTATCGAAGACGTTCTGTCGGCGGACGATCGGGACCGACGACGCGATCGGGATCACCCACGCGTCCGAGGGGGGTCACGCCGACGACCCGGCCCACGAGGAGTGGGGAATCAGCTGTTACCTCGGCAGCGAGATCCGGGTCGACGGCGATCCGTACGGGACGCTCTGTTTCGTAGACCAGGAGCCCCGCGAGGAATCGTTCTCCCGGACGGAGAAGACGTTCGCCGATCTCCTGGCGCGGTGGGTGTCCCACCTTTACGAGCGCCGCGAGCACGAGCGCGTACTCCGGCGGGCGGACAGGGCGCTGGAGGCGGCTCCGATCGGGATCACGATGACCGATCCGACGCAGCCGGAGAATCCGATCGTCTACGCCAACGACGCGTTCGAACGGATCACCGGCTACTCGTCCGACGAGTATCTCGGCCGGAACTGTCGGTTCCTCCAGGGCGAGGGAACTGACCCGGAGGCAGTCGAGCGGCTGCACGCGGCCGTCGACGCCGAGGAACCGGTGTCGGTCGAACTGCGCAACTACCGGGAGGACGGCACGCCGTTCTGGAACCAGGTGACCCTCGCACCGGTCGAGAACGACGCGGGGGCGGTCACACACTTCGTCGGGTTCCAGCAGGACGTCACCGAGCGCACGGAGACCGAACGACGCCTCCGCGAACGCGAGCGTCAGCTCGAGCGCTATCAGGAGTACACCGACGACGTGCTGGACGCGCTCGACGACATCTTCTTCGTCATCGACGCCGGGGGGAGCCTGCAGCGCTGGAACGAACGGTTCGTCGAGGCGATGAGCTACTCGGAGGCGGAACTGTCGTCGATGCACGCCCTGGAGTTCTTCGCCGACGACGATCGGGACGCGATCGTCGACGCGATCGCCGAGGCGCAGGAGACCGGGAGTACGCGTCTCGAGTGCGACGCGTTCACCAGTAACGGGGAGGCGATCCCCTACGAGTTCGTCGCGTCCGGGCTCGAGGATCCGGAGGGGAAGCCGGTGATCGCAGGCATCGCCCGGGACATTAGCGATCGGAAGGCACGGGAGCGCGAACTCCGCGAGCGCGAACGCCAGCTCTCGACGCTGATGAGCAACATCCCCGGGATGGTCTACCGCTGCCGGAACGAGCCCGACTGGCCGTTCGACTTCGTCAGCGAGGGCTGTGCGGAGCTCACCGGCTGCGATCCCGGGACGCTGGTCGACGGCGACGTGAACTGGGCGACCGACGTCGTTCTCGAGGGACAGGACGACCTCTGGGAGACGGTCCAGGAGGCCCTCGCCGCTCGAGAGCCGTTCCAGGTAACGTACCCGATCGAGACGGCCGACGGCGAGCGCCGGTGGGTGAGCGAACAGGGGCGTGGCATGTACGCCGGCGACGGATCGTTCGAGGGTCTCGAGGGTGTGATCATCGACATCACCGAGCAAGTCGAGAGCGAACGCGAACTCGAGCGCTACGAGACGATCGTGCAGGCGCTCGGCGACCCGGTCTACACGCTCGACGAGGAGGGGTACTTCCGGTTCGTCAACGACGCGATCGAACCCCTGACGGGGTACGAGCCGTCCGACCTCGTCGGCGAACACGTGTCGACGTTCATGGCTCAGCGTGATCTCGAAGACGCCCAGGAACTGGTTCGCGACCTGCTCCGGACCGACACTCCGTACCGGACGTTCGAGATGGCGTTGCCGACGAAGGGGGGCGAGCCGATCGAGGCGGAGAACCACGTGGCGCTGTTGCCGTCCGACGACGGCTCGTTCGCCGGTACCGCCGGCGTCGTCCGCGACATCAGCGATCGCACGGCGCGCGAGCAAGAACTCGAACGAACGACGGAACTGCTCGAACAGGCCCAGCAGATCGCGGGTATCGGCGGGTGGGAACTCGACCTGACGACCGAGCCGTACGAGCTTTCGGTCACGGCCGAACTCAACCGCCTGTTCGGCGAGGCGCCGGGCACGGAGATCGATCTGCGGGAAGCGCTCGCACGGTACCACCCCGACGATCGCCGGCGGGTCGTCTCGGCCGTCGATCGGGCGATCACGGAGGGCGAGGGGTACGACCTCGAGGTCCGGATGGTCCGGGCCGACGGGAGCGAGCGGTGGATGCGCACGATGGCTCAGCCGGTCTTCGAGGACGACGAGGGCCGTCGATCGACCGGTACCGGGAGCGCGTTCGACGACGGCGAGGTCGTCGCGCTCCGGGGATCGATCCAGGACATCACCGATCGCAAGGAGCGAGAGCAGGAACTCGAGCGGGCAACGGACCTGTTAGAGCGCGTCCAGCGGCTGGCGGAAGTCGGCGGCTGGGAGATGGACGTCCGGGACGACCAGCGGCCCGAGACCTGGACCGAGGAACTCTATCGTCTCCACGACGTGCCTCGTCACGTCACTCCCGACCTCGAACTGGCGATCGAGGGGTATCACCCGGAGGATCGTGCGTTCGTTCGCGACCGGATCGAGTCGTCGATCGCGTCCGAGATGGGGTACGATTTCGAGGCCCGGCTGGCAACCGACGCGGGCGAGAGCAGGTGGGTCCGGGCGATCGGCGAACCCATCTACGACGACGATGGGACCCTCCGCAAGTATCGAGGCTCGGTACAGGACGTCTCCGACCGGAAGCGACGCGAACTCGCGCTCGAGTCCCTCCACGAGACCGCACGCGGGCTGTTGCAGGCCGAGTCGGAGTCCGCGGTCGCGGATCTCGTCGTCGAGACGGCCGCAGAGGTGCTCGACGTCCACGGCGTGGGTGTCTATCTCCTCGATGCGGACGCGAACGCGTTCGAGCCGGCCGCCTTCACCGACGGATTCGCCGCGGTCTGCGGCGGCACGCCGCCGGTTCCCCTCGGCGACGACGACTCCGCGCTCTGGAACACCTTCGTGACCGGCACGCAGACGATCTTCGACGACGTCTCGGTCGTCGATCGCTCGCCCCTGTTCGGGAGTGACGTTCCGGGTGGGTTGCTGGTCCCGATCGGCGACCACGGCGTGTTCGTCTTCGTCGCCGAGCCGTCGGCGATCGACGACGAGACGCGACGGCTGGTCGAGACGCTCGTCGCGACGACCGAGGCCGCGTTCGATCGCCTCGAGAGCGAGGCGAGCCTGCGCGATCGCGACGCGGAACTCGAGGCGCGGAACCGACGGCTCGAACGCCAGATGGGGATCAACGAGATCATCCGCTCGATCGACCAGTCGCTCGTCCGGGCGACCGGCCGCGGGGAGATCGAACGGACCGTCTGCGAACGGCTGGTCGACACCGACGACATCGCCTTCGCGTGGATCGGGGGCGTCGACGCCAGCGAGACGGCGGTCGAACCGCGAGCGTGGGACGGCGACGGGGAGGCGTACCTGGACGCGGTCTCGCTGGCGACCGACGCGGAGCGGCCGGAACCGGCCGTCCGGACCGCGCTCGCCGAGGAATCGACGGTCGTCTCGAACGTCGTCGCCGAGCTACAGGCCGAGCCGTGGCGCAAGACCGCACTCGCCAGCGACTTCGCGTCCTGTCTCTGCGTCCCGATCTCGTTCGACGAGTACTCCTACGGCGTGCTCGCGGTGTACGGCACGGAGCCGGACACGTTCGGCGACCTCGAACGGACGGTGTTCGAGGAACTCGGCGAGAACATCGCCAACTCGATCACCGCCGTCCAGACGCGCCACGCCCTGCACGCCGACGTCCTCCTCGAACTCACGCTCCGGTTCGACGACTCGGACGCCTTCCTCGCGCGGATCGCCCGCGAGACCGACGCGACCGTCGTCTACGAGGGCGTCGCCTCCCACTCGGCCGACGAGACCCGCCTGTTCTTCACGACCGACGGGGCGGAATCGGCCGCGGTCGAGTCGGTCCTCGAGGACCTCGTCACCGTGACGGACTGGCGGCTGGTCTCCGGGGCGGACGCTGACGCCGATACCGACGCCGAGGCCGACCACCAGTGTCTCTTCGAGGCGACGGTTACCGGGACCGAACTCGTCTCGCGACTGCTCCGTCACGGCGCGAGTCCGCGATCGATCACGGCGGATGGGTCGGACCTGGAGGTCGTCGTCGACGTCTCGCGGACGACCGAGGTCCGCACGTTCGTCGACATGCTCGCGCAGGCGTACCCGAGCGTCGAACTCGCCGGCCGTCGCGACGTCGAGCGCGCGATGCACACCAGAGGTGAACTGGTGTCCTCGCTGTTCGACCCGTTGACCGATCGCCAGCTCGAGGTGCTCAGGGCGGCCTACTTCGCCGGCTTCTTCGAGTGGCCGCGCACGTCGACGGGCGAGGAGGTCGCGGCGATGCTCGACGTCTCCCAGCCGACGGTCAATCGTCACCTCCGGATCGGCCAGCAACGCCTGCTCGCCGAACTGTTCGGGAGCGAGGCCCACTCGATCGTCGGCGATCGGGGATCGGAAGCGACGTAGGTCGGTCCAGGAGAGGAACGCACAAGGAGCCAGTGTCCATACCCCGTAGCATGGAGACTCCTCCACAACAACGGACGGACGGACCGATCCGTTCGACGCTCGTCGCGATCGGACTGGCGGCGCTCGGGATCCTCGCCTCCCAGTTCACGACGCTCCCGGCGTTCCTGCTCGATCCCGCCCTCCTCGAGTCGCCGGCGAACGCCACGATCGAAGCCCGGACCGTCTTCATGATCCTGAACTTCCTCGGGTTCGTCCTCGCCGGGGCGCTCTACCTGGCGGCGACCGGCCGGGGCTGGTCGTACGTCGACGTTCGCTTCCCCTCGAAGCGCGGCTGGCTGTACGTCGTCGGTGGCATCGTCGCCAGTCTGGTCTTCTACTTCGTCGTCGGATTGCTCGTGCAGGTCCTCTCGTTGCCGGCCGCCGACAGCCAGGTCCTCGAGTTCATCGACGACGACCAGACGATGATCCTGATCATGATCCTCATCGTCGTCTTCTTCAACGCGCCGGCGGAGGAGTTCCTCTTTCGCAATATCGTCCAGAAGCGCCTCTACGAGGCCTTCACGCGGCTCCAGGCGGTCGGCGTCGCCAGCGCGATCTTCGCGCTGGTTCACTTCCCCGTCTACGTCGTCTTCGCCGAGTCGGCGCTCGCGACGCTCGTCTCGCTCTCGATCGTCTTCGGTGGCTCCGTCATCTTCGGCTACGTCTACGCCCGGTCCGACAACCTCGTCGTGCCGATCGCCTCCCACGCGGCCTTCAACGCGTTCCAGTTCGGCCTGCTGTATCTGGCCCTCGAGTACGACATCGAGGGCGCCGAAACGGCACCCTCGCTGCTCGGTGCGGTCGCCGGAATCGTCCCGCTGTAGTCGGGTCCGTTCCTTTATTATTCACCGGCGGTGAGGATCGGGTATGTCCCAGGCGAAGGGCGACCGCCGCGAGCGGGAACTCGTCAACGAACTCGACGGGGCCGGCTTCGCGGTGATGCGTGCGCCCGCGAGCGGCTCTGCGACCGACCGCGAACTCCCCGACGTGCTGGCCGGCGACGGCGAGCAGTTCTACGCGATCGAGGCGAAATCGAGCGCCGGCGATCCGATCTACCTCACCGGCGAGGAGGTCGAGGCGCTGACCTACTTCGCCCGCAACTTCGGCGCGAAACCCCGTATCGGCGTCCGGTTCGATCGGGAGGACTGGTACTTCTTTCACCCCGCCGACCTCCACGTCACCGACGGCGGCAACTACCGGGTCAAGAAGGAGACCGCGATCGCGGAGGGGACGGACTTTCCCGAGTTCGTCGGCGAGAGCGAGAAGGTCACGCTCGCGGAGGTCGACGAGGCCGACTCCGGCCCCGACGAGGAGATCGTCCGCGTCCTGAACGCGGTCGAACAGGGCGTGATGGACGTCGAAGAGGCAGCCGGGATTCTCGAGTAGCCCGGGACCCGGGTTCGGCTCCGATCGATCGAGACCGCCGCCGAACTCACCGCCGGACACGTCGCCGATCGAGACCGCCGAAACCGATCGTTACGCCCCGAGAGCGGCCAAACCCTCTTTACGATTCGGCCCTACTCCCGTGTGATGAGCTCGCACACTCGTCCGCCCGGCCCGCGCGGCGTCCCGATCGCCGGTTCCCTCCCCCGGTACGCCGAGGACCCGTTCCGGTTCGTAACGGAGTTGCGCGACACCTACGGCGACGTCGCGGCCTTCGATCTCGGCCCGAACCGGACGGTCTTGCTCACGTCGCCGGCCGCCGTGGAACGCGTCCTGGTGACCGACGAGTCGGCCTTCTCGAAACCGTCGTTTCAGATCGACGCGCTGGGCGACCTCCTCGGCGAGGGGCTGCTGTTGAGCGAGGGCGAGACGTGGCGCGAGCGCCGCTCCCTCGCCGGCCCGGCGTTCGCCCCCGATCGGGTCGCCTCGCTGGCCCCGCTGATGGCCGAGCGAGCGACCGCGATGGTCGATCGCTGGGACGACGGCGACGAGCGCGACCTCGAGTGGGAGATGACCCGGACCACCCTCGAGATCATCGTCGACGCGATGTTCGGGATCGACCTCGACCCCGGCCGGGCGCGTCAGATTCGTCGCCTCCTCGAGCCGATCGGCCGCCGGTTCGAACCCGACCCGCGTCGACTCCTGGTGCCGGACTGGGTGCCGACGGCCGGCCAGCGCGAGTTCGATCGCTCGATCGCCGAACTCGAGCGCATCGTCGAGGGGTTCGTCGACCGACGGCGGCGGGAGGGGATCGACGAGTCCGATCGGGACCTGCTCGCGCTCCTCCTGCGGGCCCGCGAGGCCGGCGCGATCGACGACGAGGGGATCCGCGACGAACTCCTGACGATGCTGCTCGCGGGCCACGACACGACGGCGCTGGTGCTCACCTACGCGTGGGCGCTCCTCTCGGACCACCCCGACGTCGAGCGGCGCGTCCACGAGGAGGTCGACGCCCTGTTCGCGGCGATCGACGACCCGACCGACCTGACGGCCGCCGACGTTCGAGAACTCGCGACGCTCCGGAACGTCCTCCGGGAGACGATGCGGCTCTACCCGCCGGTGTACGCGCTCTTCCGCCAGGTCGATCGGCCGGTCGAAATCTCGGGGTACCGGCTCCCCGCGGGATCGCTGGTCCTGCTCTCGCAGTGGGCGACCCACCGCGATCCGCGCCACTTCGAGGCCCCCACCCGGTTCGATCCCGATCGCTGGGCCGACCCGAGCCACCCTACCTACGCCTACTTCCCGTTCGGGGCCGGCCCGCGCAGTTGCATCGGCAAGGGGTTCACGATGCTCGAGGCGCCGATCATCGCGGCGGTCGCCGCCCGCGAGTTCCGCCTGCGGCGGGTCGAGTCGGGCCCGATCGACCTCCGGGGGTCGTTGACCGCGCATCCGGACGGCGGGATGCCGATGGAACTCGTCGCACGATCGTGAGGACGACCGGTTTCGATCGTCGATCGCGTCCGTACCCAACTAGTTGGGCCCAGCCGATATCCGGCGGACGGGCCTTCCGCCGACCGAGGCATGGGCGACTCGAGCGCTCACTCGCGGCGAGTAGCCGCGTGCGAACACTGCGGATCGATCTTCGCGGCCCGCGTGTGGGCCGACGGACGCATCCAACCGATCGGGCGACCGCAGAGCTGCACCTGCGGGGAAGACGACTTTCGACTGATCGACTGAGACGGATTGCTGTACCGATTTCCCGGCGCAACCGCGATCCGGACGGCGGTTGCGCCGGAAATGACGTACAGTAAACCGTATGAGTGCCGGGAAGTGGTCGATCCCGATGTCGAAGTGGCCGGGCGGTCGTCTCCACGTCGGCGCGCTCGTCGGCGGAACGTCCGTCTCCGAACCTAGTCGTCGGCCGTCACCGTCTCGGAGACGGTCTCGGGGTCGACCGGCGCGTGGCGGACGATCGGCTCGAACGCCTCGAGTGCGAACCGATCGCCGCTCGTGATCCCCCGCGCGTCCTGGGCCTCGAGTTCGTTTGCGACGAACCGCCGGGCGACGAGCGCCATCCGCCCGTTCCCGTCTTCGAGGTCCGCCTGGGCCTCCTCGAGCAACAGGGCCGCGGTGAAGACGTCGAAAACGTAGTGGGCGAGCCGTTTCGCCGAGAGCTGGGCGTACTCGCCGTCCTCTCCGGCCAGCGTCGCGAGCGCGCTCGCGAGGTCGTGGTACTCGGACTCGACCGTCTCGGCGGCCTCGGCGAGCGCCGGGTGTGAAATCGTCTCGAGACGGTCCTCGATCGCCTCGCGCAGCGGTTCGTGGGCCCCCTCGCGTTCGAGGGCCCGCAGGACGTCCAGCGAGAGGATGTTCTCGGTGCCCTCCCAGATCGGGAGCACCTGCGCGTCACGGAGCATCCGGTTCGTGACGAAATCGTTCACGTAGCCGTTGCCGCCGTGGACCTCCATCCCGTAGGAGGCCGTGTCGACGGCCATCCGGGCCGTGCGGGCCTTGGCGATCGGGATCAGCAGCCGCATCAGTCGGTACTCGTCCTCGGCGTCCTCCCCCGCGCTCGCGGTTTCACCGCTCGCCGTTTCCGCGGAGCGCGGCTCCGCGCTCCGCTCGGCCCGCTCGCGCTCCGAAAAGAGCCGTGCGGCCTCGAGGACGTACGTCAGCGCGGCCTCGTGATCGACGGTCATGTCGACGAGGTCCTCGCGCATCAGCGGGTACTGGTCGATCGTGTCGCCGAAGGCCTCGCGGTTCGCGGCGTAGATCTTGCTCTCGAGCAGTACCCGGCCCATGATGCCACAGGACGCCGCGGCGTTCGAGAGCCGCTCTAAGTTGAGCATCTCGGTCATCTGTTTGAAGCCGTTCTCCTCTTCGCCGACGAGATAGGCCTTCGCGCCGTCGAACTCGACCTCGCCCGTGGGGACGGCGATCGTACCGAGTTTGTCCTTGAGGCGGCGGTAGAGCTGGTCGTTGACCTCGTCGGGCGCGAGCGGACCGTCCTCGATCCGATCGCCCTTGGTGACGGGACTGCCGGCCAGATCCCCGTGCGGGACGAGGAACATCGAGAGCCCGTCGGTCCCATCCGGCGCGCCCTCGGTCCGGGCGAGCGCGAGCGTTCCCTCGGCGTCGATGTTCGAGCAGAACCACTTCTCGCCGGTGAGCCGCCAGCACTCCGCCTCCTCGTCCCACTCGGCGCGGGTTTCGTTCGCGCCCACGTCGCTGCCGCCCTGCTCTTCCGTGAGGAACATCGCGCCCTCGATCACGTCGTCGTACTCGCGCGCGGTCAGTCCGTCGTAGTACGCCGACAGCGAGCCGTCGTCGAACTTCTCGAGGACGAGCGCCGCGCCGGCAGTCATCGCGACGGGACAGTCGAAGCCGGGGTCCGCGTAGCACAGCAGGTACTGCATCGCGAGATTGTGCGAGAGGGGCATCGGTTCGTCGCGTCCCGGCGGCGCCTCGAAGGCGTCCGCCACGATCCCCATCTCGTAGCTCAGTCGCTCGTTCTCGATCTGTTCGGCCGGGTAGCGGACGTGGTTTTGCACGTCGCCGTGCTTGTCGTACGGTTCCAGTTCCGGCCCGTGGTCGTCGACGTAATCGGCGTTGTCGGCGATCGTGTGGCCGACGATTTCGCCGAACTCGCTCAATCGAGATTCGGCCCAGTCGAACTCCGCGTCGGTGTAGATCCGCTCCAGTTCGCGCTGGAGGGCGCGGTCGAGGGCCCAGTAGTTGACGCCGCGGCCCTCCTCGAACTGGCCGTAGTCGATCCCGGATGGCATACCGTGATAATTGTCCACGATCGGTAATAAAACGGGAGACAGTCAACGGTTCGTCCGTTCTCGACCGTTCACCGGGGCCGGCCCACGTCTTACGTCGCTTTCTCGAGACGCGTCCGCGGGAAGACGTAGACCTTCAGCGACTCGGGGACGACGCCGTTCCGGGCCACGGTCGCGTGCGGGTAGATCGCCCCGACGACGGGAACGTCCGGGTCGTAGTTCTCGTTCGTCCCGTACTCGGCGACGGTGGTCCCCTCCGGCCGGATCCGGACGGCGTCGGCCCGGAGCACGGAGACGTCGACGACGGTGAGTCGATCGCCCGTCTCGCGATCGACGACGGGATCGCCCGGCCGGATCTCGTGGTCGTCGCAGTAGACCGGCCCGTCGTGGTCCTCGTCGACGAACACCGCGGTCTCGCAGTCGTGACACTCGACGGCGATCCGGCCCGGCGGCGGCGTCCGCCCCTCGTTGATCTCGATCGCGACCCGGCGGATGTGCTTGCACCGGACGCCCCGGAAGACGTGGTCCGGGCAGGTACACCGGCCAGCCGGGAGGTCGACGAGATAGGTGTGGTCGTTGGCCGATTCGATCTCGTAGAGGCCGTCGCCGAGCGCCAGCACGGACATCGGTTCGACGCGGGCGCGGCGCGACCGCTCTTCGAGGTGGTCGTTGGACGGAACTGGCAGTGGTGCTTTCGGTGACGCTGTTGTTTTCATGGGTGCGTCGAGGGTGGCCGGCGCGGGGCCGCGAACTGCGATTCCAGCGGTCCTGCCGGCGGTTTGGCGGTCAGGTGGCTATTCGAATCACATAGGGATTCGATCGGTATAACGACCGCGCCTGCATGCTCCAGCCGTCGCTTTATATACCCGATCGCGGCCGAGCGCGCCGCGGCGTCGACCGCCCCCGCATTCGCGTCGTCACGAGCCAGCGCGATCGGTTCCGGTGCGATATCCGCGAGCCTCCCTTCGAAGCGCTTTTGACCGGGCCAGCAAAATCCAACGTACAATGGTCGAGCGCGAGCAGCTCATCGAAATCGCCGTGGCCGTCACCGCCGTCTTCCTGATGATCGGGATCATGATCGGTATCGGGTCGATGTACGGCGGGGACAACGGAAGCCTCTCGAGCGACGGCGGCGAGATGCTCGTCGGTGCGATCGTCGGCTTCATCTTCCTGCTAACCGCCGTCGGGATCGGGCTGGCGTACGTCCTGAACGATCCCGACGACGACCTCGACCCGGACGAGGATGCCGACAGCCAGAGCGCGGTCTAGGGTTTCGACTCTCACTCTCGTTTCGTCGACTCCGATAGCGACCGGTGAACCCCGCTCGCGTCGCGATCGTCCTGCGGTTGCACCGGGAAACCGGTACAGGGGACCGTATCAGTCGCCGGCGGAGGCGCTCTCGCTGTCGGTCTCGCGCCAGTCCTCGATCTCGTCGTCGGCGTCGTCGATCCGCTCCTCGTAGTAGGCCATCGGGTGCGGAATCGTCTCGCAGAGGTCGTCCTTGTTCACGCAGTCGCCGTAGGACTGCATCGTCGCACAGGAGGGTGGCGAGTACTCCGTCGGCGACGTGTCGCCGCGAATGTGGTCGGTCTGGTAGCGGGTCATCTCCTCGCCGAACGAGGAGTTCACGCGGTAGAGTTCGACGATCTCGTCCGTGCTCATTCCGATACTCGCCAGGAATGCAGTGATCGCAAAGCGCGAGTGGTGGGGCAGGTGCTCGCCCTTCTGAATCTGGTCCAGCAGCGCCTTCATACACGGCGGGAACAGGTCGGGAACGACGGTGTCGATCTCGCGGGTCAACTCGAGATCGGCCAGCACCTCGCGGATCTCGGCGGCCTCGGCTTCCAGTGCCGTCGCGATCGTATCGGGGACGTCGAACGGCAGTCCGTCCTCGATCCGACCGCGGATCGCCTCCCGGAGGAGGGTCAGTAGTTCCGACTCCGTGACCGGCACCTCGCCGTCGGCCAGTGCCCGGTTGACCAGTCGCCACTCGTCCGCCCAGAGGTCCGCCGCGAGCGGAACGTAGGTTCCGACGTCGATGCGGTACCCGTCTTCCGTCTCCCTGACGTCGTCCCGGAGGTCGAACTCGGCCAACAGTGAATCGACGTCGAGTCCCGTCGAATCGACGCTTTTCAGTTCCGTCGTGTCCGTCAGGTCGTCGGTGAACCGATCGTACGCCGTCGCCGCCTCGGCGCGGGCGTACTTCCGGACGAGGACCCGCTCGTCGACCATCGAGACGAGCACCCGGGCCACCGGATAGGAGAGCAGTTCGACGCGTGCGTCGCGGCGCGGAGCACCGGTCTCGCCGTCCTCGAGCGAGGCGACGACGCGCTCGCGGGCGCGGTCGACGACCGCCCGATCCTGCTCGACGACGGTGGCCAGATCGACGGCCTCCGTCGCCACGGCGTCGCGGGCGGCCTCGAGGAACGGGTACCGGGCGTGCAGTCGCTGCATCGGTAACGAGATATTACTGCGGCAGGGTAAACGTGCTGGTTGCCGGGTCCCTCGATCGACGTGACTGTCTTTCTCTCCTGAACGACTGTCGTGAGTCGATCGGCCCCGGCGGCGGCGGTAAATCGATCTTACCACCCCGTGAGGACGATCGTCGGCCGCCGGCCGCGGTGGGCCGCGAGCGTAATCGCCGATTGGTCCGTGCCGGGAGGGTCGATTTCAAGGGCACCCGACACGTCACTCCAGGTATGCCACGGGCGAGTCGAGACGGCGTGTCGATCTACTACGAGCGCGACGACGGCGACGGAACGCCCGTCGTCTTCGTGCAGGGGCTCGGGTACGGGCGGTGGATGTGGCGCTGGCAGCGGGAGGCCGTCGCCGGCGAGTACGGCGTGATCGCCCCGGACAACCGCGGGACGGGTCGATCGGACGCGGGTCTGCCGCCGCTTCTCCCACGGCTTCCCGGCAAACTCCGGACGCCGCTACTCCTCAAACTCGCGGGCTACTCGATCGGCGGCCTGGCCGCCGACCTCGAGGCGGTGCTCGACGACGCGGGGATCTACGACGCACACGTCGTCGGCGCGAGCATGGGCGGGATGATCGCCCAGCGGTACGCGCTCGAGTACTCGCGGACGAAGACGCTCACCCTCTGCTGTACGTCCCACGGCGGGCCGGATGCCGTCCCGGTCCCCGAGGAGACCCAGGAACAGATCTTCGACGTCCCGTCCGGCGCGAACGAGCGCGAGACGCTCCGCCACCGGATGCGGCCGGCCTTCAACGACCGATTCACGAACCGGAACCCGCACCTGATGGACCGGATCATCGAGTGGCGACTCGAACAGGACGCGAACGACCCCGCACGCGAGGCCCAGACCGCCGCCGTCCTGAACTTCGATGTGAGCGATCGGCTGGACGGCATCCGCATCCCCACGCTCGTCTGCCACGGGACGAACGATCGGGTGGTCCCGGTCGCAAACGGCGAACTCCTGGCCGAAAAGATCGCGGGCGCACGGCTGGAACTCGTCGAAGGCGGGTCACACTGTTTCTTCATCGAGGACGCAGACCGCGTCAACGAGACGCTGCTGTCGTTTCTGGCCGAACACGAGTGAGCGATCGACGCGAGCACGCCTGACCCACCGGCGCGGGGCCGCGCTCGCGCCGTCCGGTTTCACGCCGTCGGACTACGCGCTCGCGGTCGACGGCGTCTCGAGAATGCGCACCTCGCCGTCGCTGTGGACGCAGACGTCGAACCCCTCGTAGGGAAACCACAGCCGGTGGCCGGAGTCGCCGCCGGTTCGATCGGCGTGGGCACACAGGGCGTCGAGCGCGTCCGGTTCCACGACGTCGTAGAGGGGCGAGAGATCGGCCGGTTCGTCGCCGGTCACCGATGCGACTGCCGTCACGACGGTGTTGCTCGCCCGTTCGCCGGCACCGGGATCGAACGTCGTCACGAAGGCGTCCTCGCGCTGACTGGCGTCGTCTCTGGAGGGCATACGTTCCCTACCGCGGCGATACTGGTAGAAGGGGTGGTTTTCATGTGGCGCTTTTATATCGCCGGCCGATCGAGCGGAGCGCCTCCGGTCGCGCTCAGTCGCTCTGGATACGTGGCGCCAGCATGTAGGTGACCTGACCCTGGCCGTCCCCGAAGCCGAAGTAGATCTTGACGGGGAACTCCTCGCCGAGGTGGAGCGTGACCTCGGTGTCGCTCGGGATGGCCTTGTTCATGTCCTTGAGGTAGTCCAGCGAGAACAGCGAGTGGGCCGGGCCGACCTGCAGGTCGATCAGATCCGCTTCGGTGAGTTCGAGGTGGACGTCGTCGGTGTCGCCCTCCGCGTCCACGTAGAAGTACTCCTCGCCCTCGTCGACGCCGAGCGCGATGTGATCGGAGACCATATCCGCCGCCTTCACCGATCGGTTGACGTCCTTGCCCTCGAGGATGACCTCGGCGGGCAGGTCCAGGTCCGGAATGTCCGGCTCCTGACGGATGGAGTCGGGGTCGATCAGCGCGAGCGTGTACTCGAGCCCGTCGATCTGGATGTGGAGTTTCCGGGTCTCCTCGTCGAGTTCGAGCTGGATCAGCTGGCCGGATTCGGCCATGCCCGCGATGTCCTCGAGCCGGGAGAGGTCGACGCCGATCAGCCCGCCGTCAGCGTCGTAGGATTCGAACGCTGCCGCATCGAGCGAGAGGTCGACCATTCCGACGTTCGCGGGATCGACGGCCCGGATTTCGAGGCCGTCCTCCTCGAGGTGGATCTTGCACTCGTCGACCAGCACACTCACCGAGTCGAGCGCGCTGGTGAGCGTTTCCGCGCTCACGATGGCCTTGAACATATGCGTCGGGGTACGGACGGTTGCCATAAAAAGCCACCCTTTACGCGCGGGCGGGGCCGGGAGGGAGCGAACCGACCCGGTGGAACCGGCGTCCCCGGGACGGCACCGATCAGCGCGCGAGCGACTCGACCAGCCGCCGGGGCAGGCCGAGGAGCAACTCGCCGAGGCCCATCGGGTCGTCGTCCTCACGGAGCCGCGATCGGATCCGCTGGCTGAACAGTTCGACGGAGATGATCAGCAGGAAGATACACAGAAGCGTCGCCATCGCGTTGGTGAACTGGAACAGCCCCTGCTGAATGTCGAGGATCTCGCCGAGTCCGCCGGCACCGATGATTCCCAGGGAGACGGCGATGCGGACGTTGATCTCGAAGATGTACAGCGTCCAGGCGATAAAGGAGGTCCGCACCTGGCTCAGCATCCCGAAGACGATGACCTGCGGACGACTGGCGCCGGTGGTCTCCATCGCTTCGATCGGGCCGTCCTCGATCTCCTCGAGTTCGTCGGTGAACAGGCGGCCGAGGTTCCCGACCGTGTCGGTGCCGACGGCGAGCAGGGCCGCGAGCGGCGTCAGTCCGGCCAGGGGGATGTAGATCAGCGCCCAGACGAGCGCCGGGATCGACCGGATCGCCGACATCGTGCCCCGGAACAGGAAGTTGAACGGGAACGGCGTCACGCGCTCGGAGCCGAGGATGCCGAACAGTAACGCGAGCGGGAAGCCGAGGATCGTCCCGGCGAACCCGATCGCAAGCGTGATCCCCGCCTCGCCGAAGAGCGAGAAGATCCCGAGGTCGCTTCCGAAGACGAAGCCGATCGGGTTCGCGACGAACTGATCGAAACTCGCCGGATCGAAGAGGAGGTTCCGATCGCTGATGAACGCCCAGTACTGGCGGTAGTCGATGAACGGGATTCCCTCGACGAACGGCAGCCCCGTGAAGTACAGCGTGATCGGGAAGAAGTCCCGGAGCGATTCGGCGAAGAAGTCCCACTGGTAGCTTTCGCTGAAGAAGCCGACCGCGCTGAGCGCCTGGGCGAAGAGCATGGCGACGGTGACGACGAGCCCCGTAGCAACGACGACCTGGATGCGCCGGGAGTGGCGGATGCGCTCCAGTCGATCGACGACGCGGTCGGCGGCGTCGGCTCCCGATTCGGGATCCGTTGCGGCGGTCCCGCTCATCAGACCGCCCCCTGGTTGTCGACGGCGGACGACCCGTCGTCGTCCGCCACCACGACCATTCCCTCGGTGTCGATGTCGCCGTAGATCTCGTCGATCGCGTCGATCGTGAGTTCGTCGCGGTAGCCGTCGAACACTTTCGTCCCGTCATGGAGGCCGATGAATCGCTGGCCGAACTTCCGGGCGAGGTTGACCTGGTGGAGACTGACCATCCCGGTCAGGCCGCGATCCGTGGCGGCGGCCCGGAGATAGTTCATGACCTGCTGGGCGCTCCCCGGGTCGAGGCTCGCGACCGGTTCGTCGGCGAGCAAGACGTTCGGCTGCTGGACGAGCGCCCGGGCGATCCCGACGCGCTGTTGCTGGCCGCCGCTCATCTGACGGGCTTTCTGCTGGGCCTCGTCGAGGAGACCGACGGTCTCGAGCGCCTCGAGCGCGCGGAGTTTCTCGTCGCGGTTCTGGAGACGAAGGAGACTTCGGACGAACCCGTTCCGACTCAACGAACCCGTGAGCGCGTTCGAGTAGGCGCTCATCTGGCCGATGATGTTGTGTCGCTGGAAGATCATCGCCACGTCGTCGCGGGGGCTCGTGATCCGATCGCCGTCGATCGCGACGGTGCCGTCGGTCGGGGCCGTGAGTCCGTTGATACATCGCAACAGGGTGGACTTTCCGGACCCGGAGACGCCGAGCACGACGACGAACTCCCCCGAGTCGATCTCGAAGGAGACGTCGTCGAGCGCGACGGTGTCGCCGTACTCTTTCGTAAGCCCGTCCACAGTTATCTGGCTCATAGATAGTGAAAGCTAGCCCGAGGCCGATTACGAAATGTCTTCGAATTCGAGTCCGAGTTCGTCGAGGACCTGCTGGATGGGTTCGTAGTCCTCGTGGGAGCCCTCGACGACGTTGGAGAACCAGAGTTCCTCGCCCTCGTACCCCTCCTCGTGACTGAGGTCCTCCGGTTCGGCGTTGAGGATGGCCTCCTCGACGTCCTCGCGAACCGGGTCGTCCCAGTTCGATCGGGCCATGATCGGCGCGCGCGGGATGGGATCGGAGACGGCCAGCAGTTGCAGTTCCTCGTCTTCGGTACCGGCGTTCTCGTACTCGGCGGAGATCTCCGCGAAGTCCTCGGAGAGTTCGTCGAACTGTTCCTGTGGCACGTGGCCCGCCGTCGAGAAGGCGCCGGTCGTCGCCGCCACGATCTCCGGCCGGTTGAACAGGTGCTCGCGCGCCGTATCGTGATCCGAGTGCTCGGCCTCGAAGTCGACCGGATCGCCGTCCGGGGCCGACCCGGTGTCGAGCCCGGCGTCCTTGAGCATCGTCATCGGGACGAGCGTCCCCGACACGGAGAGCTGCGACCCCATCGCGATCGTCTCCCCCTCGAGATCGCTCAACTCCTCGATCCCGCTGTCGGGTGTCGTGGTGATCAGCGAGAAGTACCGCGCGGCCCCGTACTGGACGCGCATCCCGACGACGTCGGCGGCGTCGCGGGCCGCGACGGCGGCCGACGGTGACGTGTCCGCGAGGTGGGCGCGATCGCTACGAATGTCCTGTAGCGTCGCCACGTAACTGCCCGCTCGCTTGAGTTCGACCGAGACGTCGGCTTCCGACTCGATGTGCTCGGCCAGTGGCCGGTACTGTTCCTGGATGTCGACGCTCGACTCCGCGGGGTTGAGGACCATCGTGATCTCGTCGCTCCCGTCACCGCCGTTGCCGTCCCCGTCGTCCGACTCCCCCAGACAGCCGGCGGCCATCGCGGTGAGGCCGACAGCACTGCCCGACTGCAGCACGTCTCGTCGCGTTACGCGTCGTCCACCTGTTTTGCGAGGCATATCGTGGGAATTCCATTTCAGATACAAATAACTTTGTAAGTCCGATATCCGTGACTATATACCCCTGCCATCGCGACCAGTTACGGCGAATTCGATCGGTTATTTCGTTTTCTTCATCCCGAACGGTATATTATTATAGACTCGGTCGACATCCGGGAACCGGTCGATCACACCACCTCGATCGGCCCCATCGCCGGACCGGCTCGAGCGGCGGCCGCTCCACTACACCTATAGTAGCCACTGAAACGATTTACACACTGATCGCAAAGCTGTCCTGCGATCAGGTGTGCATTGACTTTCAGTGGCTACTATATCCGTCGCAGCCGACTACGCTCCGGCACGAAGTGGCTCGAAAAGACGACTACTACGACTCCTCCTCCCGACCTGTCTGACCTACTGTAGTGACAGCTGAAACGATTTACACACCCGATCGCACGAGGGCTGTACGATCGGTGTGTACTGACGTCCAGTAGCTACTGTAGCCGGCCGAGTTCCGGACTCACTCCCCCAGTTCTTGAATAGCTGTACGGGAACCAGTCCCCATCTTCGAGTAATACGTTGACGCACCGGGTGGTCACCTCGAACCGAAAGTCGACTTTTCGGGACGACGCCACGAGAATCGGAACGGTTGCCGGATCCCGAACCCACGTTGCAGAGCTGGTCTCCGAAGCAGCCAGCCGCGTTTCCGACGTACCTTTCCGCTTCGACTGCGTCACAACAGATATGAACGCGAATTCGTCGGCAACTCTCGGCCGATACGTATCTCGGAATTCGGTGAGGTCTCTATGACACGACGAGACGACTACTACAACAGGGCGAAACAGGAGGGGTACCGATCGCGGGCGGCCTACAAGCTCAAACAGCTGGACGACCTCGAGAACGTCATCTCCGGGGGCGACACCGTCGTCGACCTCGGTGCCGCACCCGGCGGCTGGCTCCAGGTCGCCGCCGAGAAGGTCGGCCCACAGGGGGCCGTCATCGGCGTCGACCTCCAGCGGATCAAAGACCTCGACGACTCCTCCCTGAACGATCGGATCGAGACGATCCGGGGGGACATGACCGAGGAGAAGACGCGCGAGCGCGTCGTCGATGCTGCGGGCGGTTCCGTGGACGCCGTCATCTCAGACATGGCTCCCAACATGTCCGGCGAGTACTCGCTCGACCAGGCCCGATCGCTCCACCTCGCGCGACAGGCGTTCGAGACGGCGCTCGAACTCCTCGATACGGGCGGGAATTTCGTCGTGAAGGTCTTCGAGGGCCCCGACGTCGACGACTTCCGGGCCGACGTCGAGGACGAGTTCCAGTACGTTCGCGCGACGGCCCCGAAGGCGTCTCGCGACGAGTCGTCCGAGATCTACCTCGTCGCGAAGGGCCGACTCACGGCCCCGGTCCGGGCGGGCGACGAACTCGACGTCGAGATCGTCGACGTCGGTAGCGAGGGCGACGGGATCGCCTCCATCGACGGCTACCGACTGTTCGTTCCGGACACCGAGACCGGCGACACCGTCCGGGTTCGCGTCGAGGACGTCAAACCCAACTTCGGGTTCGCAGAACCCGTCGATCGGGACTGATCGCCGATCGGGCGGCGCGTCGATGTTGCCAGCCGCCGTCCGTGCCGATCGTTCTCTCCCCTACTCTATCAGTTCGTACCTGATCTCGACGCTCGCGATCGACTCCTCTGCGGACCCGACGTAGAGGTCCTCGATACCCTCGAACACCTCGTCCGGAACGTGGCCCGCTTCCACGGCGTCCACGTTGCCGGTCGCCGCGAGTTCGTCGTAGAGATGACCGATCGCCTCGTGGAGCGCGCGCTGGGTTGCCGCGGTCGCCGGTAGTTCGATCGTTTCGGTGGACGTTCGGTCACGCTGATCGCGTTCCGGGGCTGTCATTACCACTGACGTTTACCGGAACTCATTTAGTTGCTTTTGCCGAGCGCTAACACTATTCGTCCGTTTCGAGTCGATCGTGACGCTCGTCGATCTCGTCCAAGATGTCGAGCGTCTTCCGGATCGACGCGCGAATGGCGTCGCTCCGGTTGACGAACTTGCCGTCGTCCCCGACGTGGTCGTCCAGGTCTTCGAGCAACTCCTGTGGGATTTCGACGCTGATCTTGGGCATGTGCGGGGCGTTCGCAGGCGGACGCCTTAAGCGTCGTTTCTCGGGCGTCGACGAACGGCGATCGTCGGACCGCCTCCGTCACTCGGGAGTCACACCGGCGTCGGCCTCCGGTTCGGGGTCCGCACCGCTTGCGCCGCCACCGCCGAAGAGTCGCCCGCCGAGCGTGAGCACGTACAGCACGGCGAGGCCGAGCAGGTAGGTCAGTGCGATCGGGATCGCCACCAGCAGCATCGTCAGGATGCCTTTCGGGCTGGCGAAGGCGGCGACGGTGAAGATGCCGACGACGACCGGCCGCCACCGATCGAGCATCGTCCGGTAGTTGACGATGCCGCCGACGTGGAACAGCGCCATCGTGACGATGATGTTGAACAGGAAGCCGATCCCGAGGGTCGTGTAGATCACGAGCCACGAGAAGCTGTTGATCCGGTAGGTGACGACCATCCCGTTCTGGACGGCGTCGGTGATGAGATACGAGATGACCGCCGGTGCGACCCAGTAGAACCCGAGGAACAGTCCCAGGCCGAAGCCGGCGAACAGCGTCCCGCCCCAGACGAGGAAGACGCGCTGGTCCCCGCGGACGAGGCCCCGTTCCCTGGCCGCCGGCCAGCCCCAGTAGAAGATCAGCGGGACGACCGCGATGAACGCGAGGATCGTACTTACCTTCACCATGAAGATCAGCACCTCGACGGGGTGGAGCGCGACGACGAGCCCCATCTCGTTGATGAGGTCGGTCAGTTCGGCCGGCGAATCCGCGGCGGCGATCTCCGAGACGTCCCTGTCCGTGACCTCGGCGAGCACCTCGTCGGGGACGCGATCGACGAACTGGGCGAGGATGATCCCGAACCCGCCCTGGTACATCGCCAGGAACGTGCCCGCGAGAACGGCCATGAACACGCCGACGATGTAGATCGTCTTCGAGGTGAGGCTGTCGACGATGAACGCCAGGTCGTAGGCGTAGCCGCCGATGTCCTCCTCGGTGGTCTCCTCCTCGGTGAACGGATCGAGCATCCCGGCGGCGGTACTCGGGAAGAGGCTCTCCTCCTCGTCGCCGCCTTCGGCGGCCGCGCCACTGCCGGACGGGCTTTTGGCGGACCCGCTCGCGGTGCTTCCGTCGCTTCCGTCGCCATTCCGCTGGTCTTCGAGCGAGTCGAACCGGTCGAGGATCGCCTCCGCCTTCGCCCGGTCGTCGTCGTACATCGCCTGCCGGGAGTACTCGAGGGCCTCCTCTTCCTCCATCGCGAGGAAGACCTGCGCCGGCACTTCCGCGACGTCGTCGGCCGCGAGCGTCTCGAAGTCGACGTCGTCGGGGTCGTCCGCGCTCCGGAGGTCCCCCTCACGGGGGTAGACCGGGGACTGCAACACCTTCAGCGTGTAGCCGATCAGTACGAGGAAGCCGACGGCGGCCGCGACGATCGCCCCGACGGCGGCGTCACCCAGCAGTCCGTGCTGGGCCGCGATCGACTCGAGGCCGAACGTTCCCTCGGGCCGGTAGGGGGCGGGCAACATCGGATAGACGGCCTCCTCCAGCCGGTCGAACCCGTCCCGGTTGACGAAGGCGGCCGTCCCGACGCCGACGATCGCCAGCGCGCCGACGAACTGGAGGAACCGCCGTTTCACGAACCCGGCTCCCGTGTCGAGTTCGGCGGCCCCGCGGCGACGCATGTTGGTGACGACCTTCGACAGTCCGAGGCTGAAGACGTAGAGGCCGACGAGCGGCAGCGCCCACATGACCAGCGTGAACGGGTCCGGCGGGGAGAACGCCGCCCCGAAGACCGTGATGGCGACGATCGCGTGTCGCCACTTGTCCCGGAAGAGTTCGTAGGAGACGATCTCGGTGTAGGACAGCACGCTCATGAGAAGCGGGAGCTGTGCCGCGAGACCGAACGAGAGGGTCAGCAGGGCGATGAACTCGGTGAACTCGGTGATCCCCCAGCTCGGGGTGACGCCGGCGTCGTGGGCGACGGCCCCGAGGAAGTCGAAGGCATAGGGGAAGAAGATCGCGTAGGCGTAGGTGACGCCGATCACGAACAGGGTGAGCGAGGTCGCGACGAGGCCGGCCACGTACCACTTGGAAATCGGAACGGCCGACTGGATGCCGCGGCGGCGGAGCGGATCCCTGGCGAAGTAGAGCAGGGCCGGAATCGCGATGACGACCCCGACGAGCATCCCGATCTTGGCCTGCAACAGGATCACCTCGAACGGCGTTCGGGTGATGATCGTGGTCGCGTCCGCGACCTCCTGGCTCATCTCCGCTTTCGCCGTCGTCTCGAGGAAGTCCCAGATGAAGACGCGCAGGGCGTAGAAGGAGCCGATAAATCCGATCACGAACACGATGAACACCTTCTGGAGATGCGTCTGCGCACTCGAGAACAGTGCGCCGAGCGTCTCCCGGCCGGTGTTGATGGCCCGGGCTGTGTCCTCGTCGACGGCAGAACTCATTGACTGCTCGTTGGTAACTGACATCCAGTTATCAACCTTTCGAGTAGGGCGAGCTGCCGAGCGCGGGACGCGAGTATTCCAGCCGCCTCTTGTCAACCCTTCTCAGCCTCTGTAAGAAAAAGGCCTATAACCGGCGGCCTATCTATATCCCGATAGATGCCGGACGAGTCGGACGAGAGGGCTGACGGTGACGGGTCCGACGAGCCACAGGTAGCTCCCGCCGATCGCTCGAGCGAGCCTGCCGAACGCGACGACGAATCCGACACCGACTCGTTTTTCGGGGACGACGTCGACTCCGTTTTCGACGACGCGGACGACGCCGACCCCGACGAGGGTGATCCGTCGTCCACGGCGGACGACGGGACTGACGAGTCGATCTTCTCCGACGACGCGGACGACTCGGCAGACGCCCCCGAAGCGTCCACGGCAGACGACGACGCGATCGACGACGAGAGTGCAGACGAGCGGACTGCGGACAACGACACCGCCTCGAGCGCGGACGACGAGTCGATCGAGGCCCGGACCGACGGCGAGGGCGTCGTCGGTGACCATCCCGAACCCGGGTCCGGCGGCCCGGGGTATCCGGACGACACCGACGTCGGCGGGATCTCGACGCCCCCGGACGACGAGGAGATGCCGCTGGCCGATCACATCGAGGAGATGGTCCTCCGGCTCGCGGTCGTGTTCCTCGTCGGCGCGGCCGGGACCGCCATCGGCCTGCTGTGGGCCTCACAGGCGATCGAGCACATCTGGCTTAACGTCTTTCCGTACGCTACCGAGGAGGTGCCGTCGCCGCACGTCTACCACCCGCTGGAGCTGTGGCTGACCCGGATCAAGCTCTCCGCGTTGCTCGGGATCATGGTCGCCCTGCCGGCGTTCATCTACGAGTGTTACCTGTTCATGCGGCCGGGGCTGTACCCCCACGAGCGGAAGTACTACCTCGCCGCCGTCCCGACGAGCGTCGTGCTCGCCGGGCTGGGGATGCTGTTCTCGTACCTGCTCGTGTTGCCGATCCTCTTCCAGTACTTCACCTACTACGCCGAGGGGAGTGCGGGCATCGCCTACGCACTGGGTGAGACGTTCAACCTTATCATCACGCTGACGGGCTTTCTCGCGATCGTCTTCCAGATTCCGCTCTTTATCATGCTCGCGATCATGATGGGCGTGACCACCCGCCGCTGGCTGGCCCAGAAGCGACTGTACTTCTGGGCGGCCTTCGCGGGGCTGGCGTTCATGTTCGCGTTCGACCCGACGGGGATGGCACCGATCCTCGTCGCGATCACGATGATCCTCCTGTTCGAGGGGACGCTCCTGGTGCTGAAGTGGGTCGGGCGGGAGTGACGACGGCCGGCGCTCTTCGGGCGGTCTCGGACCCGATCGCCGGTTCGACTCGTCGATCGGTTCCAGCGATCGCGACCCGTCGGCCACTGTGATCGACGCGTCGCTCGTTACCGATGTTCTCGGGTCCGATCGGCGGCGTACTCGAGGGCGTCCTCGAGCGATCCCGGACCGTCGTAACAGGCCGAGAACAGGTCCAGGAACTGGGCCGCGATCCGGTCACAGCGTTCGAACCGGAGGACGGTCCTGACCCGAGTCGTCTCGGAGAACTCGAGACCGGGATAGCTCGTCACGGTGAGCGCGTAGCCGGGATGCTCTTCGCCGTCGAGCGAGGCCGGGGCGACCTTCACCCGGAGGTCGCCCGACTCGTGACGGTAGATCCGGTACTCCAGTTCGCGATCGCTGCTGGCTGCGGTGTAGGTCCGACACTCTTCGATCGTCCAGTTCGGCGGCAGGTCGGCGTCCATCGGTCATCTCTACCCGGGGAACGGCTACGTCCGTATCGCATTGTGCAATATTACCGGACGTGAGTTCAGAAGCGCGACTATCGGTAACCGCGCTACGCAAAAGTCGGTTATATTCTGGACGTTCGTCTTCCTCTCCTGGGTATATTCGGACGATCGAGGACCTCGGGTTCGTGACGGGGCCGGTGTGGAATCGTCGCGGGGTCGCCGCTCGAACCGTCGCCCGCGGAGGCGATCGTCAGTATCGTACGGATTGCTGTACCGATTTACCGGCGCAACCGCGATCCGGGTGGCGGTTGCGCCGGAACTGACTTACAGTAAACCGTATCAGTCGTCGGTTCGCGAGTCGGCCGCGAAGACGTCGGAGACGACGGGGTCGCCGGCTCCGGTCCCGGAATCCCGGTCGGTCTCGTGCTCGCGTTCGTCCCCGTGGGCGTGTTCGTGCTGGGTCTCGCTCTCGCCCTCGGGACTGACGCTCCCGGTCCGGTAGCCGTGCAGGTCGAGGGTGACGTGGTCGAAGCCGAGGTCCGCGAGTTCCGCGCGGACGGTCTCGACGAACTCCAGTTCCAGCGCGCGATCGAGTTCGTCCGGCGAGACCTCGATGCGCGCGAGGCCGTCGTGGTCCCGGACCCGGAACTGGTCGAACCCCCACTGCCGGAGCAGCGCTTCGGCCCGCTCGACCCGCGTGAGTCGGTCTTCGGTGACGGACAGCCCGGTGGGAATGCGCGAGGAGAGGCAGGCCATCGAGGGTTTGTCCGCGACCGAGAGACCGTAGTGGTCGGCGATCGCCCGGACCTCCTCCTTCGTGATCTCGTGGGCCAGAAGCGGCGAGTAGACGTCCAACTCGTCGACGGCCTGCAGGCCGGGCCGGTGGCCCGCGCCCGGATCGTCGGCGTTGGTTCCGTCGCAGACGGTCTCGACGCCGAGGTCGCGGGCCGTCTCGAGCATCTCGCCGAGTCGCATCGTCCGGCAGTGATAGCACCGATCGTCGTCGTTCGCGACGAAGTCGTCGCTCTCGAGTTCGGAGAAGGCGACGATTTCGTGGCGGATGCCGATCTCCTCGGCGACCCGTTTCGCGTCCGCGAGTTCGGCCTCGGGGAGGGTCTCGCTCTGTGCGGTGCAGGCGACCGCGTCCTCGCCGAGGGCGTCGTGGGCGATCGCGGCCACCACGCTGGAGTCGACCCCGCCGGAGAACGCGACCAGCACCCCGTCGTGGGTTGCGAGGTCGTCGCGGGCAGCCTCGAGTTTCGCCTCGACCCGTGTCATGGCCCCCCGTTCGTCCCGGACGGGCAAAAGCGCGTTGTCGTCGACTCGATCGATGGGGCCCGGCATTACACCGCGCGCCGGGGGGTTAAGGAGCCGTCGGTGGTACACGTTCCGAAGCGATGTCTCTGCGAGACCGCGTCCGACGGCTGCGAACGACGACCGAACCCCGGGAAGGCCCACGGGCGATGTCCCAGCAATCGCGGCTGGAACACGCGACCTACGCGGCGATTCGCGGGCTACAGGCGGGGTTCGTCGCGACGATCATCATGACGGCGTTCCGGCTGCCGATCTTGCGATCGCTGCCGCCGTCGGCGAACTTCTGGTCCCAGTACGTCACCGGCGAGGACCCCGAAGACCATCCGATCGCCGGACTCGTCTTGCACTTCGCGTACGGAATCCAGGCGGGGGCGCTCTTCGGCGGCCTGTTCGCGCTCCAGGACGCGGAACGATCGATCGAACCCGAACAGCGGGGCCTCGTCTGGGGGACGGTCTACGGGATGGTGCTCTCCGCGTTCGGCTCCCAGTTCATGCTGAAGGAACTGCTCGGGATTCGACTCGACAGCGACGAACTCGCCCTCTTCCACGCGGGGCATCTGGTCTACGGACTCTCGCTGGGTGCCTGGGTCGGATCGCGAACCGAGGGCGTCGAGGATCCCGAGGCGGAGTACGAGTACAAGGACGGGAACTGAGTTCACAACGATCCGGGTGTTGAAGCCGTTGTTCTAGTACTATTCACGGCATATCTATCAATCCCTAGTGGACGTATTACGACTCCCCGGATCGAATCATAACAACCTGTAAACCGCCGCAGCGACGCCGATCCGACATGGAACTCGGTGTCGTCCTCGGCGTCGTCGCGATTGGCTTCGTCCACGGGGTCCTGCCGGACCACGGGTGGCCGATCGCGGCGACCTACGCGCTCAATCGGCAACGGCGCTGGCTGTACGGCGTCTCCGCGGCGCTGATCCTCGGAATCGGTCATCTCGTCAGTAGCGTCGTGCTCGTCGTGGCGTACTTCTGGTTCACCGCGTTCGCCGACTTCGCCGACGGCCCGTGGCTCGGCCGCGTCGCCGGAGTGTTGTTGATCCTGCTCGGTATCCACGAGTACCGCTACGGCGGTCACGGACACGGACTGGACGACCACGGCGGTCACGCGCACGCTCACGACGTGGGCCGCCACACTGACGGCGGTCACGATCACGGACACGCCGGACACGAACACCACGCTCACGACGATCACGAACACCACGCTCACGACGAACACCACGCTCACACCGGACACCACGCTCACACCGGACACCACGCTCACACCGGACACCACGCTCACGACGATCACGAACACCACGCCCACACCGATCGGACCGACGATCGGAGTCCCCTCGATCGGATTCGCGCCGCGTTGCCGGGTGGCGGCGGGCACCGGCATCTCACCGAGCAACACGCCGAGCGCGGTCTGGTTGCGCTCGGGACGACGGCGCTCGTGCTCGGGTTCGCTCACGAGGAACCCGTCCAGATCCTGGCGATCTGTGGTGGTGCCGGGACCGATCGCTGTCTCGAGTTGATGCTCCTCTACTCGCTTGCGGTGATCGTCGCGATCGTCGTGCCGACGCTACTGTTGATCGCGGGCTACGAACGCCACCGCGATCGGATCGAGCGCTACACGCCCTACCTGCCGACGCTGACGGCAGTCGTCCTCGTCGGGATGGGACTGGCGTTCGTCACTGGCGTCGTCTGACCGGCCTGGTGGTCGGGGCGCGGCCGACTGGTCACGGGACCAGCGTTCAGGGTTCGATCGCGCCCAGGAGGGCGTCGACGTCGGCTTCGAGCGCGCTCGCGTACTCGAGTCGCAGGTCGCGGGCGTCGCTCCTGGTGACGTACTGGCGGCCGTCGATCCGCGTCGTGATCGGGTGGTAGTCACCGACCGAGAATCCCATCCGATCGAGGTAGGCGGCGACGCGGTCGTTCTCGAGGCCGGCGTGGATCGCGGCCTCCGCGAGGTCACAGGTGACGTCGAACTCGGGGAGCGAGATGCCCTCGCTCGAGACGTGGCCGGGCGCGTCACCGGTCCGGTTCTCGATCTGCACGTTGGTGTGGTGGAGTTGTTCCATCACGGCCCGGAGTTCCCGGGTCAGTCGAAGCAGTTGACTCGGGAGCGCGGCGTCGGGCGATCGCCACTCGACGGTCGGCATCGAGTCCCGGAGCCGGATCGGCGTCCAGACGACGTCGTCGGGCGAGAAGTGTTCCTCGATCGCCGCCTCGTCGACGCCGGCCTCGGTCGCCGCCGTCTTGAACTCCTCGAAGCGGTGTTCGAGGCGGCGGTGCCACTCGCCGACGTTCTCGACGTAGGCCCAGAGCTGGCCGTGTTTCGGGTACCGTCGATACCCCTCCTTCCGGTACCAGTAGGCGCGTGCACCGTTTGCGACGCGATTGCCCTGGACGTACGGCGACGAGTTGACGAGCGCGAGCGCCGGATCCAGCGCGATGAGCGTGTTGAGCTGGTCCGTGACGTTTCGCTTCTCCACGTGGACGTGGGTTCCCGCGCAGTGCTTCGCACAGTCGAAGTCCGACCCGACGACCTGCTTCTGGATTCGGCCCCGTTCGCCGGGTCGGCGCGTGATCCCGTCGCAGTTGATCGGCGTTCCCAGCGGAGCGAGTCGTTTGTCCACCTCGTCGGCCCGCGAGAGGACGTCGTCGAGTTCTTCGAGGAACCGTCGCCGGAGCTCCTCGATCGACTCGCAGGGCGGCGTCTTCAGTTCGACAACCGGTTCGACGAACTCCTCGACCGTCCGCTCGGAGACGTCGGTGAGGTCGCCCGGCGACGTGAGGTCGCCGTCTCGATCGATCACCCAGTACTCGACTTCGAGGCTCGTGTTCATTGCTCGCGTTCTTCGAACGGGATCTGCTCGGCGATTCGGGTCCTTTCCCGGCGATTCGATCGAGTCGGTCGGTGAAAATCTTGCGTCCGTCTCCGTTGTCACAATTCGGACGCGTTTCGCCGAATCGGCCGGGCCTGCAGCCGCCTGCGGTATTTGACGTCGGGGATAGACGCCGCGAGCGACGGGGTGAGGATTACCCGCCTCCGTCCCGTCCGATCGACCGATGATCGCTCGACCGCACTCCGGACAACCGCTCGCCCGTCTCGATCGGCCGAGGGCGACCGAGCCGACACGGCTCGCGGTCCTGTCGGACGTCCACCTCGCGACGGACGCGACCGGGACGTGGAAGGTATTTCACCGCACGGAACGGCACCTGCGCGGCGCCGTCGCGGCCGTGAACGAGCGGGACGTCGACGGGGTGGTCGTCGCGGGCGACCTGACGCGCAACGGCGTGCCCGCGGAGTTCGACCTGTTCGACGACCTCGCTGCCTTCGATCCGCCCGTGGTCGCGGTACCGGGCAACCACGACTACCCGACGACGTTCGACGACCGCGAGTCGCTGTCGATTCGGTCGTTCGAAGACCGGTACACGCCGGGCGGCCTCCCGTTCTGGATTCAGTTCGGCGAACTCGTCGTGTTCGGCCTCGACAGCCACGCCGCGACCCCCGGTTCGCCCGCGGAGACGTGGGACGGACGGATCGACGCCGAACAGCTGATGTGGCTCGACGAGGCGCTGACCGACGCCGACGCCGACGCGTCGATCGTCGTCGTCCACCACAACCTCCCGGCGACGGGCGACCTCTACGAGCGATACCGTGCGGAGTTGCCGGTCGCGGGCGAGGTCCCCGGCTTCTCGAACCCCGAACCGCTGGTCGAACTCCTCGCGAGTCACGACGTCGCGCTGGTCGTTACCGGTCACCTCCACTTCCCCGCGATCGAGCGCGCCGACGGCGTGACGGAACTCACCGTGCCGGCGGTCTCGTCGTTCCCGCACGGGCTTCTCGTGCTCGAAATCGACGAGCGAGGGACGATCGTCCGGTTCGTCCCGCTAACGGACGGCGACGGGATGGTCGAGTCGATCGCCCACGGCTACGAGAAGGACCGGGTGTTGCTCTCGGCGGCGCAGTTGGCGACGTTCCCGCTCGTCGACGACTTCGCGTAGCCGTTCGTTAGATCGGTCTCGGTATCCTGAATCTGCAAGGATCTCGCCGATCGGTCGGCCGATCGTAGCGCCGGCGATGACGGACTACGAGATGCACGACCCCGAGTTCTCGGGGACGACCACCGAGGAGTGGGACGACCCGCAACTCGAGGACTTCAGTACCAATGACCTGGGCGAGGTGGCGGACCACTTCATCCTCTCGGCGTCGGGGTTCCCGCCGGAGAACTTCACCGACCTCAAACTCCCCGTGGTCGATCCCGACGGGAACCTGAACGAGAACGCGCTTAGAACGGCCAAAAGCGGCGGCCGCGGCGTCGGCGCGGTCGAGTACCTGGACGACGAGAAAGCCGACGAGGTCGAGGATCTGATCGACGACCTGGCCAACGAGCACGTCGACGACGCGGATTTCGGCGACTAGGGTGACCAGCGCCGACTCCCGCCGATCAGTCGTCTACGCCGGCTTCGAGGCCGACGACCCGCCCCGACCGGCCCGGAGCAGTTTGACGACGCCCTGCGCGGCGAGGCCGACCACCGTCCACTTCCAGGCGAGGACCGCGACGCCGAGCAACGCGATCGCGCGCGTTCGATTTCCGCGATCGAGCGCGGTCTTCGCGTCCTTGAGTACCGAGACGACCGTCAGCGATCGGGTCGCTTTCGAGCGGAGGAGTTTCGTGAATCCCATACCCGTCGTTAGCCCGCCGACGGGATAACGGGCCCGCCGGAGCGCGCAAGGGGATCGCGCGGGCGTCTCGGTACCCGGAATGCCAGTCCGTGAGCAGGTGCCGGCCGCGTCTGTCCTCCCGAGCGGCCTCCGTCGGCTGGTGGGGGCTTTTTCCGGCTCTCCGTCGTCGGCTCTCGTATGGTGTCGTTCGACGAAGAGCAGGCCGAAGCCAAGGCACTCGACCGGTTCCAGGAACTCGGACTCTCCCAGTACGAAGCCCAGACGCTGATCAATCTCTTTCAACTCGGGACGGGGACCGCCCAGGACATCACCCGCGTCAACAACGTCCCCCGGACTCGCGTGTACGAGGCGGCCGATCGACTCCACGAACGGGGGCTAATCGACATCCAGCACACGACGCCGCGAAAATTCACGGTGGTCTCGGAGGAGACGATCGTCCGCACGCTCAACGTCGAACGTGAGAACACCATTACCGAACTCGCGGAGTGTCTGGAGGCGATCGGGTCAGCCCAGCCCCAGCGCGAACAGTTCGGCGTCTGGACGGTCACCGGTCGGGAGGCGGTGTCCTCGCGCATCGACGAGTTCATCGCCGACGCCGAGGAACAGATCGTCTACATGACCATCGACGAGTTGCTCACCGAGGAACACCTCGAGCGGCTCGAGACCGCCGCCGATCGCGGGGTCGAGATCCATCTGGCGGGCATCTCCGACGACGTCCAGGGGCGTATCCAGGAGACGGTGCCGTCGGCCGACCTGTTCGACACGCTCTGGGAGTGGGAAGACACGCCCGCCGGAAGCCTGTTGATTACCGACCAGGAGACGGCGCTCGTCAGCGCGCTCGTGGACGGGCACGCGGACGAGACGGCGATCGACGAGACGGCGATCTGGGGTGCCGGCGAGCGAAACAGTCTCGTCGTCGTCCTTCGAGCGATCTTCACCTGGCGCCTCGACGGCGATCGAGCGGGGTGAGTCCCGCCAGCCACGCCTTCAGGCCGGTCGACCGATCGTGTAGAGGAACGTCGGCGTCTGTCCGGCCGCTCGCGGCGCGAAGAAGTCGGTGACGACGTCGTCGTAGAACGTCAGCCCCGTTCCGCCGAGATCGCGGTGGGCGTAGGTCGCCAGGTACAGCCGACCGGCGGTCAGCGACGCCTCGAGTTGGGCCGCCCGGTAGCCCCGATCGCCCAGGGCGTCGACGATTTCGTCGACATCGGTCAGGAAGTACAGACAGACCGCGGCGTCGGCACCCAGTCGCTGGTCGAGCGCGAGGTGACCTGCCTCGCTGCGGAACTCGCCCCGTTGCAGTCGCTCGAGTTCGGCATCGGCGGGGTGATAGTGATAGGACCCGGGGTCGAGGCCCTCCACCCCATTGACGATCAGGTATGGATCGACGAACGAGAGGGGCGGATCGCTCGCTCGCTCATCTGCGGACTCGTTTCGCTCGTCCTCGCGGCGCACGTCCATCGGCACCCCGCGAACGGCCCGATCGAGCACCGTCGACAGTTTGCGGACGCTGATCGGCTCGCGATCGTACTCGCGACAGGAGCCGCGACGCTCGATCGTCCGGCAAAGCGGTCGGCTCGACGCCGTCTCGTGGTCGACCGGATCGAGGTGGATCCGCTCGCCATCGCCCGGGTCCCGGGTTCCGATCGGGCCTGCCGGCCGATCGGTGCGCCACGAGTCGGCCTCGTCTCCGTCCGCGAGGGTGCCGGCGGCCCACGCCTCGTGGATCAGCGGGAACTCCCGCTCGGTCGGCGACAGGGGCTCGATCTCGGGATCGATCGGTTCGGGTTCCGTCACGCCGGCCAGGAGCGCCGGCGCGCCCTCGCCGATCGGAACGATCTCCAGCGGCGCTTCCCGTTCGGTGTGAAGACCGAGGAGTTCCGCCACGGGCCGGTCCGCGAAGGCGGTGACGACCTCGGCCCGGTAGTCGAGCGCGTGGGCGACCGCGAGCAGGTTCGCGATCGTCGTCCCCGAGTCCCAGAAGGCGTGGCGAAAGGTTCGTTCCTCGTACTTCCAGGCGTTTCGCCACCACGTCGAGGAGGTGACGATCGAGAACGGGGCGTGCGCGACGCCGTCGTCGCCCGCGGCCGCGGCGAGGACACCCCGGTAGTCGCCCTCGCGGAGCACGTCCAGCGACAACGTGCGCGGATCGAAGTGGTAGACGCCGGCCTCGAGTGTCGGGCCGTCAGCGGGGTCGTCTCCCTCGCCGAGGTCGCCACAGACCACGTAGAGATCGACGTGGTACAGCGCCCCGGTCGTCGCCGCGGCCCGGAACAGCAGGCTCCGGCCGCGCCGATCGATCGACTTCGTGATCCCCGCGGCGTAGTAACAGAGCGTCGTCACCGTCTCGAGATCCGGATTGTGAGTCCGATCGGGGTCGAGCTCGTCGGCTCTCGGTACCTCGCCGTCCGGCGTCGACTCCGCGATCGCCGCGAGTGCGGGCTGCTGGGGCGGGCGGAGCCGATCGGCGAGCGGCCGCGCCGGCAGGTCCACGTACTCCTTGTACGGCCGCGGCTTGTTGTCGAAGTTCAGGCCGTGGCTTCCCTCGCGAACGCTTCTCGGCGAGTGTTTCGTCCGTTCGTGGTACTCGCGGGCGCCGACTGTCATGGGTGGTAGTACCACGCCACGCCGAAAAAACGGGCGGGAGCTTTTTCTCGCTTCGATGGAATAGCCCGGTCGAGAGCAATGGACCTCGAGTCGATCCCGGGCGTCGGCGAGAAGACCGCCCGGGCGCTGTCGGAACTCGACGAACCCGAACGAGCGCTGCGATCGGGCGACGTCGCGCGGATCGCGGAGGCACCCGGGATCACGCAGGGGCGGGCGGCCCGCATCGCCCGCGGCGCGATTCGCCGCGAGCACGACGACCCCGGCGGCTTCCTGGCGACCGATCGCGCCCGCGAGGTCTACCGCGAGGTGCTGGGCCTGCTCAAAGAGTGGACCGTCACCGACTACGCGGCCCAGCGGCTGGAAACGATCTACCCGAGTCCGAGCCGATCGCGCATCGAGGAGGTACAGGCCTTCGCGGCCGACGCGATCGATATCGAGTACGACGAGGCCGTCCTCGACGCGCTCGAGGGGGTCGAACCGCTCGCGACGCCGGGCGACGTCCGGGTCCGGGAGCGCTGTCTGGCGACGACCGACGCCGAGCGCTACAGCGAGGCCCGGGCGGCGATCCCGGAACTCTCCGTCGAGGTCGTCGAGGACGCACAGGGGCTGGCCGAACTCGCGCGCGGCTACTCGACGGTGATCGCGCTCGACGAGTCGTTCGCCGGTGTCACCGTCGAGGGTGACGTGCAGGTCCGGCCCGACGCACTCGAGACCCCCGCGGAGGTCGTTCCCGAGCGTCCGCTCGCCTTTTTCGCGCGGAACCGGGACCGCCTGCGGGCGGCGATCGCGGTCCACCGCGCGGCCGACCTCGACCCGGCCTGCGACGTCGACGCGCTGGCGGACGGCCTCTCGCGACTCGCCGAGGACGGGACGGTCGCGGGCGACGAGGAACTCGATCGGCTGACGACGGCGGTCGACGACCTGGACGCGGCGGCCGGGACCGCCGAGAGCGTCGCCAACGATCGGCTCCGGGAGGCCATCCGCGAGAAGGACGTCACGATCGAGGGCTCCGACCTCCTCTCGCTGGTCGAACGGGGCGCGGGCGTCGACTCCCTGCTGTCGCGGGAACTGGCCGACGAGTACGCCGCGGCGGTCGCGGCCGCCCGCGAGCACCTGATCGAGGCGCTCGACCTCGACCAGGGCGAGGCCGAGATCGCCCGGCGCGCGTTCGGCGACGAACCGACGTTTCCGGTCGAGCGCGACGAGGACGCGATCGGCCGCCTCCGCGAGGAACTCACCGCCGCGAAGGAGCGCCGCGCCGGTCGTCTCAAACGGGACCTCGCGGCCGACCTCGCCGACCAGCGCGAGGGGGCCCGACAACTCGTTCGGGACGCGCTCGAACTCGACGTCGAACTCGCGATCGCCCGCTTCGCCCGCGAGTACGAGTGTGCGATGCCCGAGTTCGTCTGGGAGCCCACCGGTGCCACGGGTGACCCCGCGGGCTTTGCGATCGAGGGCGGGCGCTCGCCGCTGCTGGACGAACCGCTCGCGGCGATCGATCCGGTCGACTACGGGGTGTCGGGCGTCGCGCTCCTCTCGGGGGTCAACAGCGGCGGCAAGACCTCGACGCTGGACCTGGTCGCGAGCGTCGTCGTGCTCGCACACATGGGCCTGCCGGTGCCCGCCGACGACGTTCGCCTCCGGCGGTTCGACGACCTGCACTACCACGCCAAGACCCAGGGGACGCTGGACGCGGGGGCGTTCGAGTCGACAGTCCGGGAGTTCGCCGATCTCGCCCAGGGTGGCGAGGGCTCGCTCGTCCTCGTGGACGAACTCGAGAGCATCACCGAACCCGGAGCCAGCGCGAAGATCATCGCGGGTATCCTCGAGGCGCTCTCGGAGAACGGGGCGACGGCGGTGTTCGTCTCGCACCTCGCCGGCGAGATCCGCGAGATGGCCGACTACGACGTCACCGTCGACGGGATCGAAGCGGTAGGGCTCGTGGACGGCGAACTCGAGGTGAATCGATCGCCCGTCAAGGAGCATCTCGCGCGATCGACCCCGGAACTGATCGTCGAGAAACTCGCCGGCGAAAGCGAGGCGCTCTTCTACGATCGCCTGCTCGAGAAGTTCGAGTAGGTCGGGCGCGTGGTCGTCCGACTCCGATCGCGTCCTCTCGCCGGTGACCACGCGCCCCCAATGGGTTCGAGCGCGTGCTCGGCCCCACTCGCCGTCGGTCTGCCGTCGATCGACCGACTCGGTCGCGAGGTCCGGGACGTCGTCACTCCGGTCGCGGCCCCGAAAGCGGGTGCGGACTCGCTTCGATCACGTCGAGCGCCCGCTCGAAGGCGGCCTCGACGGCTTCGAACTCGCCTTTCTGTGTCCACTCCCCGTCGGGGGTTGCGGTGTAGACGTCGAACCCGCCACCGCGATACTCGTGGGTCTCGACGTACAGTTCCTCCTCGACCGCGCCGTCGTCGTCGACGAGGAGCCAGACGCCCAGTTCCTTCCCGCCCTCCAGGTCGCGTCGTCGGGTCCAGTGCATAGCCCGAGCTACGATTTCGAGAGCCGTATAGCTGGTCGGGGTCCTTGTCCTCGTCCCCGTCTCCGGACCTGAAGCTTCGACGCCGGCGCGATTCGGACTGCTACGTCGACCCCGGCCACCGGGCGAGGACGTCTAGCTGGTGGGCGAGGTAGACGAGGTCCGCGGTCGCGACCTGTTCGTGGCGGCTCGCCGCCCACGCGCGAACCCGTTCGGCCTCGATCGTCCCGTCGGCCGCGAGCGCGGACTCGATCGTGTCGACGATGTGATGGAGGAAGTACGCCTCGTCGGCCTCGTACCCGCCATCGATCGGTCGGACCACCCAGTCGGAGCCGCCCGCCGCGACGACCCGGCCGCCGGTCGCCGGTATCGCAGTGAGGAGGTGACGGCCGGCAGTGCTGTCACCCGTCTCACCGCCGACCTTCTCGGTCGTGTCCATCCGACGGTGAAACCGCCGCTCGATCCGGTCCTCGAGTTCGGGATCGACCGGCGGCAACAGCGCCGTCACCCCGTCGAACGTGATGGGGAAGTAGGCGACCCCGCCCGATCGGAGCCCGCCGGTGACTGCCTCCAGCGCCGCTCGCACGTCCGTGAGATCGAGGAACGCCTGGGCGACGACGGCGTCGTACGTATCGTCGTGGTCCGCGAGATGGGCAAGTGCGTCGGCGGCGCGGAACTCGACCTCGAACGCCACCCCGTCGCGATCGATGCGTACCGTCTCACCCGGCCGTCCCGTCCGATCCGACCGATCCAGGCTGTAGCCCCGGTCCGTCGCGCGATCGGCGACGCCCTCCGCGGCGGCCTCGACCAGGGTCGGGTCGGCGTCGATGGCCGTGTACCGGACCTCGGTGTCGGCCGTCCACTCGAAAATCGTCTCGACCATCGCGCCCGTCCCGGCCCCGACTTCGCAGAGTTCGACGGGCTCGTCGACCCCCTCGAGCGCGCGGCGAAACGCGTCCGCGACGCGCCGGTCCCGGGCGCGTCGGTCGACGGTTCGCTTGGCGTCGAGGTATCGACGGAACGAGTAGTGATCTGGTTCGGTCACGCCTCTACTGGCCCGTCAACCCCTGGCGGGTTAACTCCGGTCGTCACGGCGACGGTCCCGCGACCTCGCGGAGACCGGTCGTAAACGACGCGACGCGATCGACCATCTCGCTCCAGGTGGGGTGGGCCTCGTAGGCGTCCCGGGCGGCAACTCCCATCTCGGCGAGGCGCTCGCGATCGGCCGCGAGAGAGCCCACCGCCTCGGACACGGCCCGCGGTTTACCCGGCGGAATCAACACCCCCGTCTCCCCGTCGGTGACGACCTCGCCCGCGCCGCCGGCGGTCGAGGCGAGTGCCGGCATGCCGAACCCCATTCCCTCGAGGTAGACGATGCCGAACCCCTCGTAGCCGGAGGGCACGGCGAGGAGGTGCCCGTCCCCGAGGATCGACGACAGCGCCGAATCGGTCACTCGGCCCGCGACCGTCACCGACTCCTCGACGCCCAGCGCGTCGACCAGCCGGTCGATCCGCCGGGCGTAGCCCGGATCGATCGTCGGGTCGCCGACGACGGTCAGGGTCCACTCGTCGGCGGGCCGGGCGGCCAGCCCCCGGAGCAGCGTGTGGAGCCCCTTCCGCTCGACGAGCGTCCCCACGAAGACGACCTCGAGCGGCCCCGGTTCGTGGGCACGGGCGCGGATCTGCGCTCGCGTGACTCCCGGATCGACGTGGTCCCCACCGGGCGGTGCGACGACGCCCCTCGTCGGGCCGACGAGCGCCTCGACGGTCTCCCGGGTGGTCTCGCTGTTGTAGACGAAGGCGTCGACCGTCTCGAGGTAGCGCCGCTCGATCGGCCTGACGAGCGCGTTCCGCCACGCCGCCCGCGGCTCCCGGCACCGGAGGTGATGGACGATCGAGACGATCGGCACGTCGTCGTCGTGTCGCCGGTTGTGCCGGACGAGCGACGGGTGACAGAGTTCGTCCTGCAACAGCACGTCGACGTCGAGGGCGGCCAGGTCGGCGGCGACCTCTCTGGAGACGTTGTCGAACAGGTTCGCCCCGTACCCGTCCCTCGGGATCGTAACGAGTGTGACCTCGTGGCCCCGATCGCGAAGTCCCGTCACGAGCCGTCGATCGTAGCGGTAGCCGCCGGACGTGCGCTCGAGGCCGTCGTAGACGACTAACCCCAGCCGCATCGACTCAGACGGTCGTAGCGTAGGAGGCGGCCGCCGCGTCCTCTTCCCACATCGTCACCTCGACGCCGTCGAGACGGTCGGTCTCGATCCCGTCCACGACTCGATCGGCGAAGAACCGCGAGAAGTGCTCCACGCTGGGGTTGAGCCCCTCGAACTCCGGAAGATCGTTGAGCGTCGCGTCCCGGTACCGGTCGACCAGGCCGTCCACGACCGCCTTGAGGTCGTCGATGTCGACGAGATAGCCGTACTCCCCGAGCCGTTCTCCCTCCACCTGGACCTCCACCGTCAGGTGGTGGGAGTGGAGGTCCCCCTCGGGGCCGGGATCGGGGACCGTGAGCCAGTGTTGAGCGACGAAGTCGCGGGTGACCGTCACCGTGTACATACCCCTTGGACCACGTGTGCGAACTAAAACCTGGGGTGGGTTTCGAACGACGGGAGTGCCGGGTCGCAGGAGGTCAGTACGTCAACAGCACCTGGACCGTCTCGTCCGGGCGCTCGTCCAGCAGTGCGTAGGCCCTCGGGGCGTCCCCGACCGGGACGCGGTGGGTCACCAGCCGATCGGTCGCGACGTCCTCCAGTCGCCGCCACGCGGTCGCCAGCCGACGCGCGACGGTCCAGCGTCCCCGCCGTTCCGGCGCGATGGTACTCACCTGGCTGCTGATCAGGCGGATTCGGCTCCGGTGGAATCGCCCGTCGAGCGACAGTTCGGCCGTCCTGGTCCCGTACCACGACCCGACGACGACGCGGCCCCCGTATCCGGTCGCGTCGATGGCGACGTCGAGCGCCGCCGGATCGCCCGAGAGTTCGTAGGTCAGGTCCGCTCGACGCGGTGGTGCGTCCCGTTCGGTCCGACCGGACGGCGAGTCCGGACGCTCGGGCGGTCCCGCAGGTTCGCGGACCGCCGCGACCGGGTCGTCTTCGTCGGGATCGAGACACCGATCGGCTCCGAACGCCGCCGAGAGCCGTCGTCGCTTCTCGTAGCAGTCCACGGTTACGAGCGACGAAAGCGGCGTCTCGGCCAGCAGTGCCGTCGTCAACAGCCCCACGACGCCCTGACCGAACACGATCGCCCGCTCGCCGATGCGGGGGTCCCCGTCGAGGAGCAGGTTGACCGCCGTTTCGACGTTCGGCAGAATCGCCGCCTCCGCCGGCGAAACGTCGGCCGGCACGACGCACACCTCGTCGACCCCGACGACGAACTCGCTTGCGTGGGGGTGGAACGCGAGCACCGTCCGGTCGCGCCACGCCGGGTCCACGTCCGCGCCGACGGCGGTCACCGTCCCGACGATCGCGTACCCGTACGGAAACGGATAGGAAAACGATCCGGAGAGTGCGTCGAGCGTCTCGTCAGCGTCGATCTGGGGGTTCATCTCGCCCCGGTAGAGTAACAGTTCCGTCCCGGAGCTGATGGCGGAGACCGTCGCCGCTACCTTGACCTCGTTCGGGCCCGGGTTGGGCACTGTCGTCTCTCGGACCTCGACCTCGCGTGGGCCCGTGAAGTACACCGACTGGGCCGGCATCGGGTTACGTCCCCTCCGTTCGCTCACCGGCACCGATCTCGACGCGGGTTCCGTGCTCTCGGCAGCGTTCGAGCGCCTCCTTGGCCACCATCCCGGCGTCCCCGGCCGTCCGACCGCGACCGACGCCGACCTTGAGGTCGATCCCCGCGGTCTCCGCGACGTGATCGATCGCCTCCTCGAACGCCGGCCGATCGAGGTCGGCGGTTACCGAGATGACGTTGTCGCCGCCGATGAAAAACGACAGCGAGTCGTGACTGTCGTACATGTACTCGAGGAGCGTCGTGTACCCCCGGTCGATGCGCCGGAACACTTCGAAGGCGTCGAGTTCGTCGGTGTACCGCCCGGTCGCGTCGTTGACGTCGAAGTGGGCGATCTGGACGGCCCCTCCCTCGCGCAGCGGATCGCCGCGCAGGATTTCGGTTCGCTCTCCGTCCTGGGCGCTCCCGGCCGCCTGGAGGGTCGCGGTCGCCTCGCCGATCGCGTCCCGCGGGGAGGCACCCGTGGCGACGCCGAGGCTCACCGTCACGGGATAGCGGTTGCGGACGGCATCCTGGATGCGCCGGTGTTCCGCCAGGTCGAGGCCGTTCGTGACGGCGATCATGTTGTCGTATCGCGTGGAGAACACGTAGCCGTCGTGATGACCGACGAGTTGTGAGAGGTCCGCGTACAGGCGGGACTGGAGCATCTGCAGGTCGGCCTCCCGTTTCGGTTCCGGCGCCACCGTCCACGGCCCGTAGTTGTCGATCTGGATCAGTGTAACCTGCGTTTCGGTCACGGTCACTTCCCCCCGTACCACGTCGAACGGTATAGTTCGTGGGCGATGACTGCCGGACAGTTACTGGAACTGACCGGTTCCGAGCGGGGAGCGGTTCCGTCCGCAAATATATGCCATTCCTCCCCATAGATCCCGTCCGGAGTATCGGCTCGTGACTCGAACCCACGCCGCGAGCGGCACCGACTCGACTGCGGTCGTCGCCGGAGGGACGGATGCCTGAGCGGGTCCCCGAGGAGCGCGTGCTCCGGAACTGGCTCGTGCGAGAGGCCGATCGCGGCACTGCCGAGGTCGATCCGGGAGCGGTCCCGACGGACTCGTCGGCGGTGCGCGACGCGCTCCTCGCGGCGAAACCGGGTGCGGCGGCGTTCGTCTGGCGCGAGCGGCCGATCCGGTGGTACCGACTCACGATCGATCGGGACCGATTCGTCGACCTCCGTCCAGTGGGCGGGCCGGACGACCTCCTGTGGCGCGCCGTCTCGACGGACGGTACCCTGTTCGGCGTGGCCGAACGCCTTCACGAGGACGGGGTCGGCCCGCTCGAATCAGCGGGGATCGACGTCGGGGCGATCCGGACGTACTGCGACGACCTCGCTGCCGGAACGCAGTTCGATCCGCTGGTCGTCCGGACCCGCCGCGGTGCGACTCCGTGGTTCGTCGCCGACGGGAACCACCGGGTGACCGCGGCGGCGCTTCACTCCCTCGAAACAGGCCGGTACGATCCCCTGCCGGCCTACGTCGCCGTGACCGCGAACCCGATCCTCGCTCCGACGCTCGCCCGGATCCGAGGCCTGCTCCAGCGACTGGCTGGCCGAACGATCGCCCATCGCGGCAATCGGAAGCCGTGACGTCGGTCGGCTAACGGGGTGACCGCGAGTACGGCGCTTTCGCAGGTGTGTTCGGCGCTCGCCTGCAGGAGAACTGCGACCGGAATCGCGATCGAGAACGCGATCGCCGTGGGTGGCCATCGCGACCTGACGCCGTATGACCGACAAGATTGTGCAAGTACAATACGTACCTCCGCTCCGCGCCTCTGCTACGTCATGCCATACCGCTTCGAGTGCCCCCTGGGAAGCTGCCAGTTCGTGCTCCGATCGAGCAGTAGCGACGAGGTCGAACGCCTGGTCCGGGCCCACGCCCGGCTGAGTCACCGCGGGCGGATCGATCCGGCCGACATCGATCGCGGAACGGAGCGGATCGAGGCCGCCTGAGCGTGGGACGGGCCGATTCGGATCGACGGGATCGGGGACTCGAGTTTCCACCCGTAATCCTGCGAACAACTAAGTAGCTTCGACAGCGTGGTGAAAGTGATGACAGACGGCCCCGACGAGGGGATGTTGTCGTGGGACGAATCCGTGTTCAGAAACGAGCACGTCTTCGAAATCGACTACGTTCCCGAGACGTTCAAACACCGCGAGGAGCAGACCCGGAGCCTGACGTACGCGCTCCGGCCGGCGGTGCGTGGGTCGCGACCGCTGAACGTCATGGTTCGGGGCCCGCCGGGGACGGGGAAGACGACGGCGATCCAGAAACTGTTCGACGAGGTCGGTGCCCAGACCAGCGACGTCCGGACAATCCGGGTCAACTGCCAGGTCAACGCGACCCGCTACTCCGTGTTCTCGCGGCTGTTCGAGGGGACGTTCGACTACGAACCGCCGTCGTCGGGGATCTCGTTCAAGAAACTGTTCGGCCAGATCGCCGAGAAACTCGTCGAGGAGGACCGGGTGCTCGTCGTCGCGCTCGACGACGTCAACTACCTCTTCTACGAGAACGAGGCCTCCGATACGCTCTACTCCCTGCTCCGGGCCCACGAGGAGTATCCGGGCGCGAAGATCGGCGTCATCGTCGTCTCCTCGGACCCTGCACTCGAGGTCATCGAGGAACTGGACTCCCGCGTCCAGAGCGTCTTCCGGCCCGAGGACGTCTACTTCCCGGTCTACGACCAGCCAGAGATCGTCGACATCCTCGACGAACGTGTCAAACGGGGCTTCCACGACGGCGTTATCTCCCGCGAGACGCTCGAGCGCGTGGCCGAGTTGACCGCCGAGAGCGGCGACCTTCGGGTCGGGATCGACCTCCTGCGCCGGGCCGGCCTCAACGCCGAGATGCGCGCGAGTCGCACCGTCGAGATGGAGGACGTCGAGGAAGCTTACGAGAAGTCGAAGTACATCTCGCTCTCCCGCAGTCTCTCGAATTTGACCGACACCGAACGGGCCTTGCTCGAGGTCGTCGCCAACAACGACGGCGACCAGGCCGGCGACGTCTACGAGGAGTTCCACGAGCGGACCGACCTCGGCTACACCCGCTACTCCGAGATCGTCAACAAACTCGATCAACTGGGGCTGATCGCGGCCGACTACGCGGACGTCGACGGCCGCGGCCGCTCCCGATCGCTCTCGCTGGCCTACGACCGGGACGCCGTGCTCGACCGGCTCGAGTGAGAGCGATTCGACCGCGATCGATTCCGATTCTCGTCGGTCGCGTTCGTCGCGAGACCCGTCAGGCCTGATCGATCGTCTCGCGGTAGTCCTCGATCGTGTCGATGGCCGACTCGACCTTGGTTTCGGTGTTGCCGTCCGCCTGCTGGCTGACCTGCCGGAGGGTGTTGAGCCGTTCGTCGAGGAGGGCGTGATCCGGTTGGGTGTCGCTCATCACGTAGTCGGCGAACGCGTCGGTGGTCTCGCGGATGTCGCCGCGCACGTCGTCGTCGGCGCTCTTGGCGGCTTCTTCGAGGTCGTCGCGGGCCTGCTGGAGGTGGTCCGTCATATCCCGGCCTACCCCGTCGCCGCCCATAACGGTTGGCCGGGCACGAGCCACGTCCGATCGATCGGCGCTCGGAACGGGCGGCGTACGCGTCCGTACGATCGCACTACGTGCGACGCGGGGCGAGAGACGACGCGCGAAACGCAGACGGCGTGGGAACCCGGCGTCGATCGCGCGGACGCTGTAGGCGGATACTTTCGATCGCACGAGCAGTGTACGACGCCGCTTCCGATCGCAGGCTGGTCATAGTTCGAAATCGCGGGACGGAAACGTCGGAACTAGTCGCAGTACTGACTGCCGGTTATATTTCTGTTCGATCCTCCCACACGATCGCATCATGCCAGTATCACGACGCGCGGCGCTCAAGACGATGGGGATCGCCGGTGGGCTGACCGCGGCGAGCGGACCCGTACTCGCCGTGGGCGAACACGACGACGACGATCGACAGAAACCCGAGAAAAAGCGCAAGGGGGACGAGAAACCGGACGACGTACCCGGTGGCGCCGTCCGGGTCGCGCACTTCTCCCCGGACGCCCCGAACGTCGACGTCTACGTCGACGGGAATCGGGTGCTCGCGAACGTCGCCTACGGTGACGTCTCGCCGTACCTGGAGATCGAACCGGGGACGTACCGGGTCAAAATCACGGCGGCCGGCGATCCGGGGACGGTCGCGTTCGACGACGACGTGACGTTCGGCGCGGCGTTCTACACGGTCGCCGCGATCGGCGAACTCGGCGCGGGGACGTTCCAGCCTGCGGTCCTGCTGGACGCCGGGTCGGCCCTCGCGCGGGTCGCGCACTTCTCCCCGGACGCCCCCAGCGTCGACGTCTACGCCGGCGACGAGCCGCTCTTCGAGGACGTCTCGTTCACCGAATCGACCGACTACGTGCCGGTGCCGGCCGGTGACTACACCCTCTCGGTCCGGCCGGCCGGCGATCCGGAGACGGTCGTCGCCACCTTCGACGTCACGCTCGAACGGGGCGTGGCCTACACCGGCTACGCGATCGGCTACCTCGAACCGCCGGAGGGCACGACCGATCGCGACTTCACCGTCCAGTTCGCGGTCGACGGGCCGACGGCCGACGAGACGTATAGTAGCAACTGAAAGTCAATGCACACCTGATTGCAGGACGGCGTTGCGATCAGTGTGTGAATCATTTCAGTTGCTACTATAGCCCCGGCCGATCGGACACCGCGTCCCGATCGAGGATTCGTATTTTTCGTCCGTGCCGACCGATGGCCGTCGGCGGCGTCGGCGTCGATCGGTCCGGCGACTCGCGAGGCGCGTGCCGCATGCGAGCGGGTAAAGTGGCTCGACCTCCTGAACCCGACAATGAGCGAGAGTCGAGGTCCTCTCCAGCCGGACCGTCCCGACGTCGATCGCCCCTTCGAGGTCGACGCCCCCTTCGACCCGGCGGGCGACCAGCCCGAGGCGATCGAGCAACTGGCCGACGGGTTCCGATCGGGGATGGACAAACAGACCCTGCTCGGGGTAACCGGCTCCGGGAAGACCAACACGGTCTCGTGGCTGATCGAGGAGATCCAGAAGCCGACGCTGGTGATCGCCCACAACAAGACGCTGGCGGCCCAGTTGTACGAGGAGTTCCGGAACCTCTTCCCCGAGAACGCCGTCGAGTACTTCGTCTCCTACTACGACTACTACCAGCCCGAGGCCTACGTCGAGCAGACCGACACCTACATCGACAAGGACGCCTCGATCAACGACGAGATCGATCGGCTTCGCCACTCCGCGACCCGCTCCCTGCTGACTCGCGAGGACGTGATCGTCGTCGCCTCCGTGTCCGCGATCTACGGCCTCGGTGACCCGCGCAACTACGTCGACATGTCCTTGCGCCTCGAGGTCGGCGAGGAGATCGGCCGCGACGACCTGCTCGCCCAGCTCGTGGACCTGAACTACGAGCGCAACGACGTCGACTTCACGCAGGGCACGTTCCGGGTCCGGGGCGACACGATCGAGATCTATCCGATGTACGGCCGGTACGCGGTTCGCGTGGAACTGTGGGGCGACGAGATCGATCGGATGGTCAAGGTCGACCCGCTCGAGGGGAAGACCCAGGGCGAGCAACAGGCGGTCCTCGTCCACCCCGCGGAGCACTACTCCATCCCGGAGCCGAAACTCGAGCAGGCGATGGACGAGATCCGGGACGACCTCGACTCGCGCATCTCGTACTTCGAACGCACGGGCGACATGATCGCCGCCCAGCGTATCGAGGAGCGAACCACCTTCGACCTCGAGATGATGCAGGAGACGGGCTACTGTTCGGGGATCGAGAACTACTCCGTCTACCTCTCCGATCGTGAGTCGGGCGAAGCGCCCTACACCCTGCTCGACTACTTCCCGGAGGACTTCCTCGCCGTGGTCGACGAGTCCCACCAGACGATCCCCCAGATCCGGGGCCAGTACGCCGGCGACAAGTCCCGCAAGGACTCGCTGGTCGAGAACGGGTTCCGGCTGCCGACCGCCTACGACAACCGGCCGCTCACCTTCGAGGAGTTCGAGGAGAAGACCGACCAGACCCTCTACGTCAGCGCCACGCCGGGCGATTACGAACACGAGGAGAGCGAGCAGATCGTCGAACAGATCGTCCGTCCGACCCACCTCGTCGACCCGAAGGTCGAGGTCTCGCCCGCCAGCGGCCAGGTCGACGACCTCATGGATCGTATCGACGCACGCATCGATCGCGACGAGCGCACTCTCGTCACCACCCTCACGAAGCGGATGGCCGAAGACCTGACCGAGTATCTGGAGGAGTCGGGCGTCGACGTCGCGTACATGCACGACGAGACCGACACCCTGGAGCGCCACGAGATCATCCGCTCGCTCCGTCTGGGCGAGATCGACGTTCTCGTCGGGATCAACCTCCTGCGGGAGGGGCTGGACATCCCCGAGGTCTCTCTCGTCGCGATCTTAGACGCCGACCAGGAGGGGTTCCTGCGGAGCGAGACGACGCTCGTCCAGACGATGGGGCGGGCCGCTCGCAACGTCAACGGCGAGGTCGTCCTCTACGCCGACGAGCCCTCGAACGCCATGGAGTCGGCGATCGAGGAAACCCAGCGCCGCCGCGAGATCCAGCAGGAGTACAACGAGGAACACGGCCTCGAACCCACGACGATCGAGAAAGAGGTCGGCGAGACGAACCTGCCCGGGTCGAAGACCGACACGAGCGAGGTCTCCGGCCGGGAACTCGCGGACGAGGACGAGGCCGCCCGCTACATCGACGAACTCGAGGGGCGAATGCAGGAGGCCGCGAGCAACCTCGAATTCGAGCTGGCGGCCGACATCCGCGATCGGATCCGGGAAGTCCGCGAGGAGTTCGACTTCGACGACGGCGAGGACGAGGGGATCGCGCCGCCGACCGAGGAGTTCTGACTCGCGACCGGGCGTCACGCGGTGGCTCATCGACCGCGGTCAGGGAGTCGACGCGGTCGATACCTCGCGGCCGATATCCGATCGGTCCACGTGCCCCGATCCGTTCACCGGCGTTGATAGGTACGTTTTTGAGATCGTGCTGACATCATCGGCTATGGATCGCTCGCGGCGAACAGTCCTGTGCGCAGGTGGCGTGGTGATATCGGCCGTCGGAGCGGGTTGTTTGAGCGCGCTCGGTGGAGACGACGATCCGGACGGGACCGGCGAGGGTGATGCCGCCGATGACGGACCCGCCGACGACGAGGACGACGATGGGGCCGCCGACTCGACGTCCCTCGGCTGGCCGTCGTTCCAGGGTTCGCCCGGGAACACCGGGGTCGCCGGGCCGGTGGACGCACCGACGACGGAGCCGACCGAGCGCTGGGACGCGTCGCTTCCCGGTGCGGTCACCGACCAGGTCGCGATCGTCGACGGGACGGTCTACGCGTGTTCTGATGCGGGGACGGTCCACGCGATCGACGTCGCGTCGGGCGACGAGCAGTGGTCGACGACGGTCGACGAGGACGGCGGGCAGTCGCAGTGTCCGTGCGTCGTTGGCGATCGACTCGTCCTCGGGACCGAATCGGGGTCGCTGGTCGCACTCGATCGCGAGGACGGGACGGAACGGTGGACGACCGCACTCCCGGGTCCGGTGTCGGGGCCGACTGCCGCCGGGGGAACCGTCTACGTCGGCACGCGCGAGGACCCGGTCTGCCGCGCCGTCGACGCGTCGTCGGGCGACGTGCGGTGGACGTTCGACCCCGATCCCGCGGTCGACGTCGTGGACTACCCGGCCGTGACCGACGACCTCGTCTACGTGGGTGCTGAGGATACGTCGGTGCTCGACGGGCGGCTCTACGCGCTCGATCGGGCGACCGGGACCGAGCGGTGGAGCCACGAGGGGGCGCGAATGCAGCCACCGACCGTCGCCGGCGAGCACGTCGCGGCCCCGTCGTTACAGGTCACGATCTACGATCACGCCGGCGGCGAGCGCGGCGGGTTCGGCTTCGCCGGCCACGTCCTCTCCTCGCCGGCGGCCACGGCGGACGCGTACTTCGTGGGCTCGACCGGTGGGCGGCTCGCGGCGATGCGGCGTCGCGAGAGCGGCACCCACTGGAACGTCGACGTCGGGCGACGACCCGTTTCCGCACCCGCGATCACCGACGACGCCGTCTACGTCACGAGCGGCGGCCCGGTGCTGCAGGCGATCGATCGCGATCGCGGCGACGAACGGTGGTCGCGCTCGCTCGACGGCGAGTTCGCGTCGGGTCCCGCGGTCGCCGGGGACGTGGTCGTCGTCGGGACGGACACCGGTCGACTCGTGGCGTTCGAATAGCCCGATCGGCCGTCACTCCTCGTGGTCGTCCCGCAGGTGTTCGATCGCGTGCAGTTCCACTACGGGGACGACCTTCGCGACGAGCGCGAAGAACAGCGTCACCATGGCGATCGTCCCGACGAGCGACATGATCTCGATGAGGCTCGGGAAGTACTCGCCGGGCGTCGCCTCGTAGATGTCGAACGTCGGATGGAGAAAGCCCTCGACGACGAAGAGGATCTTCTCCATGACCGTCGCGGTAAGCACCAGGATCCCGGCGGCGACGGCTCGTTTCTTCGTAAAGAGGGTCGGTCGGAGCGTCTGTGCGAAGATGTACGCGAGCACCGTAAAGACCAGCAACATCGAGGTCTGGTAGATTGGGTTCCCGAGCCGAGCTTCCGCCGCGTGGCCCACGTCGACCGGCGGCTTGAACAGCCCGGTGACGTTCTGCTGAAGCTGGAGCCAGAGGAACAGCAGGCAGAAAAAGCCGAGCCACAGCAACAGGCCGCGGAAGATGTCGTCGGTGATGATGTGGTCCCAGTCGTAGCTCCAGCGGAAGCCGTACGAGAGGAGAATCACGCCGCTGATCGCCGAGGTCAGCGCGATCGTGAGGAACTGCGGTCCCTGCACGCCGCCGTACCACGTCGGATACGTCGGGAGCACCGCGAACAGCCACGGAATGACGCCACCGTGGAGCAAGAGCGGGGCCATGATGATGATCGCCAGCGCGAGCCACCAGACCATCCGCTGGACGATCTCGTCTTCTTTCTCGGTGTAGCCCAGCGTCAGTCCCCTGTAGATCGGTCCCAGCCGGTCCGGCAGGTCTCCGCGCAGGCGCGTGACGTCGTAGCGGACGGTCAGCGCCAGATACGTCGCGGTCAGAACGAAGTAGGCAGTGATGACGGTAACGTCCCACACCAGCGGCGAGCCGTGCACCGTAATGTGGTAGTGGCCCAGGACGCTGGTGACCATCCGATCGGGTCGGCCCAGGTGGATGATGATGTAAAAGCCCGCGGCCGAGAGCCCGCCCAGCGTCAGCAGTTCGGCGAGGCGGGCGACCGGCATGTACCGGTCCATCCCGAGGAGCCGAACGGCGGCCGAGAGGATGATCCCGCCGTGAGCGATGCCGACCCACCAGATGAACGCGCCGATGTACAGCCCCCAGGTCACGCCACCCCCGGTGCCCCAGTCCGAGAGGTCGGTGACCACGAGCCCTCGCGCGAGCTGGTACCCCCACCCGATCAGGAAGAGCCCGAACAGCAGTCCGGCGACGGCGACCAGCGCGTAATACTTCGTCGACGTGTGCCTGATCGGACGGAGAATGTCCGCCTCACTCGGCGATTTCGTGGCCATGATGGGAGTTCTTCACTAACAGATGCGTGCGAACCACTTGCTTCCGTCCGGTGAATTTGCAAGTTCCTTCATGTACCCCTCGCGAACCAGGTTTTTCGGCCCGCTCGCTCCCCGCGTTCCGGTTCGGGCGTGGCCTCGCTCTCGGGGCTCGCGCCACGTTTCGTTCGACGCGAAACCGGTTCGTCGAATCCGAATACGATTCTTTGTCTAGCGGCGAGTACGGCGTGCTGTATGCTGGCAATGAGCATACTCGACGAGGCGACCACCGACGGCGGCGAGGAACCCGACGGAACGAGCCCGTTGCGGCGGACGGTACTGGGTGCGATCGGAGCGCTGGCGGGAGCGGCGGCCCTCTCGAACCCCGGCGCCGCTCGCCAGGAGGACGGCCGGGTCGAGACGCGGGGCTGTAGCGACGCGGCACTGACGCCGGACGACTGGTCGGACGGCGCGGTCACGGTCGAGGCGTGCCCGACGGGCGGCGGACAGGTACTGGTCAGCGTCACGGGACGCGTCTCGCCCGATCGGTACGTCGCGAGCACGGCGGGGCTTCCCTCGACCGAGACGATCGCCGTGCCCCCGGGCGGCCGGCAGACGCTGTGGTTCACGGGACGGCTCACCCGGCTGGCCTGCTCGAACGGCGACCTCAATATCGGGATCGCACACCGGGGGTGAGTGCGGCCCCGGTCCGCACGACAGTTCTCGCCGCACGCTGGCCCCGCGCCAGCGATCGTTCCCGGGGAGCCGCCTACAGCTCCAGCGTGTAGACCACTTCCCGGCGCTGTTTGCCGCCCATTTCGACCTCTCCCTCGCCAGTCTGCTCGAAACCCTGTTTCTCGTAGAACCGCTGTCCGCCCTCGTTCGAGGCGAGGTCGATCGCCCGCATCCGCTCCATGTTGAAGTCCTGCAGGTCCTCCCGGAGCCGTTCGTGTAACTCCGTCCCGATGCCTTCCTCCTGGTGGTCCGGGTGAACGGCCATCCGGAGGACGTCGCCCTCGTCGCCCTGGACGACGCCGTGGGTGAAGCCTACGATCTCCCCGTCTCCGCCGGACTCCGCCCGGCTACTCGCGGAGCGATGCTCCGCGCTCTCCGCGACGAGGAACGCGGTCCCGGCCTGTTCCAGCGCCTGCTCGAGGGCCTCGTCGCCGTACCAGTCGTCGATCGTCTCGTCGATCGTCTCCGCGTCGAGTTCGTCGTAGGTGTCGTGCCAGGTGGCTCGCGCGACCTCGCGGATCGCCTCGCGATCGGCCATCGAGGCTGGTCGGAGTTCCATACCCGTCGCTACGGTATCGAATACCAAAGTGGTTCCACCATACTCGGTAGGGACGGCGCGACAGCCCACCGCCATCGACGCCCAGGGCTAGCGTTCGAGCGTGTAGACCGCTTCGGGGTAGAACTCGCCGTCGATCTCGACCTCGTCCTCGCCGGTCTTTTCGAAGCCGAGCCCCTCGTAGAACGCTCTGCTGACGTCGTTGAACGAGAAGTCGAACGATCGGACGCGATCGACGTCGTCCCCCTCGATCGCCGCGAGCAACCGCTCGTGGAGGGCGGACCCGACGCCCTCGCCCTGGTGGTCCGGATGGACGTACATCCGGAGGATATCGGCCTGCTCACCCTGGACGACGGCGTGGGTGAAGCCGACGACGTCGCCGTCGGACTGTGTCCGGCTACTCGCCGAGCCGTCGGCCTCGGTCTCGGCCACGAGCACGACCGTCCCGGGTGCCTCGAGCGGCATCGAGTCGTCGGTGTACCAGTTCTCGACGGTGTACTCGATCGTCTCGGCGTCGAGTTCGTCGTAGGTGTCGTGCCACGTCTCGCGTGCGACCGCTCTGATCGCCTCGAAGTCCTCCGGGGTCGCCGATCGGATCTTCATATCCGGTCATTGATAGTGCGAGTACAAAGTCGTTCGTCAACCGCGAATTCTTCGCGAGCAGTTGATTTCGGGTCGTTCGTCGGGCCGAATCCGTCGAATCCCGATCGGTCACTCGCGGACGTCGAATCCCCGATCGCGAAGCAGGTCCGGCACCCGATCGCGATGGTCGCCCTGGAGTTCGATCCGGTCCTCGTCGACCGTGCCGCCGGTTCCCATCGAGGACTTCAGGTCCGAGGCGATCGATTTGATCTCGTCCGTCGGGAGATCGAACCCCTCGACGATCGTCACCGGCTTGTCGTACCGGCGGCTCTCCGTCCGGATCGAGAGGACCTGCTGGGACGTCTCGAGGTCGCCCTGTGTGTCGAGTTCGTCGAGCAGGTCGTCGAGTTCGTCGTCGCCGTTTGCCATGGTGTGGCATAGAGTGGTGTCGAGTATATCACTGTCCTTGCGCTCGCAACGGCCGTCTCCCCGATCGCGTCGTGTCTCTCCGGCCACGACGCGATCGCTCCGGTCGGTTCACAGTCGAGACCCGATCGTTGCGCTCGTTACAGCCTCGATTGGATCGTCTCGGCCGTTTTCTCGCCGATGCCCTCGACGCTCCGGAGGTCCTCGATCGAGGCTTCGCGGACGTTCTCGACGCTGCCGAACCGGCCGAGCAACTGCTTGCGCGTCTCGGGGCCGACGCCCGGCACGTCGTCGAGGACGGTCGTCACCTCGTCGCGGATCGTCTGGTGGTACTGGACCGCGAAGCGGTGGGCCTCGTCGCGCACCCGCTGGAGGAGGTGGAGGTGCGGCGCATCCGACGGCCACGAGTACTCCCGATCCGGCGCGATCACGCGCTCTTCGGCCTTCGCCAGCGCGATCGCGGGGACGTCCCATCCCGCTTCAGCGAGCGCGTCGCGGGCGGCCCCGAGTTGGCCCTCGCCGCCGTCGATCACCAGCAGGTCGGGGTCGGGTCGATCGTCGCGGCCCTCGACCGCGCGAGCGGCGCGCCACGCGACGAGCGCTCGCATGTTGTCGTAGTCGTCGTTCCGATCGGGGAGCTTCTTCCGGCGATAGTCCGCTTTCTCGGCGCTCCCCTCGACGAACGTGACGTTGCTCCCGACCGCCGACTTGCCCTGAGCGTGGCTCACGTCGAACCCCTCGATCCGCCGGGCGGCGTCGATCCCGATCGCGTCCGCGAGCATCCCACACTCGTCGCGTCCGCCGACGTTGCGGCGGGCGTTCTTGAGCGCGAGTTCGACCAGTTTCGCCTCGCGGCCCGCGCCCGGAACCCGGACGGCGACGCCCTCGGCGTCGAGCCACGCCGCGACCTCGTCGTCCCCGTGGCGCTCGGGGAGGAGCAACGCGTCGGGCAGGTCGCGCTCGGCGTAGTACTGAACGATAAAGGCCGCGAGCACGGCGGGGACGCCCTCGCCGCCCTCGTCGGCATGTCCTGCTGGGAATCCGGCGGCCCCCGGCGCGTCCATCGTGTGGCGATCGCGATCGACCAGTTTGCCGTTCTCGGCGCGCAGACGGGCGACGGTCGCGTCCTCGCCCTCGATCGCGACCCCGAGCACGTCGACGGCCCGCTCGTCGCCGACAGACTGGACCGCCTCGCCGCCAGCGCCGTGGAACGCCTCGACGGTCTCCAGTCGATCGCGCAGGTTCGCCGCGCGCTCGAAGTTCCGGTCCTCGGCGGCGGCCTCCATCTCCCGGCGGAGCGGATCGGCGAGGATCCCGGTTTCGCCCTCGAAGAACCGCTCGACCGCGGTGACGTCTTCGCCGTAACTCTCGAGGTCGATCTCGCGGGTACAGGGCGCGGTACAGAGCCCCATCTCGTAGTCGAGGCAGGGCCGATCGCGTCCCGCGTACTTGTGGTCCGAGCAGCCACGGACGCCGTACGTTTCGCGCAAGGCCTTCACGACGGTCTCGACCTGCCCCTTGTTCGTGTACGGGCCGAAGACGGTCGCCGACTCCGCCGGGTCGCGGGTGATCTCGATCCGCGGGGCCTCGTGGTCGGTCAACTGCACCATCGGATACGACTTGTCGTCCTTCAGCCGGACGTTGTACCGGGGCTGGTGGCGCTTGATGAGGTTCGCCTCGAGCAACAGCGCCTGCGTCTCCGTGTCGGTTACGGCGATCTCGATCCCGTCGGCGCGATCGACCATCCGGCGGATACGCGCGCTTCGCGGATCGGCGTAGGACCCGATGCGGTTCCGGAGGTCGACGGCTTTCCCGACGTACAGCGTGGTCTCGCCCTCCTGGAACTGGTAGACGCCGGGCTCACGCGGTACCGATCGCGCCCGTTCGCGAACCCCGTCTGCGTTCATCGGCGGCCCTACGAAGCGAGCGGCTTTCAGCCTGACGTCACCGGGTCGCCCCGTCCCTGCGGTCGATCCCACCGTCCCGATCGGGGTCGGGTGTCCCGCCACCCTCGTTCGGCCCGTCCACGGGACCGCTCTCGGTCGACTCCGGCCCGATCGCGGCCTCGAGCGCCGGAACCGCGCCCGCCTCGAGATCGGCGTCCGTGACCGGCAGGTCGAGGTCGTCGTCGCCGGCGATCCGGAGCACCAGTCGGCGCGATCGCGAGTGGCCGTATCGCAGGCCAAAGAGCAGGCTGAGTGCGAGCAGGAGGAGGCCGCCGCCGAACAGTGCGAGTTCGACGCCCGTCAACACCGTCTCGGCGACCTGGAACGCGGTCTCGACGACGCCCGAGACCGGGCCGTCGCCGTCGACGTCGCCGACGATCCTGCCCGGATCGACGACCGTGGACGTCACGAGCAACCCGATACCGAGGATGCCGGAGGCGAGCGTCCAGCCGGCGGTCCGGCGGCTCCCGTCGTCGTCGACCGTCACGTTCCGGACGTTCGGTCGATCGACGACCCGGAAGTCCGCCCCGTCGCGTCCGGGGGTGAACGCGAGGACGCGGTGGGTCGTGACGACGACGATCGCCGACTCGAGTTCGATCCGCTCGCGCTCGCGCTCGCCGTCGAGGAGCAACTGATCGACGTGGTCCGTCCACTCCATCGTCTCGCCCTCGCTCGCCGATCCTCAAAGTTTGGCGGTGCTTTCTCGGGGTGGCGGAGCCGACACGGTACATTCTCGGTCCTCGATCCGCAAGGCCCGGGTATGAGTGACTCGACGGTACGGTGCTGGCTCGTCGAACGCGAGTTCGGCGACCGCGACTTCGTGACGATCGTCTACGCGACGCCGGATGGGTCGCGCTACCAGCAACGCCAGCGGTCCTCGACGTCGCTCCGGACCGGACCGACGGTCACGGCGGCGACCGAGATTCCCGAAGCCGACCTCGAACCCGTTCCGGACGCGGAGACCCGCGAACGGTACGCGTCGGAGGTCGAACGGACAGCAGAGCGGTACGATCCGGACGATCCGATCTGAAAACTGAACACTAATTCCCCCATAACCACTAATTCCCCCATAATTCTGGGGTATATCATTGGCTGCAAGTGACAAACCTTATCGGCAAACGGTGTGTCAACACAGACAGCTATGCCCGCAATCACAGTCGACAACCTGACCAAATCTTACGGTCAGACCCTCGCCCTCGACGACCTCTCGTTCGACGTCGAGGAGGGCGAGGTGTTCGGCTTCCTCGGTCCCAACGGGGCTGGCAAGTCGACGACGATCAACGTCCTGCTGGATTTCGTCCGTCCGACCGCCGGGCAGGTCCAGGTCCTCGGCCTCGACGCGCAGGCACACAGCCGCGAGATCCGCTCGAGGACCGGCGTCCTCCCCGAAGGCTACCAGGCCTACAATCGGCTCACCGGCCGCCAGCACCTCGAGTTCGCGATCGAGTCGAAAGGCGTCGACGACGACCCCGAAGCCCTCCTCGAACGGGTCGACCTGGCCGACGCGATCGACAAGAAAGCCGGCGGCTACTCGAAAGGGATGTCCCAGCGGCTCATGCTGGCGATGGCGCTCGTCGGCGAACCCGACCTGCTGATCCTGGACGAGCCCTCCACCGGACTCGACCCCAACGGGGCCCGCGAGATGCGCGAGATCGTCCGCGAGGAGAACGAGCGCGGCGCGACCGTCTTCTTCTCGAGTCACATCATGGAGCAGGTCGAGGCGGTCTGTGACCGCGTCGGCATTCTCCGCGAGGGCGAGATGGTCGCCGTCGACTCCGTCGAAGGACTTCGCGACTCCGTCAGCGGCGGGGAAGCGCTGCGGGTCACCGTCGATCGGATCGACGACGACGCGCTACACGCGGTGCGCTCGCTCCCGGACGTGAGCGACGCCGCCGTCGAGAGCGAGAATCCGCCGACGATCGCCGTCCAGGTCGACGGATCGAAGACCGCCGTCCTCTCGACGCTCGAAGACCACGGGATCGAGGTCGAGGACTTCTCGACGACCGAAGCGTCGCTCGACGACGTCTTCCAGTCCTACACCACGGGGGTGCAAGCATGAGCACGGAGACCGCCGGCGGGTCGCGAGCGACCACGACGCCGTCGAGTTCGATCGACCCCGACAGCATCCGCGCGATCGCGAAGAAGGACTTCCAGGACGCGGTTCGATCGTGGCTGTTCATGGGTCTGAGCATGTTCTTCTTCATGATCCTGGTGATTCCCACGGCGATCCTGTGGTACACCGGGGCCGACCTCGCCCAGGCTGGGGCGACGACGGAGGGACTCATCAGCCTTACCCACAGCGTCACGCGCCTCGTCATCCCCCTGATCGCGCTTGTCCTGGGCTGGAAGGCGATCGCGGGCGAACGCGAGTCCGGGAGCATCAAGGTCTTGCTCTCCCTGCCCCACTCCCGGAAGGACGTGTTGCTCGGCAAACTCATCGGCAGAGCGGGCGTGCTGTCCGTTTCGCTCGTCACCGGCTTCCTCCTGGCGGCGGCCATCGTCGCCGTCCTGTTCGGCGGGTTCGACGTCGTCGACTACGTCGGCTTGCTCCTGGTCTCGATCCTCTACGGCGTCGCCTACACCAGCATCGCCGTCGCCATCTCGTCGTTCGCCCGCTCGACGACCGTCGCCGGCGCGTTCGCGTTCGGCGTCTTCGTCCTCTTCTACATCGTCTGGGAGACCGTACTCGGCGTGGCCAACCTGCTGGTCCGACTCGATTACCTCCCCGGAACCGAGTACACGACCACCGGTCTCGGCGGCGAGACGGTCGAGTTGACCCGGCCACACGACGTGTTCTTCCTGTTCAACAGCTTCGATCCCGGCGTCGCCTACCGGAACGTCCTGACGCTTGCCACCTCGGTCGCCGAGCGAAACCCCGACGCCATCCGATCGGTCGAGGAGGCGTTCGGCGGTAACGTCCCCTTCTACATGCAGGACTGGTTCTCGCTCGTCGTCCTGCTGTTCTGGATCGTCGTTCCGATCGCGGTCGCGCTCTACCGGTTCGACAAGGTCGACCTCTGAACTCCGCCGATCCGGTTTTTCGTCGGTTCGGTCCGTTCTTCGGGTGGATGGCGATCCGATCACACGCGCGCCCGCCCGGCCAGTTCGACGAGACGTTTAGGTACCGGTCCGTGGTACTGGCGCTGTGACCGACTGCATCTTCTACGGCGGGAAAGGCGGCGTCGGGAAAACGACCTGCGCGGCGGCGACCGGACTCCGACTCGCCGACGAGGGTCGGGATACCCTCGTCGTCTCGACCGATCCGGCCCACTCCCTGGCAGACTCGTTCGGGACCGCGATCGGGCCGGAGCCGACGGCGATCGACGGTGTTAGCGGCGAAACCGACGCCGATCGCGGAGCCGGCGAATCGGGGAGCCTGTGGGCCGTCGAGATCGACCCCGAGACCCGTACGGAGCGATACGAAACGCTGGCGCGAGCGCTCGCAGCCGATCTGCGCAGTGCGGGCATCAGGCTCGACGAGGCAGAGGTCGAACGGATCTTCGCCGCGGGTGCGCCCGCAGGGAGCGACGAACTCGCGGCCCTCGACTTGCTCGTGGAGTACGTCGACTCGGGCGCATGGGACGTCGTCGTCTTCGACACCGCGCCGACGGGCCACACGCTCCGGCTGTTCGACACCCCCGAGGTGATGGGGCTTGCGCTCGAGACGACCCGATCGCTCCGCGGGCAGGTTCGCCGGATCGGCACGGCGGCCCGCAGCGCCGTCCTCGGCCCGATGTCCGTGATGACCGGCCCCGATCGCGACGAGGACGACCTCGTCCGATTCCAGGACCGCCTCGAGCGCGCCCGCGAAATCCTCCGCGATCCCGAGCGCACCGCGTTTCGCGTCGTCACCCATCCCGAACGGATGGCGATCGCCGAGACGGAGCGACTCGTCGACCGGCTCCGCGAGGCCGAGATCCCGATCGATCGCCTCGTCGTCAACCGGGTCTTCGAGGACCCGACGGAGGGCTGTTCGCGCTGTCGGTCCCGGCGGGAGCGTCACGAGCGCCGCGTCGGCGAGATCCGGGCGACCGTCCCCGATCTCGCGGTCACGATCGTGCCCGAACTCGCGGACGAGGTGCAGGGTCGCGAGGCGCTCGCGGCGATCGCCGATCGGCTCCCCCCATGATCGCCTCCCGGAGCAGTCTTCCGACTCCCGGTCACCGGGACCGGTTCCGCGTGCGATTGGACAGCGTGCCAGCGGACTCGCTGCTGTCGGTTTCGATCCGCTCTCCGTGTTGCTCGCTACGGAGCCGCCTGTCCCTGCTATCCCGGCGTTTTGATTCTCTCTCTCTCTTACAGAACTCATACATTGTTTATTATCTTGCCCCGCCTGGCCGCATCTAGAACTCGAATCCCGGGTTTTCTGGTATATGGGTGCTCCTATAGCTAATTATCGATCTACGTGGGCCCCGTCGCTCTCCGCGGGACCGGTTCCGTTTCTATCGTCTTTCGTGTATGGGGAAATAGTGGACAAACCCTGGATTTGAGCCGATGTACGGCCGCAGAGGGGAAAGAAACGAACCCATATGGGGACTCGTACTGGAAATCGGACAGATATTCTTCCAACTACATATTATAGTCAATACAAACAACATATTTGTTCATAGCGGAAAATATCGCTTTGTATACTATTGTGGGCGGCACGGACTACGCCGCTGGTCTCTGCACTGTCTCACGAGCGACTCGACGGGAGCAGGTTCGCCGACGCGTCTCGATCGACTTTCCCGACGTCGTTGCGCGGGAGTTCGTCGACGAACTGTACTTCGCGCGGGTGTTTGTACGGTGCCAGGTTTTCGAGACAGTAGGTCTTGATCTCGTCGGCACTCGGGGGATCGCCGTTGTCCGTGACGAGCGCGATCGGTTTCGCCCCCTTTCGGTCGTCCTCCCGGCCGACGACGACGGCGCTGTCGACGCCGTCGAGCGACTCGATCACCCCCTCGATTTCCTGTGGATACACGTTGTGGCCGCCACAGAGGATCGTGTAATCCATGCGATCGACGATGTACAGGTAGTCGTCGGCGTCGATCCGGGCCCAGTCGCCGGTATGGAACCAGCCGTCGTCGTCGAACGCGGCGGCAGTCTTCTCGGGTTCGTCGAAGTACTCCTCCATCATCGGGCGTCCGCGGATGAGGAGTTCGCCCGGTTCGCCCGGCGGCTGGTCGTCCCCGGAGTCGGGATCGACGACCCTGACCTCGACGAGCCTGTCCGTGGTTCGGCCGACGCTGGGCAGTCGCCGTTCGTCGTTCCGTCGCTCCCAGATGCCGGCGATGAAGCTCTCGGTCATCCCGTATCCGTTCAGTACGGGGCAATCGAGCAACGCTTCCGAGCGACGAATGAGTTCCGCCGTCGTTCCCGCGCCGCCGATGACCGCCGTGTGCATCGACCCGGTATCGATCCCGTCGTCGACGTTCAGCCAGTCCTGGTACATGGTCGGGACGCCCGAGAAGACGTTCACGTCGTACTCGTCGATCGCACGGAGGGTTCGTTCGGGGTCCCACTCGGAGACGAGGACCAGCTCGCCACCGTACTTCAAGGTCGTTCCGAGAACGCTCATCCCGGTACAGTGATACATCGGCATCGCGGCGAGGAAGCCGTCCCCCGGGGTCACCTCGTAGGAGATCGCACACGCGTCCGAGACCGCGATGAAATTGTCGTGGGTGTGAACCACGCCTTTCGGCTGCCCCGTCGTTCCCGACGTGTACAGCAGGAACGCGCGTTTGGAATCGAGCGTCTTCGGGATCCGATACTCGTCGGCGGCTGTGGCCATTGCGTCCCAGAACCCCGTCCGATCGGAGTTCCGATCGCCGACGTCGAACCAGTCGGTTCCGACCGGGAGTTCGTCGGCCGCGTGTTCGTACGCGCTCGCGGTGCCGAGAACGACCTCGGGTGTGGACTGTCCGAGAATGTGACCGAGTTCGTGTCGCTTGTAGTCGGGATTGATCGGGACAACGATCGCCCGTCTGGCGAGCGTCGCGAGCGTTCCGACGACGAACTCGTACCGGTTGTGGAGCATGAGTCCGACCCGGGACCCGTCCTCGACACCGTGGTCCGCGAGTACGTTGGCGGCCGTCCGAACGTCGTCCAGCAGTTCACCGTACGTCCAGGACTCCGATCCGGAACGGACGGCTACCGCCGACGGGTGCCCCTGGGAACGGAGGCACACGTAGCTAACGAAATTCATCGTCTTTTCCTGTGTCTGGTGTCGTATACATTATAAGCGTTGATACATATGTTGATCTCGTGAGGTGAATCGCGCGTCCGGTAGGTGCTGGCGTGTCCGATTTCCGTCCCTTCCGGGGGCGACCCGAACGGGATCGACGATCCAGCGGAACGCTGTCGCTACCGACGACGATTCGACTCATCGGTTCGATAGGGCTCACTCGAACGTCGCGTCGGCGATGACCTCGCGCAGCATCTCGTTCGTTCCCTCGTAGATCTGTGGGATCTTCGAGAACCGGAAGAACGTCTCGACCCGGTACTCGTCGAAACAGCCGTACCCGCCGTGTAACTGTACGGCTTCGCTGGCCACGTCCTCGAGTATCGTCGTCGCCATGAGCTTCGCCATCGCGGCGCGCTCGGTGTCGAATTCCCCGTCGTTCTCGAATTCCCTGGCGGTATCGTAGATGAACGATCGGGCGCCCTCGATCCGCGTCCGAAGGTCGGCGACGCGGTGCCGGACGGACTGGTTCGAGGCGATCGGTTCGCCGAACTGGCGCCGCTCGGAGACGTAGTCGGTGAGCAGGTCGAGCGCACCGCGGGCCGCGCCGATCGACGCGGCGGCCACGTTCAGTCGGCCCTCGTCGAGGAACGCCATCGCCTGGTAGAATCCCTCTCCCTCGGGCCCGAGACGGGCGTCGGCGGGTACCCGGACGTCGTTCATGAAGAGCTGCCCGAGATCGGTCGTCGCCGGACCGAGGAAGCCGTCCATCGGCGTCGCCTCGAAGCCGTCCGCGTCCGCCTCGACGACGAACGTCGAAATGCCGCGGTGGGCCTTTTCGGGGTCGCTCGTCCTGGCGTAGACGACGACGAAATCCGCGACGCTGCCGTTCGAGATGAACACCTTGTTGCCGTTGAGGACGTACTCGTCGCCGTCCCGTTCGGCGGTCGCCTGGATGTGTGCGAAGTCGGACCCCGCCTCCGGTTCCGTCATGCCGACGGCGCTGATCTTCTCGCCGCGGGTCGCGGGAACGACGTACTCCTCGATCTGTTCGTCGGTTCCGTACTCGAGTATCGACTCACAGCCGAACGTGACCGCCGTCACCGTCTCCGCGATACCGGGATCGGCCCGGTGGAGCTCCTCGTTGACGAGCAGTTCGGTGACCAGATCCATCTCCGCACCGCCGTGTTCTTCGGCGAACCCGGGCGCGAGCAGATCCATCTCGGCCGCCTCGTCGATGATGTCCCACGGGAACGTTCCGTCGCGTTCGTACTCGACGGCGACCGGTTCGATCTCTTGCTCGGCGAAGTCGCGGACTCGTCTCTGGATAAACCGCTGGTTGTCAGTCAACCGCATACACACCTATTCCGAGTACGTTCAATTATAATTGCCGGTCGGTTTCGGTCCGATCGCCACCGCCGTCCCAGCCGTCGCCGAGAACGAGGGTCCCGGGAGGTGCGGTTCCACAAACTATAATTGAACCTGCCGCAACCCCATGCGTATGGGTCGAGTTAGCAATGCGGATCAGCGGCAGTACCGACAGCCCCGTTCACCGATCGCTCGCGTCAACGGAGGTGCCCGGGCGTGAGGGTCGGAATCAACATCAGCGATCTCGAATACGATCGGATGCGATCGTACGCAGAGGCCGCCGAGGAACACGGGCTCGACTCCGTCTGGATCGGCGAGACGTGGGGCTGGGAGGCGTTCACGATCCTCGGTGAACTCGCACAGTTGACCGACGAGGTGACGCTCGGGACCGGGATCGTTCCCGTCTACACCCGATCGCCGGCGCTCCTCGGTCAGGCGGCCGCGACGGTCGCGGAGGCGACGGACGATCGGTTCGTCATGGGACTCGGCACGAGCGGTCCAGCCGTCATCGAGAACTGGCACGGCGCCGACTTCGATCGGCCAATCGGGCGCACAGCCGAGACGATCAGCGTGATCGAGAACGTGCTCTCGGGAGAGACCGTTTCCCACGACGGGGACGACTTCCAGCTCGACGGGTTCCGGTTCCGTGCGGACAGGGCGACCGGGGACGTCCCGATCTATGTCGGCGCGATCGGTCCGTCGAACGTGCGCATGAGCGGGGCCGTCGCGGACGGCTGGATGCCGATCTTCGTCCCCCGGCCGCGAATCGCGGCGCTCTACGAGGAGTTCGTCGACAGCGCAGCGTCGCGCGATCGCGACCCCGACGATCTCACGGTGTCCGTGAACACGGTCGCCGCGATCAGCGAGGACGGGCAGGCCGCCCGCGATGCGGTCAGACATCACATCGCGTTCTACGTCGGGGCGATGGGCGAGTTCTACCACCGGACGCTGTCGGACGCCGGCTTCGAGGAGAACGCGGATGCCATCCGGGACGCCTGGCACAGCGACGGTCCCGGGGCGGCCGCCGAAACGGTCAGCGACGACGTCATCGCGGAAACGGCGATCGCCGGCACGCCAGACGAGGCCCACGACCAGCTCCAGGCGTTCGCCGACTCGCCCGCCGACGAGATCGTTCTCTTCTTCCCGCGATCGGCCGACGGCGACCTGATGGCCTCGACGATCGAACACCTCGGCGCGTACTGACAGCCCAGCACCCGTTCGTCGCCGCGCTCTCGATCGTCGGCTTCCGTTCGCCACTCCGACTGCCAGTTCACCGGCGACGATCGTTCAGTCGTGGATCGCCACGTCGACCACGACCGGGCCGTCGTCGTCGACCGCGTCCGCGAGCGTGGATTCGAGTTCGGATCGATCGCTCACGCCCAGCCCGCGGGCGCCGTGGCTCTCGGCGTTCGCCACGAGGTCGACGCCAGGCTCGAAGTCCATCCCGACGTACTCGTGGTCCTCGTCGGTGCCGCCGTAGATGGTCAGCATACCGTCCTTGAGAATCCGGTAGTTCCGGTTGTCCGGGACGACGACCGTGAGATCGAGGTCGTACCGGGCGGCACTGTACATCGCCTGCGGGTAGTAGAGATACGAGCCGTCGCCGACGAAGCCCACGACCGGCCGGTCGTCGTCGCGCTGTGACATCGCGACGGCGGCCCCGACGGTCGCCGGCAGCCCGTAGCCGAGCCCACCGTTTTTGTTCGAGATGAACTGCTCGGGTCCGAGCGACCACCGGGTGATCAGCGGGTACTTGCTCGTGTTGCTCTCGTTGACGACGTACCCCTCGGGGACGACCTCGCACAATGCGTCCGCGAGCGCAGCCTTGGAGATGCTCCCGTCCGACCGGTCGTCGCGTTCGGCGAACAGCCACTCGCGCGCCGCCTCGCACCGGGCGGGAATCGCCTTCTGCCGGCGCTCGCGTTCCGCCGCCGGGACGTCGACGATCGACGCGAGTTCGGTCATCACGTCGCCGGGATCGCCCAGAACGGCCACGTCCGCGGGATGGTTCTTGCCGACCTCCCAGGCGTCGGCGTTGACGTGAATGCAGGTCGCGTCGCCCGGCACGTACTCCTCGTCGTAGGGGATGTAGGGGGTGTTCGTCGAACAGCCGACGAACACCAGCGTGTCCGTATCGAACACGTCGCGAGCCATGTCCGCGCCGGGCGAGACGAACGACACCCACTGGTCGTGCTCGGGCGGGTAGTTGATCTCGCAGGTGAGCATCTCGCTGTAGACGGCCGCGCCGGTCGCCTCGGCGAGGGCGGTCGCCGCCTCGATCGAGTCGATCCCCGATCGGGCGACGTGGTCGCCCAGGACGAGTACCGGCTCGTCGGCCGTTTCGAGCGCCCGTGCGGCCGCCTCGAGCTGGTCGGGATCCCCGCGCCCGGCGGTCGGGATCGAACCCAGGCGCTCGGGCGAGCCGTCCGTTTCGGCCATCATCACGTCCATCGGGAGGCCGAGAAACACGGGGCCGGTCGGCGGCGTGAGCGCGACACGGAACGCCCGTCGGAGCATCGTCGGCAGCGCCGAGACGTCCTGCACCTCGGCGCTCCACTTCGTGTACTCGTCGGCCATGTCCGCGAGGTCGCCCGAGAGGATCGGTTCCTCGTGCTGGAAGTCCGTACTGTGTGCGCCCGCGGTCACGACGAGCGGCGCGCCGGACCACGCGGCGTTCTGAACGTTTCCGAGGCCGTGGGCGAGTCCCGGGGCGACGTGGAGGTTGACGACCCCGACGGGCATCACGTCCTCGTGGTGGGCGTGATAGCGGCGCGTGCTCGCGTAGCCGGCGGCCATCCCGACCGCGACGTCCTCGTGAAGCCCGAGGACGTACTCGAGGTCGGCGTCGCCGATCGATCGCATGAGCGGCAACTCGGTCGTTCCGGGGTTTCCGAACACGTGCGTCACGCCGTACTCGGTCAGTGCGTCGACGAAGAGGTCGCTTCCTGTGTAGCTATCGTCTGTCATATGCGGTGAGTGGTGAAACGGTACGGATGGGTGTGTGTTAATGGTTCGCGTCTCTACGGATCGGCGTACGCCGCGGTCGTCGCGTCGATCGCGTCGGCGACGACGTCCATCCCGGCGCTGGCCTGTTCGTCCGTCAGTACGAGCGGCGGCAGCAGGCGGAGGACGCTCCCCTCGACGCCGCCGGTCCAGACGATCACCCCGCGATCGAGGCAGTACCGCTGGACGTCCGCGACGAACGACGGGAACGGGTCGCCGTCGGCGTCGACGAACTCGGCACCCACGAGGAGCCCCCGCCCGCGAACCTCGCCCAGGAACGGGCTCCCAGCCCCCGCCTCGCGAAGTCGGTCCTGGAGGTAGTCCCCGAGGACGGTCGCCCGATCGAGGAGGTCGTACTCGCGGATGTACTCCATCGCGCGCGTCCCCGCGACCATCGCCGGGACGTGACCCCGGAACGTCCCCGCGTGGGCGCTCGGCCCCCACGTGTCGAGGGAGTCGTCGTAGATCGTCGCCGAGAGAGGGAGGCCGATCCCACCGACTGCCTTGCCGACGGTCACCGCGTCGGGCGTCACGCCGTGCCGGTCGCAGCCGAACCACTCGCCGGTCCGGCCCATACCGGTCTGGATCTCGTCGACGACGAGCAGGAGGTCGTTCTCGCGGGCGATCGCTTCGAGTCCCGAGAGGAAGCCGTCCGGCGGCGTGACGACGCCGCCCGACCCCTGCACCGGTTCGACCCAGATCCCCGCCGGATCCGGAATGCCGCTTCGGCTCCCCTCGACGACCGATCGTACTTCCGACAGCGCGTTCTCGACAGCGTCCTCCGGGGACGTCCCCTGCCGGAACGGGTACGGGTACGGGAGGTGGACGACGTCGGGGAGCATCGGCGCGTAGTCGCTCTTGTAGTCCGACCACGCCGAGAGGCTGAGCGAGCCGGCTGTTCCGCCGTGGTAGCCGCCGCGAAATCCCACGAGCGCGTCGTTTCCGGTATTGTACTTGGCGAGTTTGATCGAGGCTTCGATCGCGTTCGTTCCCGTCGGCCCGCCGAAGGCGATCCGGCAGTTTCCGGAGAGGTCTCCCGGAGCGATCGCATCGAGCGCTTCCATGAACTCGATGCGGGCTTCGGTCGGGAAGTCGATCGTGTGCGCGAGCGACGCGACCTGTTCCTGGACGCTGTCCACGACGTAGGGGTTCGCGTGGCCCACGTTCGCGACGCCGATTCCACCGAAGAAATCGAGGAAGACGTTCCCGTCGACGTCCTCGATCGTCGCGCCCTTCGCCCGCTCGAACGCGATCGGGAGGGACTTCGGGTACGTGACGGTGTTCGCCTCGAGGTCCGCCTGCCGGGCGAGCAGGTCCCGCGATCGCTGTCCCGGCGGCCCGTCGGTGAGTACCGGCCGCTGTGAGAGGTGTATCTCCTCGGGTGGTGGGCTAGCTGCCATATCCCACAGTCCGAGCGGTCCGTGTTATAGATTGTGAAGCAAGTCTGACATACCGTCGGGCGCCGTCACCGGAGCGCCGCTGGATTGACGACGCCGTCGACGGTCTCGCTTCGCCAGGCCGCGATCGCGTTCAGGGTCCCGCGCCGCCGAACCCGATCGAGCGCTCCGTCGGAGTACCAGGCGGCGTGGGGCGTGACGACGACGTCGTCTCGATCGAGCAGCGGGTTGGTCTCGCGCGGCGGTTCGCTGGCCAGTACGTCGAGGCCCGCACCGTACAGCGGGCCGGTTTCCAGGGCGTCGATCAGCCCCTCCTCGTCGACGATCCGGCCGCGGGAGGTGTTGATGAGGATTGCGTCCTCCCGCATCCGGGCGAAGACCTCGGCGTCGAACAGTCCCTCCGTTTCGTCGGTCAGCGGTGCGTTGAGCGAGAGCACGTCCGAGCGAGCGAGCAGGTCGTCGAACGAAACCGGAGTGGCTCCTCCGTCCCGTATCTCCTCGTCCGAGAGGTACGGATCGTGGGCGATCACGTCGAACCCGAGCGCGTCCGCACGGCGGACCGCCGCGCGTGCCTTTCGCCCGAACGCGAAACAGCCGAACGTCGAATCGGCGGCGGTCCGGACCGGCGTCGCGTCGCGCCAGTCCCACGCTCCCTCGCGGGTCGCGGCCGTGTACGCCGGGAGCCCTCGAAGGATCGCGAGCGCGAGCGTAACGATGTGCTCGCCGACCTCCTCGTCGCAGTACGTCGGGACGTTCGTTACGGCGACGCCGCGCTCGGTCGCCGCCTCGACGTCGATTCCGTCGACGCCGGTCGCGTAGCGACCGATCACGGAGCAGTCGGTCGCGTTCATTGCCTCGGCCGGAACCGTCGCGTAGTGGGTCAGGAGGACGTCGGCCTCCTCGACCCGGGTCGAAATCGCCGGCCCGGAACAGTCGATCGTCTCGAACGAGACCGCGTCGAGTTCGGACTCGAACAACTCGCGTTCGACCGACAGGTCCGCGAACCCGTCCGGATCGAGGTGGACGACTCGCACCGTGCGCTGGGGAGACATACCACGTCTGTGGAAGTGGCGCGTAAAATACGTGTCGAATGGCGTGACGATCGATCGCCGGCGGCGATCACGGCGCTCAGAGCTGTTTCGAGAGCCGTTCGAACCCGAGCGCGAGGCTCGCGGGGATCAGCAGGACGATGACGGCGGCGATCATCAGGGTGGAGACGACGCTGATCAGCGGGTTCAGCACCTGTCGGAGGGTGACCCACGCGAGCACCGGGATCGTCTGGGTGGCATAGCCCGAGAGGAACAGCGCCATGATGAACTCCTGGAAGCTGATGACGAACGCGACGAGCGCCGACGCCACGATGCCGTGTTTCACGCCCGGCAGAATCACCTCGGCGAACGTCCGGGTCGGGCCCGCTCCGAGGTCCATCGCCGCGTCCTTGAGTTCCCAGTCGAACCGCGAGAACACCGCCTGCATGATGAAAAACACGAGCGGCGTTGCCCACAGCGAGTGGGCGAGGATGATCCCCGCGTACGACTGTTGCAGGTCGAATCGGCTGAGGAACATCAGCAAGGCGACCGCGATCACGACTGCCGGGATCAACAGGGGCAGGAGGACGATCGGCACGACGTAGTCGGCCCACCGGCTGTTCGTCCCCTGGATCGCGAACGCCGCGGTCGTTCCCAGGAACAGCGAGAAGATCATCGTGCCGACGCCGATGATGAGGCTGTTCTCGATCGCCCGGAGCCACTCCGTGTCGGACGCGAACTCGCCGTACCAGCGCATCGAGAGCTCGTCCGGTGGGAACGCGATGTAACCGGCGTTCGAGAACGACGTGCTGACGACGATCGCCAGCGGAGCCAGCATCACTGCGAACATGGCCGCGTAAATGGCCCTGAACGTCCAGATTTCGGCGACTTCTCTGTTACGCATAGTCGACGTCACCTCCCCAGCGGTCGAGGACCGCAAACAGCAAGACGACGCTCGCGAGGACGAGCGCGAGAATGATCAGCGCGAGCGCGCTCGCGGCGGGCCAGTTGAACTGGGTGAGCATCAGGTGGTCGACGTGCATCGCGAACGTGGTTTCGCCCGCCGAACCGAGCAACGACGGCGCGGCGTAGGCACCGACTGCCCACGCGAACGTGATGACCGTCGCGACGACGATGCCCGGCACCATCTGCGGGATCACGACCTCGAGGACCGATCGGGGACGGCTGGCCCCGAGGTCACGGGCGGCCTCGACGATCTCCCAGTCCATCGCCGAGAGGACGCTGAAAATCGCCAGCACGGCGTAGGGAAACGCGATGTAGGTCTGCCCGACGACGACGCCGAAAGTGTTGTTCATCAGCGTCGCCGGGTCCGAGACGATCGACGTCGCCAGCAGGAAATCGTTGATCGTGCCGTCGGGTGCGAGCAGGACGACCCAGGCGTACAGGCGGACGACCAGCGTAGTCAGCAACGGCAGGACGACGCCGAACAGGAGCGCGGTCCGGACCAGGCCCTGTGACCGCCAGATCGCGTAGGCGTAGACGATGGCCGCCGCGACGGTCACGACCGTCGTGACGACCGCGAACTTGAACGTAAAGAGCATCAGCTCGTGGACGTAGCCGGAAGTCAGGATCTCGACGTACGACGAGAGGGTCCAGGTCCCCTCGGTGTAGGCGCCGCTCTCGCTTTGCTCGTAGAGGCTGATCCGCAGCAGGTACAACACCGGGACGACGAAAAACACCAGCTCGAAGGCGAGCAACGGCAGCAACAGGAGCATCGAACTGTTGTTCGACCGTCTGATTCTCGCTTCGAGCCGACCAAGCAGCCTCCGATCGGCCGTGCTCATGCCGCCCCTCCGTCGGTCGGGCCGCCGCGGCGTGCGATTCCAGCCGGCGAACGGCAACTGTTTGCCATGTGCTTTCGTACCATTGACGATAGCGATTCTTCGAACCTGTATAAAGCTTGTGAGATCTGTATCATTCGTCTCATTTCGTGGTGTTTCGATCCGGTTCACGATGGTCCCGGGCGGCGATGCTCAGCCCAGCCACCGATCGAGGAACGACCGGTAGACGCGAGCCGCGTCGTGCAGTTCCGAGATCGGGACTGATTCCTCGACCGTGTGCGCGTCGGTGATGCTTCCGGGGCCGAACAGGACGGTCGGGATCGACCCGTCGATCGCGAGCACCGGAAGGTCGGTCCAGGCGTCGAACCCGCCGACGGCCCCTCGATCGGTGATCTCGGTCGCGGCCCGCCGGAGTACCCTAACCGGTTTCGTTTCGGGGTCGACCTCCGCCGGCCGCCCGCTCGCGATGCGTTCGAACGTGACGTCGAGCCCGCGCGCGGATGCGACCGCAGACAGAAAGTCCGACAACACCGAATCGGGATCGCCCGTCCCGTTCTCGCCCGGGAGGAGCCGCCAGTCCACCGTGACGACTGCCTCTCCGGGTACGACGTTCGGTGCGCTGCCGCTTTCTACTTCCGTGACCGTCACCGTCTCGGGCGACAGCAGGTCGTGGGCGGTGTTCTCGCGTCGATCCGCGTCGAGATCGTCGATCGCGCCGAGGAGCCGTCCCAGTCCGGTCGCCGCGCTGGTGGCGCGGTCCGGCGTCCCCGCGTGTGCGCGCTCGCCGCGGATTTCGATACGATACCACACGGATCCCTTCTGGGCCGTACAGACGTCGAGTTCCGTTGGCTCGCCGAGGATCGCAACGTCGGCGTCGATCCCCGCGTCGACGAGTGCGTTCGTTCCCGCCCCATCTCGTTCTTCGTCCACGGCGAACGCGAGGACGACCTCGCCAGCCGGATCGTCCGCGGCGTACGCTTCCGCGGCGACGATCTGCGCCGCGATCGCCCCTTTCATATCGGCGGTGCCGCGTCCGATCAGCCGATCGTCGACGATCCGGGGCTCGAACGGGTCTCCGTTCCAGTCGTCGCGCGAGGCCGGAACGACGTCGGTATGGCCCGTCAGGAGCACGGAGCCGCCGTCCGGATCGCCCGCCCGGGCGACGACGTTCGGCCGTCCGGGCTCGACGTCGGTCACGGTCACCTCGTAATCGATCGGCGACGATCGGAACCGCTCCTCGAGAACCGTCGCGACGGGCGCCTCGTTACCCGGGGGATTTTCGCTCGGCTGTCCGACGAGCGCAGCCGCGAGATCGACGACCTCGTCTCTGGAACTCATCTGCTGGTTCGACGTTATTCGCCAGTTTCGCGCTTGAGCTCTTCGAACCGTTCGCTGAGGTCTCCCGAGAACTCGCTGAGCTGTTCCCAGTCCGGGAAGGAGACGTTCTTGAGTTCCTCCTCGGTCGTCGGGATCATCTCCTCGACGTCGTCGGGATACTCGGTGTTCTGGTTCGATCGCACTTCGCCGCTGATCTCGGACCAGTTCGTCTGGACCTCCGCGTCGAGCATGTGGTTCAGGAACTCTTCGGCCATGTCACGGTTGCTCGTCCCGCGGACGACGCAGTAGTGGTTGAAGAAGCCGCCGGTCTCGTCGGGGATCGTGACTTCCAGGTCGAGGTCCTGTTCCTCCCGGGCGTCGTAGGCGGTCTGGTAGCCGTAGTACTGGGCGGCGTCGGCGATCCCCTGTCGCATGAACTCCCAGGCGTCGGCCCCGGAGTCGTACCACCGGGCGACGTCGAGTTCGCGGAGGTTCTCGAACACGATGTCGTGCGTGCTCTCGTCGTACAGTTCGCCGTCGCCCTCGTACTCGTCCGCCATCAGCGCCCCGACCTGCAACGGGTACACGTAGAAGCCTCCCTCCATGGTGAGACCGGAAATCTCCGTCAGGTCCGACCAGCCGGAGAACTCGGAGACGGCCTCGGTGAGGTACGCGAGCGACGTCGGGTCCCCGTCCACCGGCACGCCGTACTCGTCGGTCCTGAACTCGCGGAGGTACGGGAACACCTCGTCGATATTGGGGACGTTGTCGTACCGAACCGGTTCGAAGAGGTCGTCGGACCGGCCTTCGTGGTAGAAGAAGCCGTCGGTCACCGTCACGTCGTACGGCGGATCGTCGGCGGGTGCGGCGCGGATCTGCGAGATGATCTCGCTCCACCGGGGCAACACCTCGACGGTCATTCCGGTTTCTTCCTCGAACGGTTTCGCCACGGCCTCGTCGAACCGATCGGTGTACGATCCGCTCCAGGCGGCGACGCGAAGCGTCTCGTCTCCGCCGCTCCCATCGCCGCCGCCGGTGAGACAGCCCGCGAAGGCCGCGACGCTTCCCGCTCCCGACGCTGCCAGAAATCCTCGTCGTCCGATCCGATCGGTCGAGGTACGGTCGGTTTTCGACGCGGCTCCGGTGCTGACGCTGTTCGACTCAGTAGCTGGTTCGTCTTCCCCGTGCATGATGTTACCATTCAATAGTTATCCTATATATATCCACCGGCGACGCTCGCCACGACCGGAATCGCGCTGTCGGTGTCGGTTCTCACGTCGTGCCGGTCCGTTTCCGTGCAGCCGTCGGCGTCCATTGCCACACGCCTGGACCGTGTGGCCTCACACTCGTGTCGTTCGAGTCGGCCGTTGCACCGGTTACGAAGAGAGGGTCGCGCCAGAGCCGTCGAAACAGAGCAGATCGGATCGGTCCCACGACAGTTGGACGGTATCCTGTTCTTCGAACTGTTCCGCGTCACCGACGCTCTGCTCGGCGAACAGTTCGACGCCGTCGACGTCGATGTAGTACCGGACGGTCGAGCCTCGGTAGATGATGTTCTCGACCGTCCCGGTGACGTGTTGTCTGTCACCGGTTCCGTCGGCTCGAACCGTCTGCTCGTCGTCCTGGGCCGGCGTCTCGAGCGAGACGGCCTCCGGACGGAGCGACACCGAGAGGTCGTCCCCGTCGTCGATCCCGTCGGTGTCGACGTCGATCGACAGCGCCGGTGCAGACTCCACGTCGACGGTGGCTGGATCGGCGGTTTCGGTCGGGGCGGAGGCAGTCCCGGTGACGAAGTTCGTTTCGCCGAGGAACTCCTCGACGAACCGGTTCGCCGGATTGTTGTAGACTTCTCGCGGCGGACCGACCTGGACGAGTCGCCCCTCGTTCATGATACCGATCCGATCGGCGAGGGTAAAGGCCTCGTTCTGGTCGTGGGTGACGTGGACCATCGTCTTGTCGAACCGGTCGTGGATGTTCTTCAGTTCGATCTGCATCTGCTCTTTGAGCCGCTTGTCGAGGTTCGACAGCGGCTCGTCGAGCAGGAGCAGCTTCGGATTGAGCGCCAGCGATCGCGCGAGTGCGACCCGCTGTTGCTGGCCGCCGCTCAGATCCGTGGGAACCGAATCCGCGAACTCCTCGATCTGCATCAACTCGAGGGTTTCGCGGGCCTTCTCGCGGCGCTCTTGCTTGTCAGCGCCTTTCATCTTCAGTCCGAACGCGACGTTCTCGAGGACCGTCTTGTACGGGAACAGCGCCCAGCTCTGGAAGACCATCGAGGAATCGCGCTGGTACGGCGGCTGGTTCGTCACGTCCTCCTCGCCGAGTTCGATCGTCCCGGACGTCGGCGTCTCGAGCCCGGAGAGCATCCTGAGCGTCGTCGACTTCCCGCAGCCGCTCGGCCCGAGCAAACAGAGTAACTCCCCCGATTTGACGGTCAGGGAGACGTCGTCGACCGCGACGAGGCTTCCGAACTCCTTCCGGAGGTCTCGAATCTCTACCCTAGTCATTGTGTATCGTATACCTCAGGATTGTAGTTCACCATATTTAATCTTCCCCCACGAGACACGTGGTCAGACGGTTGCTCGCGATCACGCCGACAGCGACACCAGCGTCGCACCGACGACGACGACCGTGGCGGCACCCGCCACCCGCCAGGTGACGCGTTCGAGGTACGCGGGCATGAACAGTACCGAGAGGACGACCACGACCAGCGGGACGCTCTGGAAGATCGGCATCACGACGACCACGGGTGCGACCGCAAGCGCACCGAAGTACGCCAGGTACGAGACGGTCCCGGCGACGGCGCCGGCGACGTACCACGATAGTGCGGGACTGCGGACGCTTCGCCGGAGAACTGCGGCCGGTCTCCACCAGGAGTAGCCGACGAATCCGATCCCGGACGCGACGATCGCGATACTCATGCCGATCAACAGCGGCGTCCCCTGCGCGAGCCCGATCGACACGAGCACCGGTTCGATGCCGAAAAACGCCGCGGCGAGGAGCGGAAACACGAACAACAGCGCGGAGTCCCGTGACGGCGTCGCGTCGCCCGTCCGATCGGCGGCGGTCTCCCAGGAAACGAGAGCCACGCCGACGACGATCAGTAGAATCCCGACGAGGTGTGGAAGCGTCAGCGATTCGCGGAGAAACGCGACTGCGAGCACCACCGACACCAGCCCCGAGGCGGCGACGACCGGCGAGGTCCGGCTCGCTCCGATGAGTTCGGTGCTCTTGTACTGGAAGATCCGCCCCAGCAGCCCGCTGCACAGGCCGGCGAGTGCGAACGCCGCAACGGCTCCCGGCGTCAGTCCGAAATCGGGATAGTGGTAGCCGACGCCGATCGGGACGACGATGACGACGTTCGCGAGACAGGCGACGAGTATCGCGCCCATGACCGACCCCTTCTTCATCCCGATGCGAATGAACAGGTAGTGACCGGCCCACGCGAGCGTTCCGACGAGAGACAGTACGACCCCGAGCATCGGATCGGACGATATCGTGCTCGGTACCGGATCGGACGGTATCGTGCTCAGTACCGGATCGGACGGTATCATGCTCTCCACCGGCCCCATTGCCGCGTCGATCGCTGCTCCTGACGCCGCAGACGAACGGAACCCACTCGAACCGAACCGGAAGCGCTTGCGAATACCACACACTGAATTCGACGAAGTGGCGACATAAACGTACCGGGGTGTTCGAGCGGTCTCCGGTTGGCTAGCGACCGGTTCGCTACACCCTCCCAAACATTATTAATCACCTGTGGAAGTACTTCTCCTGTATGGATGCACCAGCGTTCGGAGCGATCCGACTGCAGTACGACGACGCACGCGGCGTCGCGACGATCGTTCTCGACAGACCCGACAAGCTGAACGCCCTGACCGACGAGATGCTCGAAGAGATCGAAGCCGCCGTCGAACACTGCCGCCGACTCGACGACGAAGCGGACGGCGTCGCGGTTCGTGCACTCGTGATGGAGGGGGTCGGCGATCGCTCGTTCTCCGCCGGCTACGACGTTCACCTGTTCGAGGAGAAGACCTATCCCGTTGAGGAACGCGCCTGGCGGGCCGCGACGGCGGCGCTCGAGACGTACGACGTTCCCGTCGTCGCGAAGATCGACGGCTACTGTCTCGGGGGCGGCCTCGAACTCGCGCTGGCCTGTGACTTTCGCCTCGCGAGCGATCGGAGCGAGTTCGGCTTCCCCGAGGTCGACATCGGGCTGTTTCCGTCGGGGGGAGGAACACAGCGGCTCCTCCCGCTCGTCGGCCGCGAGCGCGCGATGGAACTTTGCATGACGGGGAACCGGATCGACGCGCGGACGGCTGCCGACGACGGGTTGATCCGCGAGTCGATGGCCGCCGACGTCCTCGACGACGAGGTCACGGCGTTCGTCGACACGCTCGCGTCGAAACCCCCGCTCGCGATTCGCGCGATGAAAGACGTGTTCAACAGTACCCGGAACGCGCCGCTCTCGCAGGGTCTCGAGTACGAATTACAGGCCTATCAGCCCCTGTTGGCGACCGCTGATCACCGCGAGGCGACGGCAGCGTTCGGTGACGATCGGACGCCGGAGTGGCAGGGGAAGTAACGCGGGCCCGTTCGATCGGGAGGACGGTCGTCACTCGTCGCGCAGGGTTTCGATCGCTCGTGCGGCACGGAGCACCGTCGCGTCCGCGAACCGGTCCCCGACGACCATCAGTCCGACCGGGAGTCCGTCCACGAACCCGCACGGGACGGACACGGCGGGATGACCGGTGAGATTGAACGGGGCCGTGTTCTGGAACATTTTCGTCGACCGCGCTATTCGTTCCGCCAGCGATGCTCCTGGACGGCGCTCGTGAGCGGTCTGGGGCGTCGTCGGCATCGCGAGCACGTCGACGTCCGCCAGCACGGCCTCGTACTGGGCCGACAGTTCCCGCCGAAGCCGCTGGGCCAGGGCGTGGTACCGTCCACGGTGCTCCGTCGCCAGGTAGCGACCGAAGGCCAGCGTCAGTACCATCGCCGACGGAAACGCCCCCATGCGCGCTCGGCGCACGGCTCCGAAGTACTCGGCGAATTCGGCGTCGTACGAACCCCGGCGATAGTAGCCGACTCCTTCGTCGCGAACGAGTGCGGCGAACGCTTCGAGCACGACGCCGTTGTACACGGCGTAGCCGTCTTCGTGTAACGGCACCGATACGCTTTCGACGTCGTGTCCGCACCGATCGAGTTCCGCGAGCACCGATCGGACTCGTTCGTCGACCGCCTCGTCGCCGGGTTCGAATCCGAACCCCTCCTCGAGGACGCCGATCGTCAACGGACCGTCGTTCGAGTAGCCGTCGGTCACCCGAACCGACGGCGGGTTCGACTGGCGGGAGTCGGACGAATGCGCGCCCGCGACGGCGTCGAGAACGAGCGCGCAGTCGGCAACCGAGTTCGCCAGCGGTCCGACGTGGTCGACGGTCGGTTCGAGGCTCACTCCGCCGGTGTAGGGGACGAGTCCGAACGTCGGTTTGAGGCCGACACACCCCGACCAGGACGCCGGAACGCGAACCGAACCGCTCTGGTCGGTGCCGATCCCGACGTCTACCAGTCCCTCGACGACGGCGGCGGCACATCCGCTCGAGGACCCGCCAGCGAGGTAGTCGTCGTCGTACGGGTTAGGAACAGGGCCGAAATCGGAGAGTTCACCGCTGCCCGAGAACGCCATCGCCTCGAGGTTCAGCGTCCCAGTTACGGTCGCACCCGAATCCAGGACTCGTTCGACGACCACCGCATCCCTGCTGGGAGTGTATCCTTCGAACGCGCTCGATCCGCACGTCATCTCGACGCCGCCGATCGCGAGGTTGTCCTTGATCCCGACCTCGTACCCGGCCAGTGGTCCATCGTTTCCCCCGATGCGAAACCTGCGGACGAACGCGTTTGCGGGGTCGTCGGCTCGTCGGGTGTCGACGTCGTCTCGAGTCGCCGCACGTTCCGTCTCGGGCGTGACCGCGTACTCCTCGGCACACTCCTCGAGCCGATCGACGTCCGCCGTCCACTCCTCGATGATCGTTCGATACGCATCCAGTTCGTCGCTCGACGGGAACGCGTGATACTCGGCGGCGAACGTCCACAGTTGCTCTCTCGTCGGTGGTTCGACCATCGGGTCACCCGTGCGCGTATATATTCGGCTCGCTGGTAGTCGACCTGCTCGTCCGATACCCTGCTGGTGGCCCCTCGTCGACTGTCATTCGTTCCCAACGAACTGTGGGATCCGATACAAATGTTTCCCTCGGGCGGCGGTCACCGGTTTCGATACGGCTCAGGACATCGTCCCCTGTTCGAACGGGTCGGGCCACTCGATGTTCTCGAGTCTGGTTTCGAACGCGGTGACGACCTCCTCGAGCGTCGATTGCAACTCCGCCCGCCGGTCCGGGTTCTGCAGACTGTAGGTAGGTCCGTTCACGGCGAGTCCCCCGAGTAGCTCGCCCGTCGGTTCGATGACCGGCATCGCGATCGCCGCCATTCCGTCCGTGTACTCGCCTTCCGAGTACGCGTATCCCTGCTCCCGGATCGTCTCGAGTTCGGCGAACAACTCGTCGGGGTCGGTGATCGTCCGTTCCGTCCGGGCGGGGAGCCCCCACTGCTCGATGATCGCCTCGACCGCCTCGCGGGGGAGGTGGGCCAGAATCGCTTTGCCAGCGGCGATACAGTGCAGGTGGTAGTACGTCCCCTTTCGCCAGTGCTTGTTCGTCGGATCGGCGTTCATGTCCTGGAACGGGTTCGTCGGATCGTACGAAAAGTGCACGGCGATACTCCGGCCATCGTTCTCGACGAGGAAGTCGACCTCGTGCTCGGTTCGATCGGCGAGATCGTCGACGATGTCCTCGGCGATTCGATACGCGGGTTTCCGCGTTCTCGCGTACTCCCCGCGGTTCATGAACTTGAGGCCGATGTGGTACTGCTCGCCCTCCTTGACGAGGTATCCGCGAGACTCGAGCGTTCGCAGGTGCTTGTACGCCGTGCTTTTGGCCATGTCGAACTCCTCGACGATATCGCTGATCCGTACCCCTCCCCGTTCCTGCACGACACGGACGACGTCGAGTGATCGTTCGGTCGTCTTGACCGATTCGTGAGCCCCGTTTTCGGACATGCGTTATCCCCGATGGGACGGCTACCAATATAATGGTTTCCCATATCGAAACGGCCGCTGACTCCGGTAGTCGCTTCCTCCGAACCGAATCGTTCCCGTTCAGTCTCGAAATATCGAACGGGATCGATCCCCGTCGAACCACCCGTCCACTGTCATCCCGTCGGAACCAACCGCCCAACTGCCGGTCGATCGCCTCTCTCCCATTCCGACGGCGATACCGGCGGGTCCGTTCCGGACCCGAACGCGTTTTCGAGTGTCCCGGCCGGCGTTCGAACACGGGGCGGCCCTGCGGTGCTGTGCTCGACGGGAATCCCGTCCCGTGACGTTCGATCGTCTCGAGCTCCGTCGACCGATCCGCGACGCGACACCCAATAGTTATAAAAGTATGCTATGTGGAAACGGGACGTACCATCCGCTCCAGTGAGTAGGCTACCGTGGGCTGTCGTCCAACCGGGTACGATACCGCTCGCCCGTCATGCTTTTACATTAGTACTAATGTATAGAATTGGTGCCGTCGTCCGTGTGGTAGTTACTATCATGTTGGCTGGCGCCAACCATTACTCCTTAAAAAAGAGTCGTATTACGAAACGATTCGGCCGGTTTCCCTGGAGGGCCCTGGTATATCTTATATTGTATTAGGCCGTTGAGTGGCCAGTATCGACGAGTACGAACCGTCATTTCGGCTCGCTCGCGAGCGAATGCCGTGGCGCGCGACGAGTCGTCGATATCGACGTGGTGGCGATCCGTTACACGATGCTTCTGCGGGAGGGCAGTTCGAGGGAACGACGATGGCACACGCCGTTCCTGTCGGAACGGGTGACGTAGTGTCTGGACCGACAAGCCCCGAATGCACGACTGTCGATCCGGGTGCTCGGGCCGTCCGTCGTGGCTGTGGCGACGAAACTATTATGAGACAGTTGCATGTGTGTCGGTGTATGGCACGATGGGAAGAGTCCGATACAGTCCCGCTCAGTGACGACGGCGGCAATACGTACACGCTTCCAACGTTCGTCCACGTCGACGAGGACGTCTTCGATCGCGAACGATCGACGATTTTCGCCGATAGCTGGCAGTACGCTGGCAGCCGACGCGCAATTTCCAGTTCAGGCGACTATTTCACGGCGGAGATCGCGGGCCGGCCCGTCCTCGTCATTCGTGCCGAGGATGGGTCGATTCGGGCGTTCTACAACGTCTGTCCGCACCGTGGCAGCCGCATGCTCGACGGTACGGGCAGGACCGAGCGTATCATGTGCCCGTACCACAACTGGACGTTCGACACGAATGGCGAGTTCTGCACGGCTCCGAAGGCGTTCTCGACGGCCGTTCGCAATCCCGACCTCGACGATGCGGCGGTCGATGGGCCGGACAGCTGTGAAAACAGTCTCCACTCGCTGGCGGTCGACACGCTCGGTCCGTTCGTGTTCGTGAACGTTGCATCAGATCCGACCCCGTTCGACGAGCTCGTAGGTCGGATTCCTGGAGAACTGGCCGATCGAGGGGTCGGCGCGCTTCGGCTCGCACAGCGGCGGGAGACGGACCTCGAGTGCAACTGGAAGATCATGGTCAGTAACTATCTCGAGTGCGATCACTGCCACTCGAACCATCCCGACTTCGTTCGGGCCGTCGACATGGACGAGTACACGGTCGAGGTCGGCGAGTATCACTCGACCCAGTACGGGCCGATCACGGACGACGAGGGATCCGTCGTCGGGGAGTCCAGATTCTACTTCCTCTGGCCGAATACGACGATCAATATCTACGAGGAGGGGCGAGGCTGTGCCGTCTATCGGATCGATCCTCGCGGGCCGGAAACGACGCGCCTGACCGCCCACTACTACTTCGAAGACGACGAACTCACTGACGAGCGATCCGAAATCGTCGAACGGAGTCTCCAGTTGCAGCGAGAGGATTTCGAACTCGTGGAACGGCAACACGAGGGGGTTCGATCGGGCGCGCTTCAGCAGGGCCGGTTCGGACCGAACGAACACGCTGTTCATCACTTCCACGAACTCGTCGAAGATCAACTCGATCTTCGGTGACTTCCTGTCCGTGCTGGCCTCACCGTCTCCTCGAGACCGGGACTTCACACACCGTGTCTCGCTCGACTCCCGCTATTGCCGACTCCATCGAGCTACCATCGCGTGAATGATATCTCCAAGAATCTCCCGAGAACATAAAACTAAACTACTGTTTCTATATCTATAGTGTTATTGATATGGGGTGTGGACCGGGTGGAAATGTGAGTATTTGCGGATGAAATATGGTTATAGCGGCTAATAAGTATGGGAATTTGTGGTTTTGAGATCTTACCGAATATTTATAACAACTAAAAATATGTTTATATCTCTAATTTGTGGGTCTATATCCGGTTCCCAAAGTGTGAAGTCGTCGATCGGTGCGTTATCGGATCGGACGTGTCGATCTTATCGGACCTGTCGATCGCCGTTCGACCGCATGAGTTGTCTGAACTGAAAGAAGTATCCAGTTCTGTGCCCAGTACGCCGAGAATATCGGTTCCTTGCACCTCGAACAGCTGGATACTGTCTGCGCATCTATTGTGTGAAAACCAATACTAGCCACGAAACTTATACCGGGTTCCTGCGTGGCCGGCATCGTAGCTGGCACGGCTACGGATCGACGTGAAATCCCTCGAGACGTACCTCGGACGGCTGTACCGACTCCGCCAGACGCCGGTATTCAAATGCGCGAACTGCGGCTGTACCGCCGATACGAACGAGTCGGGGTGTCCGGAGTGCTGGTGCGATCGGCTCGTTCGCGTCAGGTAGGTGGACGCCTGGCTCCCGCTTTCGGCACCTGCGACCCGGGACCGGCGTGATCGCCCGAAGGATTATCTTTTGTCGCGATTACGTTACTCATATGCTATATTCCCTCGGACGGAACTCGTCCCCGATCGTCACCGCGATCGGGGTCGCGGTTGCGCTCATCGCGATCGTCGGTACCCAGGTCTTCGGCTGGGAGTGGGGCGGCGGACAACTCGTTCCGACGACCCTGGGCGTCGTCGCCGCGGCGATCGCGATCGTCGTGATCGGCAGCCGCCTCGGCTGACCGTCACTCGCGTCGGGTGCGCCGCCTACTCGAGGTCGATCCCGCGGGCCGCGAGTAGCTCACGGAATTCGTTTTCGTCGACGATCGGGACGTCGTTCGCTTCGGCGTCCTCGCGCTTCGTCGCGCCCGGGTTCTCCCCCACGACGAGGTAGTCCGTGTTGCCCGAGACGCTTCCCGTCGCGTTGGCGCCGTGTGCTTCGACGGTCGCCTGGGCCTCGCTACGCGTAACGCCCTCGAGCGACCCGGTGAAGACGAAGGTCAGCCCGTCGAGTTCGTCTCCGCCCGCTTCGACGTCGGTCTCCCGCGGAGAGACGTGTTCGAGGATGGCGTCGACCGCCTCGGCGTTGGCCTCGCTGGTGAAGAAGTCGTGAATCTGCTCGGCGACGGTCTCGCCGATTTCGTCGACTCCCTCGAGCCGATCGGGGTCGGCCACGGCGGCCTCGCGGAACGCCTCGAACGTCCCGAATTCACGCGCGAGTTCGCGGGCCGTCGCCGGCCCGACGTGGGGGATACCCAGTGCGGAGAGGAAGTCGGCCAGCGGTGGTTCGCGGCTTTCATCGATCTCCGCCAGCAGATTCTCTGCGCTCGTCTCGCCCCACCCGTCGAGTTCCGTGAGGGCCTCCCGATCGAGTTCGTAGAGGTCCGCGACCGATCCGACGAGTCCGGAATCGACCAGCTGGCGGACGCTCTTCTCTCCCAGCCCCTCGAGATCGAGGCCGTCGTCGCTCGCGTAGTACTCGATCGATCGCCGCAGCTGGGCGTCGCAGGCTAATCCACCCGTGCAAAAGGCCATCGGACCGTCGCGCTCGATCGGGCTGTCACAGACGGGACAGCGGTCCGGGAGTTCGTAGTGGCCGTCGCTCCCCTTCTCGACGACCTCCGCGACGTAGGGGATGACGTCGCCCGCGCGCTGAACGCGCACGGTGTCGCCCACGTTGACGTTTTTCGCCGCGATCTCCTCGGGGTTGTGGAGGCTCGCCCGCGAGACGGTGACGCCGCCGACGTCGACCGGATCGAGCAGGGCCACCGGCGTCACCCGCCCCGTTCGCCCGATCTGGACCGCCACGTCGGCGATCGTCGTCACTTCCGATCGGGCGGGGAACTTGTACGCGTAGGCCCAGCGATCGTGGCGGGCCGTCCGCCCGAGTTCCTCGCGCGCCTCGCGGTCGTCGACCTTGATGACGACGCCGTCGATCTCGTAGGGCAGGTCGTCGCGTGCGTCGAGCATGCGGTCGCGGTAGTCGATGGCTCCCGTGACGTCGTCGACGACGGCGACGCGATCGTTCACCCGCAGCCCCCAGTCGGGGAAGCGCTCGAGTTCCGCCCGGTGGCTGTCCTCGAGGTCGCTCGCGTCGAGCACGTCGAAGAAGAAGACGTCGAGCGGCCGCTCGGCCACGATCGAGGGATCGAGCTGGCGGATCGTTCCCGCCGTCGCGTTGCGCGGGTTCGCGAAGGGCTCCTCGCCGCGTTCGATCCGCTCGCGGTTGTGCTCCTGGAACGCGTCTTTCGGCATGTAGACCTCCCCGCGAACGGCGAGGAACTCCGGGTAGTCGCCGTGGAGCCGGTGGGGAACGGAGCCGATCGTCCGCGCGTTGTGCGTCACGTCGTCGCCCTCGCGGCCGTCCCCGCGGGTGACGGCCCGCTCGAGACTCCCGTCCTCGTAGACGAACTCCATCGAGACGCCGTCGAACTTGGGTTCGCAGACGTAGTCGACCTCGGCCGCGTGCTCGTCGGCGCTCGCACCCCCGCGTTCGCGCAACTCGCGCCGGACGCGCTCGTCGAACTCCCGGACGTCGTCGGGATCGCCGCTCGCGTCGATCGAGAGCATCGGCGCGACGTGTTCGGCGGTCTCGAACTCCTCGATCGGTTCGCCGCCGACGCTTCGCGTGGGGCTGTCCGGGTGCGCGAGACCGAACTCGTCCTCGAGGTCCTGCAAGCGGGTAAAGAGCGCGTCGTAGGTCCGATCGGCGATGATCGGATCGTTCTCGACGTAGTAGCGGCGATCGTGCTCGCGGATGGCCTCGCGGAGGAGTGCGACCTGCTCGCGGGCCTCGTCCTCCGAGAGGTCCTCGACCGGGTCGAAGTCGGTCGGCGGATCGCGGAGGTACGGGTTCGTTTCGTCCGCGTTCTCGTCGGCGAGAGACATTCGTTGGTCGAACGTTACGGTGCCGCCCCGTTAACAGTATTGTACTCGCTTCTCCCGGCGGTCTCCCGAACCGAGACGCAACGCGAGAAACCCCGACGATCGCGCCGGGAGAAGTATCATCCCCACGGGCTGTCGCCGATTTCGGCGCGAATCCGCGGCCCGACCGCGACGCGACAGTCCGCTTGTGCCAGGGCGATACACAGCAGGACGTAGCCGTCCGCGTGCTCTCGCTCCGTCAGCGCCGCCGGCGGGCGTCGGTAGTCGAACGCCGTCGCGGCGTCGATCGATCTGCGGTCGCTGGATTTCGCGTCGTCGGCGTCCGACCCGCCTCCGCCACCGGCGGCAGAATCGTCCCCGTCGACCGCGAGCAGTCGACCCACGCAGGTCGTACAGGTCCCCTCCCGACAGTCGTACGGTAAGCGAATCCCTTCCCGCAGGGCCGCCTCGAGTACCGTCTCCCGGGGCTCGACCGTCACGGTGTCGCTTCGGCCGTCCGGCCACTCCAGCGTCACGTCGTGGCTGGTCATCGCTCGGTCCCCGTTCGCGGTCGTGCGTCCGCGTTCTCCGCGCCCATACCGCCTTCTACGGTGGACGGAGAGAAAAGACTGTACGCGCCCGAACCGATCGCCGCTTTTCCCTCCGCCGTCACTTCCAGGGGTTGTCGACCAGTTCCGTCTGTACCCGCGAGCCGACGGCGACTCGACTGTTCGCCCGGGGCCTGGCGATACACAGGAGGACGTAGCCGTCGTTCCGATGGCGGGGTTTCAGCGCTCGCGGTTCGCGTCGGTACGCGAACGCGTCCGCGACGTCGATCGGCGCTCCATCCGCGTCGGTTGCGCCGCCACCGCTCTCCGCCCCCTCGATCGCCAGCAACCGACCCACGCAGGTACCGCACGCGCCGGTCCGACACCCGTACGGTAACGGGATCCCACTCCGCCGTGAGGCCTCGAGTACCGTCTCGTCTTCGTCGACCTCGATCGTCCGTGTCGGGCCGCCGACCCGGTCGAGAGTGACGTCGTAGCGAGCCATCGCCGGGCTCACTGCCAGACGTCGCTCGTGCAGTCGCCGTCGGGCCAGCGGATTTCGTGGGCGCGGGCCGGACCCGCCGGGCACTCGCCCCAGTCGACGAGGAAGTCTTCGTCGAGGGTCATCGTCCCGTTGCGTGGATCGACGTCGGCTTTCAGCATGACCGATCCCCGCTCGGCTTCCTCGGGATAGAACTGGTCGTCCCACGACGAGAACAGCGACGTCGTGAAGTAGAGCCGTTCGCCGTCGAGCGAGAGCTGGAGCATCTGCGGGCCGGCGGCCAGCTCGCGACCCTGTACTTCCTGCACCTCGCCGAAGGTGCCGCCGACTGAGAGGGTGTCGGCTCGTCGCGGGTTCGCGGGATCCGAGACGTCGTACATCCAGACCTCGCCGTGGAGCCAGTTCGAACCGAACAGGTACCGATCGTCCATCGAGAGCAGGATGTCGGTCGTGAGCCCGGGAACGGGCATGTCCCAGTCGTCGTGCTCGCGACTCTCGAAGTCGATCGCCTTCTCGACGCGGTACTCGCCGCTGGCTCGCGGCTCGTCGCCGCTCGCCTCATCCGCGGCGCGTGGCGCCGCGCTCTCCTCCCGCCAGAAGTGGAAGATATTCGACGACAGGGCGGCTCCGACGAACCCGTGGGTCGATTCCGGCGTGTGGAGGAATCGGACTTCGAGCGGGATCAATCCCTCCTCGCCGAGGTCGATCGTCTGCTCGACGGTGCCGTTCTCCCAGTCCCAGAAGTGGATTCGCTGGCCGTACTCGCCGTTCTCGACGTCGTCGAGGTCGAATCCGGGGTAGTACGTTTTGGGGGCGGCCCACTCGGTCGAGACCATCACGTTCTGGCGGGGCTGGTACCAGTAATCGTAGTTCATCTCGATCTCGCCCGGCGGCTCCCACCGGCCCTCGATCTCGAAGTCGTCGTTCAACTCGAGGAAGCCACCCGGCAGTTCGCCGTCGGCGTCGCCGAGCATGCTGATCAGGATCTTCCCGTCCGGAACACAGTGGACCGTGTGCGGAGCCGAGAGGTCGTACTCGAAGACCTCCTCGGGTTCGATCACCTCGACCAGTTCGGGGTTCCGGCGGTCTTTCGTGTCGATCACGTGGAGCCGCGAGGACCGCTGACCGGGGACGATCAGGTGGCGCCGCTCTAGCCCCTCGACGTGACACGACGAGGAACAGGCGTTCCACCCGAAGTGGTGGAGTTCGTCCCCGCGATTGGGCATCTCGATCCGATCGACGATATCGCAGTACGTGTCCGACTCGGGATCGAGGTCGACGACGGCCACGAAGTCCGGTTCGTCGACGTCGGTGCCGACATAGAGACTCATTACGTACGCCAGTTTCTCCCGCTCGCTCTCCTCGATGGCGGCCTGGGGCGTCGAATAGCCGGGTCCCTCGTGGTCGTGGTGGTGTTCGTGGTCGTGGTCCGGTTCGACGTCGTCTGTCGTGCTAGCATCACTCATGATGTGGCCCACCACGAGCACGGAAATAAGTCTAGGCGGGGTCCGTGACTGGAGCGGGCGGAGGAGCGACGTCAAAGAACAGTCGCCGACCTCGCTCTCGAGCGGCCGGCCGAGGCAGGTGATCTCAGTCGACGGACGGCGTCGTGGCCGTCTCCGGTGCCGATTCTTCCGCAGGGTGCTCCTTGTAGAAGATCCGCCACCCGGTCGCGCCCATCACGATCAGTACCAGCGGCGAAAGGATCCCGAAGAAGTAGTACGGGGCGTACTCGATCACCGGCACGCCGAGCGCCGAGGCCATGAAGACGCCGCCCGATCCCCAGGGGACGAACGCCGACGTCGTCGTCCCGGACGCTTCGACCGCTCGAGAGAGGTTTCGGCTCTCGAGGTCGTACTCGTCGTACAGGTTCTGCAGGGTCATGCCGGGAACGACGATCGCCATGTACTGCTCCGCGGCAAGGAAGTTCATCGCGATCGTTCCCGCGGCCGTTCCGGCCGTCAGGCCCGCGACGCTACTGACGGCCCGTCCGATGTGGTACGCGATCGCTGCCAGCACGCCGGTTTCCTGCAGGATCCCGCCCAGCGCCAGCGCGGCGACGACGATCGACACGACCCACACGGAGCCCGAGAGGCCGCCGCTCGCGAGCAGTTCGTTCGTGAGGTCGACACCGGTTTCGGGGCTCGTTCCGTTGTGGACGGTTTCCCAGGCGGCGGCGAAGCCGACCCCCTGGACCGCAATACTGACCCCGACGCCGGCGAAGATGCCGGCCCCGAGCGACGGCAACGCCGGAAACCCGTAGAACGCGAGCGCGAACGTGATGACCAGTGGGAGGAACGTAATCGGCGAGATCACGTAGCTACTCGCGAGTCCGTTTTGGATCTCGGCGACGCGATCGACGGGAACCGTCCCGCTCGCGCTCAGACCCAGGAAGACGAACAGCACGAGCGAAATCCCGAACGCGATCAGGGTGCCGGGGCGCATCGCCCGGATGTGGTCCATCAGTTCCGTGTTCGTCACCGCAGCGGCGAGGTTCGTGGTGTCCGAGAGCGGCGAGTTCTTGTCGCCGGTGTAGGCCCCCGACAGCACGGCCCCGGCCGTCATCGCCTCCGGAATCCCGAGCCCGGAGCCGATCCCGATCATCGCGACGCCGAGCGTCCCGGCCGTCGTCCAGGACGACCCGATCGCGAAGGCGACGATCGCCGAGAGGACGACGGTAAACGGGAGGAAGATCTGCGGCGACAGGAACTCCAGCCCGTAATACATGAGCGTCGGGATCGTCCCGGAGTCGATCCACGCCGAGATGAGCATGTAGATGACGAACAGGATGAGAATGGCCTGTAGCCCCGTGAGGATACTCCGACCGATCCCGTCGTAGAGTTGGTCCCAGGTGTAGCCGAAGTAGTACCACCCGAGTAGCCCCGCGAAGGCGATCCCCCACAGCAGCGGCATCTGCGGGTCCATTTCCAGCCAGATCATCCCGACCGAAAGGAACAGTATCATCCCCGCAATCGGAACGAGCGCCTCCCCCAGTGACGGTCGCTTGTCCGGGGGGATTTCGTCGTACGTTTTCGGGGTGAAATCCAGTACCATGAAAGCGTGTCCCGTGTTTTCTACAGCAATATAAATATGTCTCCATTCGATACTCTACGTCGCAGTGACCGGTGCGACTCGCCGGCCGGACCCGGTACTTTACCCGTTGGGACGCCTAGGATCGAGTAGATGGGAGAGGGAACGGAATTCGGACTGGTCGACCTCGAGGAGGTCGACACGCCGGGCGACGAGTGGGAGGAGATCGACGTCTCGGATACCGAGGCCGACCGGATCGCCCGCAAGCGCGATCGGGAGTTCGAACAGTTCGAGGAACGGATCAAGGACGCCGACCAGTTCAAGGTCGAGCAGTCGGTGTTCGACGACGCGACCTTCGCGGCGCTGTACAAACTCGTCCAGGACGGCTACGTCGAGGCCTTCGGCGGGCCGCTGTCGACGGGCAAGGAGGCCAACGTCTACCACGCGCTGGGCGACGACCGCGAGGTCGCGGTCAAGGTCTACCGGATCAACGCCTCGAACTTCCGGCAGATGCGCGACTACCTCGAGGGCGACCCGCGCTTCGAGGGCCTGGGCGGCAAGAAGAAAGACGTCGTCCTCGCCTGGACGAAGAAGGAACTGGCGAACTTAGAGCGGGCCAGGCAGGCCGGGGTTCGGGTACCCGAACCGATCGCGTCGGAGCGCAACGTCCTGGTCATGGAGTACATCGGCAACGACGACGGCCGCGCGAAGCGACTCGGCGAGGTCCACGTCGAGAACCCGCAGACGGCCTACGAGGTCATGCGCGAGTACATGCGCCGGCTCTACGCGGCGGGGATCGTCCACGGCGACCTGAGCGAGTACAACGTCGTCTTCCACGAGGGCCAGCTCGTGGTGATCGACCTCGGGCAGGCGGTCACGGTCCATCATCCGAACAGCCGCGGCTTCCTGGAACGGGACTGCCGGAACGTCGCGAGTTTCTTCTCCCGGCAGGGGCTCGACGCCGACGCCGACGAACTGCTCGAGTTCGTGACGAGCCCCGAGCCGGATCCGTCGCGCGAGTGACGATGAAGGAGTACCCGATCGTCCCGCCGGTCGACGCTGCTCCGGACGACCTCTTCGAAGGGCATCTGTGGCTCCTCGAGAAGATCGACGGGGCACACCTCCGCTTCCAGCTTCGGGAGTCGGGACTCGTCCAGTTCGGCGATCGAACCCGCGTCTACGACGACGACGTGCCCGAGCCGTACCAGCACGCCGTTCGCCACGTTCGCGAAACCCTCGACCGCGAGGCGCTCCGGAACGCCGTCGACGACGTCGAGGACGTCGTCTTCTTCGGGGCGGCGACCCACTACCAGACGATCGCCTACGAGTGGGATCGGATCCCGTCGTTTCTCGGCTTCGACGTCTGGTCGGCCGACGCGGAGGCGTTCCGCCCGCCAGACGCCGTCGACGCGATTTTCGACGGGATCGGTCTCGAGTCGGTGAACGTCCTCGAACGAGAGCGCCGCGCCCGGGACTTCGACCCCGACTCGTACACGGTCCCGCAGTCGGCGTGGTACGACGGCCCCGCCGAAGGCGTCGTGATTCGCAACAAACGGGGCCAGCGCGCGAAGCTTCTCCACCCCGATGCCGAGGATGCCGACGAACCGTCCCCGGTCGACGCGTCGGCCGAGGAACTGGCAGCGAGGTACGCGACCCGTGATCGGCTCGAGAAACTCGCAGCGAAACTCGAGGACCAGGGCCGGCCCGTAGCGTTCGAGACGCTGTACGATCGCGTCCTCGAGGATATCCTCAGGGAGGCTCACCGACGGCTCTACCACGGCGGGAACGGCGCTGAGATGGACGAGTTCCGCTCCGAGGTCGGCGCGCTCACGCGGGAGTTTCTCCGCGATCGAGCGGGCGAGCCGTAGTCGCGCTCGAACGGGGCAAAACACTCTTTATCGAGCCGAACCGACGTTCGCCCGATGACGTCCGCTCTCGAGTGCCCGTGGCGCTGGCAGGGTCCCTCGAGAGCGGACAGTGTCGCTGCGACGGGCGACGCGGCCTAACCCGGCGCTCACGGCGGCGATCGCTCCCTCCGCTCGTTTTCGGACTCGAATCGCCTTCCAGCCGCCGCAGTCGACCCTCCGAAATCGAATGCCAGAGCCCACCGACACACCCGACAGCACCGACCCGACATCCGACTCGAACGCCGACGCCGACGATTTCACCGTCACGCCCTACGCCGTCGACGGCGAGATCGACTACGAGAAACTCCTCGAGCGTTTCGGGGCTGACCCGCTCACAGACGAACAGAGCCGACGGTTCCCCGATCATCCGATGCTCCGCCGGCGGATCTTCTACGCCGGCCGGGACGTCGATCGCTACCTCGAGGCCGCCGAGTCGGGCGCATCCCACGCGATCGTCACCGGCAGGGGCCCCTCCGGTCCCATGCATCTCGGCCACGTCCTCCCGCTGTATCTCGCGAAGCGGTTCCAGCAGGAGACGGGTGCAACGGTCTACGTTCCGCTTTCGGACGACGAGAAGTACCTCGCGAAGGACCAGTCGTTCGAGTCGATCGGCGAGCACACGCGCGACAACCTGCGGGACGTCCTCGCCGTCGGCTTCGACCCCGAACGGACGCGGATCGTGATCGACACGGCCGACGCGGACGTGATCTACCCGATTGCCGTTCGGCTCGCCAGGTTCCTCACGCCGGCGACCGTCGAGGCCGTCTACGGGGAGCAGGACACCGTCGGCCTGCAGTTCTACCCGGCCGTACAGGCGACGCACCTCCTGTTACCGCAACTCGTCGCCGGTCGCCAGCCGACGCTCGTCCCGATCGCCGTCGACCAGGACCCCCACGTCCGGGTCTGCCGTGACGTCGCCGCGAAGGAAGCGCTTCCCGTCGACAAGCCGGGGGCCCTGCTCGGCCGATTCCTCCCGAGCCTCGACGGGCCGGGGAAAATGAGTTCCTCCGGCGACGCGCCGTCGATCGAACTCACGGCCGATCCCGAGACCATCACGGAGACGATCCGTACTCACGCGTACACGGGCGGACGCGCGACGCTCGCGGCGCACCGCGAGCACGGCGGCGATCCGACCGTCGACGTCCCCTTCCAGTACCTGCGATTCTTCTTCGAACCCGACGACGAGCGTCTCGCACGCATCGCCGCCGACTACCGCGCGGGCGAGTTGCTCAGCGGCGATTTGAAGGACCTGACGATCGATCGGATCACGGCCTTCCTCGCCGACCACCAGCGGCGGCGCGCGGCACTGGGGCCGCTCGAGGCCGAACTCGAACCCTATCGGCTGACCGACGACGAGCGACGGCGGGCGCTCGATCGAGCCGGGATCCCCGCATCCGATCGGGCGTGATCGATCGAAACCGGCGCTTACGACTACGGAGCGGCGGCTAATCCCTGATTAGTCCCAGCGCGGGCACGTTACAGTTCGATTTTCATGATTAGCTTGAAATACGACCCCGGTGACGGGTTCTAGCGAGGGAAGACGAATGGGTACACCTGGCACAGGACCGACCGACGAGTTCGACACTGAACCGGACGAAACGGACCTCACGTTCTACGGCGGGCGCGGAATGAGCGCGTTCCCGATCGTGTTCTTCGTCGTCTGGGCGATCGTCCAGACGGCGCTGTTGCGTATCTCGAGCGAAGAGGGGCTCGTTCTCGGGATCCTCCTGGGGCTCATCCTCGGGATGTTCTTCGCGAGAGGGTCCTGGAAGAGCTACGCGAACACGATCTTCGAGGGGATGACCCAGCCGGTCGCGGTGACGGCGATCGTCGCCTGGGTCTGGGCGGGGATGTTCGCCCAGACGATGCAGACCGGCGGCTTCGTCGAGGGGCTGGTCTGGCTGGCCGACCTCACCGGCGTCGGCGCGGCGCTGTTCCCGGCGATCACGTTCGTGCTGGCGGCGCTCCTGGCGACCGGTATCGGGACGGGGTACGGGACGACGATCGCGTTCGTCGCGCTGTTCTTCCCCGCGGGCGTGCTCCTGGGGGCCAACCCCGTGTTGCTGTTCGGGGCGATCCTCTCGGGCGCGATCTTCGGCGACAACCTCGCACCGGTCAGCGACACGACGATCGTCAGCGCCGTCACGCAGGACTCGGACATCGGGGGCGTCGTCGCCTCCCGGTTCAAGTACGCGATTGTCGCCGCGGTGCTCGCGTTCGTCGGCTACGTCGTCGCCAGTTCGATCCTCCCCGGTGCGGAGATCACCAACGGTGCCGAGGCCAGGCAGCTCTTCGTCGCGGAGAGCGATCCGCTCGGCCTCGTCCACCTGCTCTCGATGGGGATCGTCATCGTGACGGCGGTCGCCGGTCGCCACATCGTGGAGGCGATCTCGTGGGGGATCGTCGTCGCCGTGGTGGCGAACCTCCTGTTCGGGCTCGCGCCCGTGAGCGCGATCGTCCGTTTCGAGGCCCCAGCGGACGCCCCCGCGGCGGATCAGCTCTCGACCCTGCCGATCGTCGAGATCGTCCCCGAGGATCCGACCGTCGGCGGCAGCCTCGTCGAGGGTGCGGCCGGGTTCTTTACGCTGTCGATCCTCGTGCTGTTCATCATCGCAGCCGCCCAGATCATGATCCGCGGCGGCGCGTTCCAGGCGGTGCTGGACTGGTCGCTCGAGAACCTCGCGACGAACGTCCGCAACGCCGAACTCACGATGGTCGGCTCGGCCGCGCTCATCAACGCGACGATCACGATCAACACCGCCGCCGAGGTGGCGATCGGTCCCTACATCTCGAAGGTCGGCGAGCGCTTCAACATCAACGGCTACCGGCGCGCGAACATCCTGGACGCCCAGACGGCCGCGCTCGGCTACATCTTCCCGTGGTCGGGCGGGGTGCTGGTGGGCTTTTCGGAGATGCAGAACCTGCCGGACACGTACGACTGGTTCGACGCCTCGCTGGTGGTCAACCCGATCGACGTCGTCCCGTTCGTCTTCCACGGCTGGCTCCTGGTGGCGGTGTTCGTCTTCGCGGCGCTCACCGGATTCGGCCGCGAGTATCTCATCGATCGCGAGTCCGAGGAGGTGGCTCGCGTATGAGCCTCCTCGGGAAGTACTTCCGCGGGTGGTCGTTCCGATCGACGACCCCCTCGCTGGAGCCCGGCACCGAGGTGAACGTCTTCCTCAGCGAGTACGACGGCGACGGCGTCGGGATCGTGCACGTCGGCGATACGCGACTCTACGTCGAGGGCGTCGATCCCGACCACGTCGGCAGGCGGGTCCGGGTCGCGGTGACGTCGTTTGACGAGACCGACGCGACGGGCCGCGGCGAGTTCCGCGAGGTCGTCGGCGAGAGTTCCTACGCTGGCTAGGTGCCGATCGGCCCAACGCTCTTTACGATTCCCCTCGCGCATACCCGTATGAACATCGGTATCGTCTCCGATACGCACGACAACGTCGCGGCGATCGAGCGCGCAACCGAGATTTTCGAGGCGGAGGGCGTCGAGGTCGTCGTCCACTGCGGCGACTTCGTCGCGCCGCTGATGGTTCCGTACTTCGGCGCGTTCGAACTTCACGGCGTGCTGGGGAACAACGACGGCGACGTCGCCAACCTGCAGTCGGCGTTCGAGTCGCTGGGCGGCGAGAGCGAACTCCACGGCCGGTTCGCCGATCTCGAGTTCGACGGCCTCTCCTTCGCCGTCCTCCACGGGGAGCAGAAAGCGGAGGTCGAGGCGATCGCCGCCGGCGAGACGTACGACTTCGTCTGCTACGGGCACCACCACGACCGAGAACTCTCGGAAGTGGGCCGGACGACGGTGCTCAACCCCGGCGCGCACGTCCTACCCGGCTCCGAGGAGGATCGGACGGTCGCGATCGTCGACACGCTCTCGGAGACGGTGCGGTTCCGATCGGTCGTGGAGTGATACGATCCGTACGCGTGGTCCCGATTGCGGATCGCGAACGCCGTCCGAAGTGGGAGCCGCTACCACCCGTCACCGGCGGACCAAGGCCTTAACCTCGGCGAGCGAATACTGAGGCGTATGCAACACGTGAAGATTCCGCAGGACCGCATCGGCGTTCTCATCGGCGAGGGCGGCGAGACGATGCGCGAGATCGAGTCGGAAGCCGAGGTCCGACTCGACATCGACTCGGAGAACGGCTCCGTCGCCGTCGAAACCGTCGGCGACCCCGTTCGCGGCCTCAAAGGGCCCGAGATCGTCCGTGCGATCGGTCGCGGCTTCGCGCCCGAGGAGGCGCTCCGGCTGCTCGAGGACGACATGATGCTGTTCGACGTCGTCGATATCGACGCGGCTTCCCGCAACAAGAACGACATGAAACGCCAGAAGGGCCGACTCATCGGCGAGGGCGGCCGGACCCGCGAACTCATGGAGGAACTCTCCGGGGCGTCGGTCGTCATCTACGGGACGACCCTCGGGATCATCGGGACGCCGCCGCAGGTCGACGCCGTCCGCAGCGCGGCCGAGATGCTACTGGACGGGGCGCCACACGGCGCGGTCTACTCCTTCCTCGAGGAGAAACACAACGAGATGAAACACCAGGGGATGGAGTACCACCGGTTCCCCGGTTCGTCCGGTTCGTCCGGTTCGTCCTGAGTCGCGAGTTCGTCCGAGTCGTCCTCCCCATCCGAGTCGACCCGATCCCCGTACTCGTCCGGGATGACCCGACCTCACGCACCCGGAGACGTTCATGGATATCGACGTGTTTTTCTCCTAACGAGTATCGTACTAGAACGATGAGCCAGTTCGATCGACGAGGGTTTCTCTCGAGACTTCTGTTCGGCGGGGCGTTCGCCGTCGGAAGCGGCTCGGTGACGGCGGGAACGGCCGTCGCGCAGTCGTCCGACGGCACGGTGTGGACGTTCGACGCCGGTGACGCGATCGAGGCTGCCCCGGACGTCGCCGACGGCAGTGTGTACGTTCCGAGCAACGACGGGCACGTCTACGCGATCGACGCCGAATCGGGCGAGGAGACGTGGTCGTTCGAGACCGGCACCAGGAACGGATCCTCCCCGACGGTGGTCGACGGAACCGTCTACGTCGGCTGTAACGACGGCACTGTGTACGCGATCGACGCCGACGGCGGCGACGAACGGTGGTCCTACTCGACCGGACTGGCCGTCCGGTCGTCACCGGCGGTGGCCGACGGGATCGTTTACGTCGGCAGCCGCGACGACGCCCTCCACGCGATCGACGCAGCGAGCGGCAAGAACGAGTGGACGTTCGAAACCGGCGACTCGGTGAGCGGGTCGCCGATCGCGGCCGGCGGGATCGTGTATTTCGGGAGCCGCGACGGAACGATATACGCCCTCGAGGCCGAAACCGGCGACGAGGCGTGGGCCGTCGACACCGAGGAGTCGATCAGTACGACCCCGGCGATCCACGACGCTGTCGTCTACGTCGGCGCGTCGGACGAGACGCTGTACGCCCTCGAGGCCGAGACCGGCGAGGAGGTGTGGACGTTTGCCGCCGACAACACGGTCGGTTCCCCGACCGTCGTCGAGGACACCGTCTACGTGGGAACCTACAGCGACACCGTCTACGCACTCGACGCGGCAGAGGGAACCGAGCAGTGGTCCGTCGACACCAGCGGCTCCGTGCTGACCGCGCCCGCGCTGGTCGACGACACCGTGATCGTGAGCAGCGGCGACTCCCTGTACGCGATCGACGCCGAGGCGGGCGAGGTGGCGTGGACGTTCGAGACCGGGGACACGGTTCGATCGCCGACGACGACGGCGAACGGGATCGTCTACGCCGGAAGCTGGGACGAGACGCTGTACGCCCTCGAGGCCGACGCGTTTCCCCTGACGAACGACGACCCGATCGACGACCCCGGTGGGTCCGACGGGATCCCGGCACCGGGTGTGCTCGGCGCGCTCGCGGGCTTCGGGACCATCTCCTACCTGTTGTCCCGGCGTCGCGCGGACGCGGACGATCGATAAGTACCGGTCGGAACTGCCAGTACCGGCCGGAACTGCCGCTCGGCACGAATCTCTTCTTAAATAACCGTCGATCGTTTTCGAACGACGGTACAGCCCCGGTCGATTCACCCCCTCTGAGGGGTGCGATACCGGAAATTTTATATAGAATAACAATCAATCCTTCGGCTGACTATGGCACAACAGCAGATGGGCAACCAGCCCCTCATCGTTCTCTCGGAGGAAAGCCAGCGGACGTCCGGCAAAGACGCGCAGTCGATGAACGTACAGGCCGGCAAGGCCGTCGCCGAGTCCGTACGGACCACGCTGGGACCGAAGGGGATGGACAAGATGCTCGTCGACTCGACGGGCAACGTCGTCGTCACGAACGACGGCGTCACGCTCCTCTCGGAGATGGACATCGACCACCCCGCGGCCGACATGATCGTCGAAGTCGCCGAGACTCAGGAGGACGAGGTCGGCGACGGTACCACCAGCGCCGTCGTCATCGCCGGCGAACTCCTCAGCCAGGCCGAAGACCTCCTCGACCAGGACATTCACGCGACCACCCTCGCCCAGGGGTACCGACAGGCCGCCGAAGAGGCCACCGAGGCCCTCGAAGAGATCGCGATCGACGTCGAGGAGGACGACGACGAGGTCCTCGAACAGATCGCCGCCACCGCGATGACCGGCAAGGGCGCGGAGAGCTCCCGTGACCTGCTCGCCGGACTCGTCGTCGAGGCCGTCCAGTCCGTCGCCGACGACGGCGAGGTCGACACCGACAACATCAAAGTCGAGAAGGTCGTCGGCGGCTCGATCGAGAACTCCGAACTCGTCGAGGGCGTCATCGTCGACAAGGAGCGTGTCTCGGAGAACATGCCCTACTTCGCCGAGGACGCCAACGTGGCGATCGTCGACGGCGACTTAGAGATCAAGGAGACGGAGATCGACGCCGAGGTCAACGTCACCGACCCCGACCAGCTCGAGCAGTTCCTCGAACAGGAGGAGCGCCAGCTCCGCGAGATGGTCGACAAGATCGCCGACGCCGGCGCGGACGTCGTCTTCGTCGACGGCGGCATCGACGACATGGCCCAGCACTACCTCGCACAGGAAGGCATCATCGCCGTCCGGCGCGTCAAGTCCAGCGACCAGTCCCAGCTGGCCCGCGCGACGGGTGCGCGCCCCGTCTCGAACGTCGACGACCTGAGCGAGGACGACCTCGGCTTCGCCGGGAGCGTTGCCCAGAAGGAGATCGCCGGCGACCAGCGCATCTTCGTCGAGGACGTCGACGACGCCAAGGCCGTCACCCTCATCCTCCGTGGCGGCACCGAGCACGTCATCGACGAAGTCGATCGCGCGATCGAGGACTCGCTGGGCGTCGTCCGCACGACCCTCGAGGACGGCAAGGTCCTCGCGGGCGGCGGCGCACCAGAGGTCAACCTCTCGCTGGCCCTGCGTGACTACGCCGACTCCGTCGGCGGCCGCGAACAGCTGGCCGTCGAGGCCTTCGCGGACGCGCTCGAGGTCATCCCGCGCACGCTGGCCGAGAACGCCGGACTCGACCCCATCGACTCGCTCGTCGAACTCCGCGCCGACCACGACGCCGGCGACTCGGCGGCCGGGCTCGACGCCTACACCGGCGACACGATCGACATGGACGCCGAGGGCGTCTACGAGCCGCTTCGCGTGAAGACCCAGGCGATCGAGTCCGCTACCGAAGCCGCAGTCATGCTGCTTCGCATCGACGACGTCATCGCCGCCGGCGACCTCGCGGTCTCCGACGACGACGATGACGAGGACATGCCCGCCGGCGGCCCAGGCGGAATGGGCGGCGGCATGGGCGGCATGGGCGGTGGCATGGGCGGCATGATGTAAAACTAAATTTTGCTCTGCGGGCCGGCTTCGCCGGCCCTCGGCAAAATTTAGTATAAAAGCCTCCTCCCTCCCCTACGGGTCGATCGTCGGCCCGAGCGCGTCGCGGGGCGACGCGCTCGGTGAACGGCGTCGCTCACGGATCACTTCGTTCCCCGTTCCCAATCCCGCGGTTCTCACTCGCTTCGCTCGCTTCGAACCGCGCACCGCTCGGGTTCTTCGAATCGCTCACTCGCCGACACGAAATGCGGGCCACGGTTCACCGGCTGACGATCCAGTCCGGCCTGCGGCCCTCGCGGTGGGAGGTCTTGCCGTTCGAACCGCTCGATCGCGGTCTCGTATCGACCCATATTCTCTTTCGTCATAGCCCAACCCCGATCCCGCTTCGAGCGCCGCGTATTCGATCGAGTACAGGCACCAGCGTCGACCTCTATTCCTGGGCTTCGTCATCGCCAGACCGTGATGCCTAGAGTAACGATCGGCACGACTGACTGTCAATCGAGCGGTCGGACGCGACCCGGCGACCGGATCGCCCGTCGGAGCACAACTCAATTGAACTAAGTAGCTTCCCGCAATATTCGCCGACATGAACACGCTTCTGTTGGACAGCGGCGAGGTCGACGAGAACGCGCGGATGGCAGACGTCGTCCCCGCGATCGAGGAAGCCTTCGAGGCCTACGAACGCGGGAACGCACAGATGCCACCCAAGTCCTACATCGACCTCCCCCAGTACAACGGGGACTTCCGATCGATGCCGTCGTACCTGGACACCGGCGAGTGGGACGCCGCGGGCGTCAAGTGGGTCAACGTCCACCCGGACAACCCCGACGACCACGGTCTCCCGACGGTCCTGGGGACGATGATCTACTCCGATCCCGAGACCGCCTTCCCGCTCGCGATCATGGACGGGACGGCGCTCACGATGAAACGGACCGGTGCCGCGGCCGCGGTCGCCACCGACTACCTCGCCGTCGAGGACGCTACGAGCCTCGGCATCGTCGGCGCCGGGGTCCAGTCGTACACCCAGCTCGAGGCGATCAGCGAGGTGCGACCGATCGAGGAGGTCGTCGTCAGCGACCTCGACGAGGAGCGCGTCGAGCGGTTCGTCGAGACCTTCGGCGATCGGTTCGACGTCCGCGCTGGCTCCATCTCGGAGGCCGGCCACTGCGACGTCCTCTCGACCGTCACGCCCGTCGAGGAGCCGATCGTCGGCCCCGAGGACGTCGGCGAGCGCACGCACGTCAACGCGATCGGCGCCGACGCCGAGGGGAAGCACGAACTCGCGGACGACCTCCTGCTCGAGGCGACGATCGTCATCGACGACCACGAGCAGTGTACCCACTCGGGCGAGGTCAACGTCCCCTATGGCGAGGGCGTCCTGTCGGACGACGACATCTACGGCGAGATCGGCCAGCTGGTCGTCGGCGACCTCGAGGGCCGAACGGACGGGACGGGCGTCACGGTCTTCGACTCGACCGGGCTCGCAATCCAGGACGTCGCCGCCGCCCACGTCGCCTACGAGAACGCCACGGAGAGCGACGACGGCTACGCGTTCGGGATGATCGAGACCGACGGCCAGTAGCACGATCGACGACCACGATCAGTCCGATCGGAGTCGGCGCAGGATCGATCCGGTCATGCGGTGGCCGTCACAGAAGTAAGCCTGCGGCTCCGCGGTCGGCATCGGCAGGTCGTTCGCCGCGAACATCGTGTTCTCGTGGATCGTCACCTCGGCCGGCTGGAGCGGCCACGGATCGTGGGCGATCTCGCCCGTCAGCACGCCGCCGTTGCCCGGCGCGTAGAAGCGACGCCGTTCCGAGAGCCAGTACGCGAGCGATCCCTCTTCGGCCGTGAAGCTGTCGCCGTCCGGGCTGTAGGTCGCCGAAAAGCGAGCCAGCGGTCCGTCTCTCGACAGCGGCCCCACGTCGGTCGGCGTCGCGTTGCGATCGCTCGAGAACACGACCTCGTCCTCGTTGGTTCCCCCGCTGCTCACCCGCATCCGCGCGTAGTGGACCGGGAGTCTGGTCGCGCGGCCGGTGGCCGCGGCGACGAACGCGCTCCCGACGTCGATACTGAAGAAGTACAGGCCCGGATCGCCCCGGTACCGGACGTAGGTCCTGACGTTGAGTTCGGGAAACGCGAGCCGCGTGATCGGCGGCGAACCGCGCACCCCGACGTTCGTGAGCACGAAGGGAAGGACGCTGAGCCACGCCTCCCCGTCCCTGGTCTCTACGGTCAACTCGTCGGGGACGTGTGGCCGAACGTCGTCGGGCGCGACCGGCCAGTGGAGAAACAGGCCGTCTCGCCAGGTCATCGAGACGACGTGCGGGGCTGTCGGCGGCGCATCTCGGTCCGAGAACGTCCATCGAAGTGGGTCCGTCCGCGTTCGTTGGGGAGTCATCCGTGCGATCGGGGGTGAGTTCCGTCGTACGACGGGAAGCGGGATAAAGCACTACGACGACTGTCGCGGCCGATGACTCTCTTCGGGGCGGTGACGAATCGGTGCGATCGCGGGTCGGAACGGTCCCGGGGGCGACTCACCGGCAGACAGGAGTTCGCACGTCTCAGTTTCGGTGGACGTCTCGACCGATCGGTGGCCGTCTCGAGGCGTCGGGGTCCGACCGACCTTCTCGTACGGATCGTTGTAACGTGTTACCGGTGATCGTCGCCCCGGTCGGGCGATCACTGGTAACGAATCACAAGGACCGTATCATACGGATTGCTGTACCGATGTACCGGCGCAACCGCCGCCCGGATCACGGTTGCGCCGGAAATGACGTACAGTAAACCGTATCAGTCCTCGATCTCGATCGCCGGCCGTCCGGGTTCGGCGTTTTTCAGCACCGAGTCGTCGACCTCGTCGGCGCGTCGAACCCGGACCGGCGCGTCGAACTCGCGCTCGAGCAGCCAGGCAGCCGACTCCAGCGCCGCGTGCTCCGCGTCGGGACCGAGGGTCGTTTCGAGGGCTTCGCGCTCGGCCTGCAGGTCCTGGCCGTAGTCGGCCGCGGCGTCGCCCTGCTCGCGGATGTGCGACTCTCCCATGAGTTCGCCGATCAGGTTGTCGGCGTCGCTCTCGATCGCGATCTCGAGGGCATCGTACTTCCACTCGGGCGCGACGACGACCTCGATCTCTCTGGGGTCGTCGATGCCGGCCACCTCGACGATGTCGCGGACGTCCTCGCGGGTGTTCTCGACCAGTCGGCGGCGCTTCTCGACGTGGTCGCGATCGACCTGGGCGGTCGGCCACGCGGCGTCGACGACGAACTCGTCGTGGCCGAGCGTCTCGTACAGTTCCTCGGCGACGTGGGGCGCGACGGGGGCCAGCAGTCGGACGACCGCCGACAGCCCGCGCTCGAACGTCTCGGCGTGCGGGTCGGCGTGCTCGGCGTACTGGCGGAGCGTCCGGGTCAGGGACTGGGTCTCCCGCAGCGCCTTGTTGAACGTCAGGTCGTCGTACTCGTCGGTCGCGATCGCGATCGTCGCGTCGATCTCCGCGTCGACGTAGCTGGCGACGGCGTCGTCCGGGCCGTCGGCGCCGTTCGCCGCGACGTCCTCGACCAGTTCGGTCAGGCGGCCGAGGAAGGCGTAGGTCGATCGGACGCCCTCCTCGCTCCAGTCGAAGTCGCGCTCGGGCTGGGCCGCCTGCATCATGAACAGCCGGGCGGTGTCCGCGCCGTACTCCTCGACGATCCGCTGGGGCGAGACGACGTTGCCCTTGGACTTGGACATCTTCTCGCCCTCGAGCTGGACCATCCCCTGGGCCAGCAGGTTCGTGAAGGGTTCGCGGTGCTCCAGGCCCTCGTGGTCGGCCAGCACCTTCGTGAAGAACCGCGAATAGAGGAGGTGCATCACGGCGTGCTCGATGCCGCCGACGTACTGGTCGACCGGCATCCAGTCGTTGGCACGGTCCAGGTCGAACGGCGCCTCGTCCAGGTCGGGCGAGACGTACCGCAGGAAGTACCACGAGGAGTCGACGAAGGTGTCCATCGTGTCGGTCTCGCGGGTCGCGTCGCCGCCGCAGTCCGGACACGTCGTTTGCTTCCACTCCTCGGCGGCGTCCAGCGGGTTCCCGGTGGTGTTGATGAACTCGGGGAGTTCGACCGGCAGGTCTTCCTCGGGGACCACGACGGGACCGCAGTCGTCACAGTGGACGACCGGGATCGGCGTCCCCCAGTAGCGCTGACGGGAGATCCCCCAGTCGCGAAGCTGGTACTGTTTCGCCTTCGACGCGCTCTCGATGTCTTCGGTCAGTTGATCGCGGCCCGTTTCGCTGTCCAGTCCCGAGTAGTCGCCGGAGTTGACCAGGACGCCGTCCTCGGTGTAGGCCGCCTCGCTCACGTCCGGCGTGTCGGGAACCGTCTCGCCGTCCCAGTCCTCGGGCTCGGGTGCGATGACCGGCTCGATGTCGACGCCCATCTTCGACGCGAAGGCGTGGTCCCGATCGTCGTGGCCGGGGACGCCCATCAGCGCGCCGGTGCCGACGTCCGAGAGGACGAAGTCGGCGACGAAGACGGGGAGGTCCTCACCCGTCGCGGGGTTGGTCGCGGTCAGGTCCGTCTCGATCCCGTTTGGCTCGTCGCCCTCGGGGTCGGCCTCGTGCTCGACGAAGTGACGGATCTCCTCGTCTTCCGCCGCGAGTTCCTCGCTGATCGGGTGGTCCGGCGCGAGCGCGAAGAAGGTCGCGCCGTAGATGGTGTCGACGCGGGTGGTGAAGGCTTCGACCTCGCCGTAGCCGTCCACGTGAAACTCGAGTTCCGTGCCGTACTGGCGGCCGATCCAGTTGCGCTGCATCTGCCGAACGGAGTTGGGCCACCCCTCCAGGTCGTCGATCGCTTCCAGCAATTCGTCCGCGTACTCGGTGATCTGCAGGAACCACTGCTCGAGTTCGCGCGTCTCGACGGGCGTGTCACACCGCCAGCAGAGTTCGGCCTCGCCCTCGACCTGCTCGTCGGCCAGCACGGTCTCGCACTCGGGACACCAGTTGACCTCGGCGTCGCGGCGCTCGACCAGCCCCTCGTCGTGGAACCGGGAGAAGAGCCACTGGTTCCACCGGTAGTACTCTGGGGTGCAGGTGGTGATCTCGCGCTCCCAGTCGTAGCCAAAGCCCATCGCGTCCATCTGGTCGCGCATCGTCTCGATGCAGTCGAACGTCCAGTCCCGCGGGTTGGTGTCGCGCTCCTTGGCCGCGTTCTCCGCGGGGAGGCCGAACGCGTCCCACCCCATCGGGTGGAGCACCTCGTCGCCGCGCATTCGTCTGAACCGGGCGTAGGCGTCGGTGATCGTGTAGTTCCGGACGTGGCCCATGTGGAGTTTGCCCGACGGGTACGGGTACATCCCGAGGACGTACGTCGGGTCCTCGACGTCGTCGGGCGTCCGGTAGACGTTCGCCTCGTCCCACGCCTCCTGCCATCGCCGTTCGACCGCTGCGTGGTCGTATCCCGCGTCACTCATTTGAATACCTATTGTTGGAGTCGAGACCGCCCTATAGCTTACTATCTCGAACCTTTCCCGCCGCCTCGATCGCTCCCGAACTCCGGAACGGCCGCTTCTCCGACGCTCGTCCACTTCCCTGCCGGCGATCGATGCCGCCGTTCTCGCCACGCCCTCGCCACCGCCGGTCGGCGGTTTCGACGACCAAACCGCCCCGTTGGACCCACCGATACCGTTGATACTGTCGGGCACCTCCTGACGTATGCATGACTTCCTCCTACACCACCGACGTCACCGACGACCTCGCCGACAGCCTCGTCACTGCATCCCGGACGAGTCTCGGCGATACGCTCCGATCTGTCGTCTACTTCACGCCCTCGGAATTCGACGTCCTGTACGTCCGCCAGGATCTCTACGACTCGCCGACCGACAGCCGCGGCGTCAAATCACAGCTCGTCGACTTCGAACTCGTCGGTTTCGCCGAAGCACCCGTTCGCTCGTCGCTCTCGATCGCGGACGGCGACAGGGGCATCGGCCAGTACGAGTTCACCGTTCGCTTCCACGAGGACGGCTTCGTGGTCAGGAAACTCGTCGGGAACGTCGGCGTCCTCCTCACCGCCGACAGCATGGACGTCACCGCGTTCGAGGAGGCGGCTCACGCGATCGAACGTCTGCTTTCGGATCGCTAGCGATCCCGCCCGATCGAAACGGGCCGCTCGTACGGATTGCTGTCCGCCTCACTCGATGTCGATCGCTTTCGAGCCCTCGCCGCCGCCGACTTTCGGCAGTCGCACGGTGAGAACGCCGTCCTCGTAGCCGGCCGACACCGAGTCTTCCTCGACCGGTTCGGGGAGACGGATCCGTCGACTCGCCGACGTGCGCGTCCGCTCGCGCCGGAGGTATCGCCCCTCGGCGTACTCCGCCTCTTCGGCCCGGTTCGCCTCGAGTCGCAACGTTCCCTCCGACAGCGTCAGGTCGATGTCGTCGGTGTCGTACCCGGGGAGATCGGCCGTCACGACGTACTCCTCGTCGGTATCGGCGACGTCGACCGGCACCGAGCCCGGGACCTGGAGGCCGCCGCTCGTCATCCCCTCCTCTACCTGTCGACTGACGCGGTCGAGCATCTCCTCGATTTCGTCGAACGGATTTCCTCGCATACCTCCCGGTACGCTCTCGAGTGGGATAAATTCTGCCCGCAATAGGACAACAGAACGACGGGACGGCCCGATCGTCTGATCGCGATCCGGCTGCGACCGCCTCGACGGGGGACCCGATCGGTTCATACCTATCACTCCGGCAGGGTGACGAGTCCGTCGTCGAGCGCGTCCAGGAGGACGTTGCGCGCGTGACCGTCGGGATCGACGCCCTCGTAGACGGCCTGTACCTCGCCGTCGGCGAGGACGAACGTCGTTCGCGCGGTCACGCCGCTGTCCCGCCGTTCGACGTCGAACGCGTCGGCGACCTCGCCGTCGGGATCGGCCAGCAGGTCGAACTCCAGTCCTTCGGACTCGCAGAACGATCGGTGGGAGTCGACGTCGTCCGTCGAGACGCCGTAGACGTCCACGCCGGCCTCGCGGTAGGTCTCGCGCTCGCGCTGGAACTGGGTCGCCTCGATCGTACAGCCCGGCGTGTCGTCTTTCGGGTAGAAGTACAGCACCGTCGGCGCTTCGAACGCCAGTTCGATCGTCTCGCCGTCCTGGTTCGGTGCCGTCACGGTCGGGGCCGCCGCGCCGTCCTCGAGTACCATACGCGTCCCTCCCGCGTGGACGCTGAAAACTGTTGTGTGGCCCGCTGTCCGCGCACCCCTCCGCGTAGCCGCGTCTCATACGGATTGCTGTACCGATGTACTGGCGCAACCGCCGCCCGGATCGCGGTTGCGCCGGAAATGACGTACAGTAAACCGTATCACTCGACGACGTGTTCGGTATCGTACGAGCCGAGTTTCCGGACCCAGCCGTTCTCGGCGATCGTCTCGATGTCCGCGATCGCCTCGTTCGTCCGGGCCTCGTACAGTCCCGCCTCGATATCGATGTGGAAGACGTAGTCGCCCAGACGCTGGCCGCTGGGTCGCGACTCGACGCGGGTCAGGTTGATGTCCCGGTCGGCGAACGGTTCGAGGAGTTCCAGCAGGAGGCCGGGGTAGTTCGCGTTCGGGTAGACGACCAGCGAGGTCTTGCCGCCGCCTTTCGATCGCTCCTCGGCGGGGGCGACCGCGAAGAAGCGGGTCGCGTTCGAGTCCTGGTCCTGGATGTCCTCGGCCAGCACCTCGAGGGTGGTCCCGTTATCGGCGTTCGCTGGATGGCCGATCCCGGCCATGGAGGGGTCCTCGCGGGCATACTCGACGCCCTGGGCCGTGCTGGCGACCGCCTCTAGCGTGACGTCCGGATACTCCCGTTCGAGGTAGGAGCGACACTGGGCCAGCGCCTGGGAGTGACTGGCGATCGTGTCGAACCCGGGGCCCTGGGCGAGCAGGGCGTGGCGAATCGGGGTGACGATCTCCCTGACGACGGCGACGTCGTACTCGGCGAGGGCGTCCAGGCTCTCCGTGACGCTTCCCTCGATGCTGTTCTCGATCGGGATCACGCCCCGATCGTGGTCCTCGCTCGCGACGGCGTCGACGATCGCGGTCACCGACTGGCGGAACTCGATCGCGTCCCGGTCGGCGAGCGCGCTCGCCGCCCGGTGTGAGTAGGTCCCTTCGGGACCGAGCGTGACTACAGTCATCGCGTACGGGTAGCAGGGATGGGGGCAAAAGCCCGTCGAGTCACTGACCTGTTCGTCCTCGAGGTCCCGGTAGCGGTCACCGCTTGCGGATTCGCCGATCGCGGTTCGATTTCCGCGGGGAGCCGTCGCTCGACGCGACCGTCGCTGTGCGGTGGCACGTTACTCGCCAGTCGTCCCCGGAGGCCGCCGATCGGGAGAAAACGCCGTCACTGCCCGTTACTCGTCCAGGTGTTCAATCCCCTTCTTCGAGACGTTTGCCTCCGTGATCTCGCTCGGCATCCAGTCGGGCTTGTCGTCGGGAGCGGTCTCCTCCCACGCCCAGCCGTCGTAGATGTGTACCTTGTCGGTCCCCTTCTCTCGAAGCCGGAGTTCGACCCGATCGGCGTCCGATTCGCTGGATCCGGGGTCGAGTCGCCGGGCCGCCTTGAGGGCGGCCTGCCGCGGCGTGTTTCCGGAAAAGACGCTCGACTCTTCGCCGTCCGACTCGCGCAGTGCAAAGTTCCGTTTACCGTCTTCACGTACCATGGTTTCGCCTCCATGCCAATTCAGCACACGGTCCGACATAAAGATATCCCCCAAAACCGACCGACTGCGCCGGTATCTTTAAGTGTATTCGACCCGCCATTTCTCTGCAGTAACTCCACAGTGTGGGGTCTCGCTCACTTTTCCGCCCGCTCGTTCTGCTCGCTGGCTCCCCGTCTCGACTCGGTCCGATCGATCGGGCCGAGTGAACCGATTGCGAACGTCGCGCCGTCGAAAACACTTAAGTACATCCTACGGCGAAGTTCGTCATAGAATCCCGCGATGGTACGGAAAAAGAAGCTGAGTCCAAGCGGTGCGAAAGACGAAGACGGCAACTACCACAACGTGCACCTGAACCTCCACGAGGACGAACTCGCAGTCGCGGGCATGGATATCGGCGACGAGGTCTTCGTCCGGGTCCGAGACGGCAAGATCATCATCCAGAAGGCCGACGAGGAAGAGGTCGAACACGAGTTTTAACTGCCACATTCGAGCGATTCCCGGTCCAGGTAGATCAGAGGTCACGAAGTCGTAGCGGCGGCGATCGGCCGGGCGCGGACGGTCCGGATGCTCGACGGTGATCGGACGACAGGTTCGATCGATTTTCTGCCCCGCGAGGCGCGACTTCCCGCCGAACGCGATCACCCTCGCCCCTTCGGCGTCGCGATTCGCTCTGTCGGCCGATTTCGTGCGACAAACAATCTATGATTGATGTGTTTGCAGAGGTATATGTAATGGGGTCTTCGGTCCATATTCGGCCAGAACTGACTTATAATATTTGGGACAACAACACGCTTTGTATGAGACGAAGAGGGGTACTCGCCGGAGTCGGATCGATGACGACGCTCTGTCTCGCGGGTTGTTCGGACTCGGACGAGCAATCCGAAGGAAACGAACCGCAAGCCGAAGCGTCCGACACGGACGCTGAAACGGAAGAAGGTGAGCGGGAGAACGGAGAGGAGACGCTCGTCGTCGAACCCGAGGACTCGATCCAGGACGCGATCGACGAGAGCGAACCGGGGGGAACCGTCGAGGTCCGACCGGCGACGTACGGAGAGGCCGTCACCGTCGACAAGGAACTGACGCTGGTCGCTCCGGACGGGGCGTTCCTCGACGGGATCGCTGCCGGTGGCGAGGCGGGGTTCACGGTAGCGGCGTCCGGCGTGCGGATCGAGGGATTCGAAATCGTCGATTACGCGACCGGCGGAATCGTTACCGAAACCGACGTCGCCGAGATAACCGTCACCGACGTCGTGCTGTCCAACAACTCGGGATTCCCGCTCGATCTTTCCGGCGATATCGTCTCGCTCGAAGGAGTCGCGCTCGAAGATAACGGGGGTCCGGCCAGGATCGAATCGTCCAGCGACGGCAACGTGACGGTCACGGACGGGACGTTCGTCCGCTCCGATGAGGGCGGCCTCTCGGTTACCAGCGGAAAATCGATCGTGCTCGAGCGCGTGGAGGCGCTGCAAAACGGCGCCACCGGGGTCCTCGTGGAAGGCGGCGACGTCCGCGGACAGACGGTGGAGGTAACCGATTCGACCGTCATCGAGAACACGGGCGGGAGTGGCCTCTCGATCGCCGGCACCAGGGGTGACGATGCGGTGACTGTCGCGAACCTCGAGGCCACCGACAACTCGGATCACGGCATCGAGATCGCCGCCGAGACCGTGACGGTCTCGGGCGTCGACCTGCGGAAAAACGGCGCCACGACGAGCGGGCTCTCGATCGAGAGTTCCGGCGACGGGTCCGTGACGATCAGCGATAGCACGATCGAACAGACGGAACGCAACACTGGCTGGTCCAGCAGCGATTACGGCCGCGGCGTTCACGTCGTCGGCGGGGAGACGGTCGAGGTCGAGAACGTCGACCTCCTCCAGAACGGCGGTCACCAGCTCCTCGTCGAGGGTGGCGACGCCCGCGGGCAGACGGTGTCGGTCCGCGACTCCTCCATCGTCGAGAACTCGAGCGGGAGCGGACTCGAGATCACCGGGACGAGAGGGGACGATACGGTGACCGTCGCAAACGTCGAGGCCGTCGACAACTCGAACCACGGTATCGAGATCGTCGCCGAGACCGTGGAGGTCTCGGGCGTCGACCTGCGGGAAAACGGGGCCACGACGAGCGGACTCTCGATCGAGAGTTCCAGCGACGGGTCCGTAACGATCAGCGATAGTGTGGTCGAACAGACTGTGCGGAATACGGGCTGGTTCAACAGCGAGTACGGCCGTGGGGTTCACGTCGTCGGCGGGGAGACGGTCGAGGTCGAGAACGTCGACCTCCTCCAGAACGGAGGCCACCAGCTCCTCGTCGAAGGCGGCGACGTCCGCGGGCAGACGGTGTCGGTCAGCGATTCGACGATCACCGGATCGACGGACGGGTCCGGTGTCGTCGCTCAGGATACGGGTGGCGACGACGAACACACGATCACGAACGTCACCGCGGACGACAATTCGTCGTACGGGTTCAGTCTCGGTGCGGAGACGGTCACCATAGAGGATACATCCGCCGAAGGGAACGGTTCGGGCCCGCTCGAATTGCTGACGATCGACGAAAGCGAGGCGACGATCCGAAACAGCTTCTGAGCTACCGGAGCGCGTCGAGATCGAACTCGAACGCCGCGACCGGCACCTCGAGGTCGTGTTCGACGAGCACCTTCGGGTGGACCTCGCCGATGAGCCCCACCTCCTCGCCGTCGACGACGACGCTCGCCGTTCGACCCGAAATGAAGGTCGGGTGCTCGATCGGCGGCGTCTCGAGATCGACGTCGAAGTTCCGGGCGAGCGCCTGTAGGCGCGCCTTGGCGTCCTCGTACCCGGCGTCGTGGCTCGCGAGGACCGCGCCCACGTGTCGCCCCTCGGCGACCCCCGTATTTTCGCTCTCGTCGACTTCAGCGGTGAAGCCGATCTCCGCGAGGTCCTGCGGGTAGGCCCGGTGGGTGTTGTTCTCCAGTACCATCAACAGGGAGGGGAGCACCCACGTCCGGAGCATGGTGTAGTCCTCGCTGTAGGGCTCTTTGATCGTCGCGGCCTCGCCGGCGCCGTAGACGTCCTCGCCGGGCGAAATCTCGAGCCGATCGTAGTTCTCGTCCGCGCTGATCATGTGGAAGTTCAGCAGGTCCTCGAAGCCGAGGCCGACGAGTTGCGTGCGGGCGGCGTCCTCGAGTCGCGATCGCTCGTGGCGGCCGCCGACGGTGCCGACGTCGGGGTACTTCGGTTCGAGGTCGTTGAAGCCGTAGGCCCGACCGAGGTCGTCGATGACGTCCAGCGGGTGGAGTACGTCGACGCGGTACGGCGGGAGCGTCACCTCGTAGACGAGGTCGCCGTCGTCGTTCTCGTCCGTTTCGGCTTCGAGACCCGATCGCTCCGCCAGATCGACCACCTCGTCGGGATCGAGGTCGATCCCGAGGATGGTCTCGACGCGATCGTGGGCGACGGTCTTGGTCTTGGTCGAGAGGTCCGGCCGGACGAGGTCCCGGTCGGGGTATTCGACTACGACGTCCTCGATCGTCGCCCCGCGGGCCGCGAGCGCGTAGCAGACGATGGTCAGCATCTTGTCGATCGTCCACTGGTCGGTGCCGGTCATCTCGACGAACAGGTCCCGGGAGTCGGTCGAGACCTCGGTCCGGCGGCCGTTGATGACGGGCGGGAACGAGAACAGCCCCAGATCGTCGTAGATCGCGGGGTAGCGATCGTACCCGCTCACGAGATCGGCGTAGGTCTGGCCCGTCTGGTGCTCGTCGAGCACCTGTGCGGGGGTCATCTCCCGATCCGCGTCGAGCGGGACGAACGTGTCCTCCTCGGGGTCGACGCCGACGTACCGGATGGTCGGGTTTCCGTCGGACGCCGCGGCCCCTTTCAGCATCGTCAGGTCGTGGATCCCGATCGCACCCTTCGCGCGCTTGCGACCCATGGTCGCGTGGAGTTTCTCCTGCAACTGGATGAGCGAGTCGAGGCCGTCCTCGTCCAGGTCGACGTCCCGGATCACCGCCCCCGTGACGTACGGTCGCTCGTCGGGGACCGAGTCGTCGACCTCGATCGTCCACTCCGCCGAATTCGTCGACGGGACGTGGACGCCGCGAGAATCGCCGTAGTGGTACCGCATCGACCGGGCCACGCCCTCGACGGAGAGCCGATCGAGCCGATCGGGCGCGAACTCGAGTTCGAACGCCCCGTCCTCGGTGCGCCCCTCGAACTCGAGTCCGAGGCCGAACAGGTCCGTCTTCAGTTCGTCGTCGCTCTTCTCCTCCCGGCCGGTCAACGTGCGCAGTTCGTCGGGGTCGATGTCGACGGTTGGCATCAGTAGGTCACCTCCGTATCCCGCAGCAGTTCCAGGTCACAGAGCGTGCCGTGGATGTCGCGGATGTCCTCGAAGCCGTACATCAGCATGAGCAGGCGCTCCAGGGCGAGCCCCCACGCCATCACGTCACACTCGACGCCCAGCGGTTCGAGCATCTCCTCGCGGAAGATGCCCGAGTTCCCGATCTCGACGAGCTCGCCCGTCGTCGGGTGGGTGCCGAACAGCTCGAAACTCGGCTCCGTGTAGGGGTTGTAGTGGGGCTTGAACTCGATGTCCGTGATCCCGAACTGGGCGTAGAACTCCTCGAAGGTCCCCATCAGGTCCCGCACCGAGAGATCCTCGGCCATCACCCACCCCTCGATCTGGAAGAACTCGAGCAGGTGGGTCGGATCGAGCGTGTCGTTCCGGTAGACCTTCTCGACGCTGAAGAACCGCGCCGGGGGCTCGATCTCGCCGATCTGCTCGCCCGAGAGATAGCGGGTCGACAGCGAGGTCGTGTGCCCGCGTAGCGCGAGCGCACGCGCGAAGTCCTCGTCCCACGGCGAGTGATACCCCTCGCCGTCGTCGCCGACGCCCTCCCGGTGTGCGCGCTCGACGCGCTCGACCAGATCCGCGGGCAACTCGTCGATGTGGGTCGGCTGTTCGAGAGCGAACCGGTCCCAGTGGGTTCGCGCAGGGTGGTCCTGGGGCATGAACAGGCAATCGTTGATCCAGAAGTCGGCGTCGACGTGTGGCCCCTCCATCTCCTGGAAGCCCATGCCGACGAGGACGTCCTTGACGCGTTCTGCCGTCTGGCGCAGGATGTGGACCTTGCCGCCCTCGAACCGCTCGGCGTCGGCCTCGACGTTGTACTCGGCGAACTCCACGTCCTGCCACTCGCCGCTGGTCAGCAGTTCCGGGGTAACCTGGCCGACCGTCTCCGCGGTCTCGATGCCGGCCATCAGTTCGGTGATGGCCCGTTCGGTCAGGGTCACCTCGCGGACCGTCGTCTCGGATCGATCGAGCAGGCCGCGCCGCTCTAGCTGGTCTAACGTGTCGTCGTCGATCTCGACCCCGTCGATCGGCGTCTCCTCGCTCCCGGCGAGCGCGTCGAGCGCGTTCGCCTCCGCGTCAGCCGACGGATCGGCGTCGGGATCGGCAGTGATCTCGCCGCCCTCGATCGCGCCGTACCCCTTCCGCGCGTAGTTCGAGAGCGCGATGTCGACCTGTGGGCCTTCGAGTCCGGACGCGCCGATGACCCGTCCCATCGAGACGGGATCGGCGTCGGCCCCGGCCTCGAGTGCGGCCTCGTACAGCCGGATCTCCGGAAGGTCGGTGTCGGCGTACTCGCGGCCTTCGTCGGTCAGTGCGATCGTTTCGTCGACCCGCTCGTCGACGGCGACCAGTCCCTCCTCTTCCAGTTCGAAGACCGCCCCGGTGACGGTCTCCGGTGGGAGTTCGGTCGCCGCAGCGAGGGCGTCGACGGACGTTGCCTCGTCTGCGCTCGCGGCCTCGACGACCGCGACCTGTGATTCGGGAAGTTGCATTCGCTTACCTGAATTGCCGTGGGTGGGTCAGTTAGCGGTTCCGACTCCGGTCGCCGCTGGCACGCGCCTGGGGACGGTCCCGTCGTGCGCGCGACGGACGATCGATCGCCGATCGATCGAACAACGCGTCCCCGCGCCAGCGATCCTGTCGCGGTCGGTTTCGCCGGTGACGGCCGGTGTGGCCGTCGCCGGGTCCACCGGCCCGGATTACCGGGCGAAAAAGAAGCCGAATCCCGAACGCCTGTGCGGTAGCTGGTGAACGACACCGACACGAACGCGGGATTCGGATGCCATACGCGATCGATGACGCGATCGGGGCAAAAACCTTGCGGGTTCGTGACAGGGCCGTCGGCGTCGGCGTCGGATCCCGGTTACCCGTTCGAAATCCGCGTCGTTTCCATCGACCCGGATTCGACCCAGACGAACCCGGACTCCTCGGCGACGGCTTTCGCCTCTTCGACCGCGTCCGGGTCGAACGAGTCCTCGAACGTGAGCCGCGTCTCCTCGGGTTCGGCGGCGGGCAACGACGGCAGGAACTCGTCGTCCTCGAGCAACCCCTTGACCGAGACGTCTCGACCCGTGGTCAGCGCCGCCCCGAGCGCCCGGTAGCGATCGTCCTCGGACTGTGGCACGTCGTCCGTCCCGAACGCGTCGTTCGAGACGCGCGCGGTCGTCGTCGTCCCGGACAGCGACCACCCGTCGGTGGTCGTGGTCCGGGAGTCGGCAGTCGAGACGTCGGTTTCCCTGGCGGATTCACGGCCGTCGGTTCCGTCCTCGGATGCCTCGTCCCGATCGCCCGCCGCACCGGGAACCCGTGACACGGCCGACGAACCGCTGAGTTCGAACCCGTCGATCGATCTCGTGGCGTCCACCGTGGTTTCCTGTGCGGCCGATCGGCCGTCGTCCGCGTCGTCCGGGTGGCTCTCGCTCGCGTCGCCCGATCGGCCCCGTTCCGCCGTCGCCCGTCCGGCGTCGATGCGGTCCGGGCCGTCCGGTTCGGCCTCCTCGATGAGTCGTTCTACCGCGTTCGCGTCGACCGTCGCCTCACCGCCGTCGCTCCCGGTCCGCGCTCCGTCGTCACGCGCTCCCGCGTCTTCGGCGGCCGGAACGCCGGTCGCACCGTTCCCGTCGCCGGACTCGGACGCGGACTGGCCGGGACCCGCTCCCGCTCCGGCCCCGTCGTGGGCCCACGCCGGCCACGGGCCGTCGGTGCTCACCTCGTCCGCGTCGGCGCTGGCGTCGGGAACGTACGCCGCGAGGTCGTCTGCCGGGCGCAGCGGCCGATCGAACACCCCGATGTGGCGGCCGTACCGGCGCTGGAGCCGATCGAGGTCGTCTTCGCGGATCAACGCCGCCCGCCAGCGATCGGCCTCCGTGGACAACAGGAGGATGCGGGCGTCCGTTCCGCGGAGGATGGCCTCGTTGATCGCGTACAGGACTGCCGGCAGGTTGTTCGTTCCGAGCGGCGTCGCCGGATAGCTCATGGTTCGCTCGCGTCGCCGCCGCACCGGATCCGCCGCGGTGAGGAGGAGTCCGTCCCGCGTCTCCAGCAGTTCGAACAGCCAGTCGACGCTCTCGAACACCCCCGCGAGCGCTTCCTCGAGGGCGTCGTGGTCGTACCGCGCCGGACAGGAGAAGCCACGGTCGCTCCGGCAGATCAGTCGACGCACCAGCGCCGTCCGATCGTCGGCGTCGGCGAGGAGCGCCGCGAGAACCGTCTCGAGCGAGTCCGCACGCTCGGCGCTCGAATCGTCACGTCCGGGCGTCGATCCGGCCCGGGCGGCGAACGCCCGAACCTCCGCTGCCGTCACGCCGAACGCGCCGAGAACGTCGGCACAGCGGAGTAGCTCGCGAGACGGCTCACCCGATCGGCCCGGACTCATCGGCCAAGTCTTCGGACAGATACGGGATATAATTTCCCCCGGTGGTGTCAAAAATATGCATCGAATACGGCCGAATAACCCTCGGACTGCGACTCCCGGAACCGGTTACCGCCGGCGCGGGGACTCGAGTTCGATGTCGGCGTCCTCGAGCAGGTCCGCGACCTCCTCGCGCTTCTCCTGGTGCTCCTCGAGGAACTCCCGCATGAGCTGGGCGGCCTGTTCCTTGCAGTCGCCACAGAGGCGCTCGCCGCCGACGCACTCGTCGTAGACGCGTTTCGCGAACTCGTCGTCGTCGCCGGACAGCAGGTAGGCGTACAGTTCGTAGACGGGACACTCGTCCGCGCGGCCCCCTTTCTCGCGTTGCTCTTCGGCGGTTTCGCGGCCGCCGGTCGTCGCGGCTTTCACCTTGTCGTAGCCGTCCTCGGGATCGTCGAGCAACGAGATGTGACTCGCCGGGATCGACGAGGACATCTTCCCGCCGGTCAGCCCGGTCATGAACCGGTGGTAGATCGACGACGGGGGCTGGAAGCCGTAGCCGCCGTTCTCGACCTCGACCTCGCGGGCGAGTTCCTCCGCCGCGGCGACGTCCAGGTCGAAGGCGTCGACGTGGCTCTCGTAGACGCGCTTCTCGCCCTCGATCGCGTCGATCAGCGCGTCGAACGCCTCGTCGGTCGCCCGCCGATCGAAGAAGCGCGTTCTGGGACGAACGGGCTCCATGCCGGCCTCCTCGAGTTTCGTCAGGACCGCGCCCAGGACGTCCGCGCCGACGTCTAGGTCCTCGAGCGGCGTCTCTTCGATCGCCTCGGCGACGTGGACACACCGCAGGGTGTCGTCGTCGAACTCGGCGGGATCGAGCCGATCGTAGACGTTGGCGACCAGCGCGCGCTCCTCGGGTTCGAGTTCGAAGCTCGCGTAGGCCTCGCTCACCTTGAAAAAGCGCATCCGCTCGGCGAGGTCGCGAGCCAGTCGGACGTGGGGGTCCTGGTCCGGGCCGACGGGGATCACGGTGGGTTTGGGCTCGTCGAGTTGCGGGTAGAGGATGTCGGCCATCTGCGTGACGACCGACTGCATGTGCGAGACGTCGGTCTCGCCGTCGAAGCCGTAGATCGACTCGAGTTCCGAGAAGTTGGCCTCCGCGCCGAGTTCGAACGCGAGGTCCTGTACCTCCCGATTGGTCGACTGGCGGTAGAGTTCGCCCTCGTCGGGGTCGAACCCGAGCGCGAGCAGGGAGAGCAGGTAGTTCCGCGCGTGCTCGTCGATCTCCTCCCACGTCATCCCGCGGGCGGAGTTTGCCTCCAGGTCGGCGATCAGCGCGTAGGCGTCGGCCCCCTGTTGCTGGTGCCAGATGATCTCGTCGAAGACGAGTTTGTGGCCGATGTGGGGGTCGCCAGTGGGCATGAACCCGGAGAGAACGGCGGCTGGTTCGTCGTTCCGCAGCGCCTCGGCGATCGGCCGGTAGTCGCGGTGGCCGAAGATCACGCCCCGTCGCATCAGGTAGTGAGGGTTCGGCACCGCCTCGAGAACCTCGTCGAACTCCTCGATGCCGAACTCCTCGAACAGTTTGCGGTAGTCGGAGACGCTCGAGGAACCCCAGGGATCCAGCGCGACGTCGTCTGCGCCTGCGGCCCCGCCGTCGGTCATCGGTTCCCCTGACTCGGACTCCTCGAGTGGGTCGTCTCCGGTCATCAGGTGCGTTTTGGCGCGCCGGAGCGCAAAAGCCTTCGCCTTCGCCCGCGGTTCCGATTCGTCGCGGGGCGCGAGGAATCAGTGCACGCCCTCGCGACGACCGATCGGCCGTCACACTCAGGGCGTCACGCGTTCGATCGACCACCACTCGATCCCGTCGTCGCCCACGAGCGCGAAGACCATCGTCTTCCGGACGCCGTGGGCGAGGCGGACGTCGAGCGCCAGATCGCGCGGCTCGAAGACGGCGTCGGCGGGATGGACGCGAACGAGCAGTTCCGAGTGTCCGAGGTCGTCGACCGAGTCGACGGTCGCGTAGGTCCGGAAGTCCGCGCCGAACTTGTACCCCGTCTTGGGGACGACCCCGCGCTCGCGCAGTTCGGTGTAGACGCGCAGGCGGCGATCGAATCGCTCGCCCTCGACGTCGCGCCCCCGCTCGCGCACCGTCGCCGGGTCGAGGTCGATCGCACCCTGCTCGGCGAGGTAGGTCGCCTCGAGCAGGGAACACTGGAGCGTCGGCCGATCGTACTCTCGGCCCTCGAGCGGCTGGCCGTAGAACGTCTCCTCGTACAGGGCCAGCGGCGGCTCCCAGACGACGACCCGATCCGCGAGCAGGGCGGCCTCACAGCGCTCGGGGAGCGCGGTCGCGGAGTCCCCCGAGGGGTCGCGCCGGCCCACCTCGAAGTAGGTAATCTCGCTCTCTTCGTCGACGACGGCGAGGACGCCCGCCGAGAGCGCGCTCGCGGGCACGTCGGTTCGTTCGCCGAGCACCCGAAGCGGGTACTCGATCTCGCCGTCGGTCGGCCCCTTCCCGCGCGGGAAGACGGCGAAGTCGGCGTCCGGGGGATTCGCGACCCACGGTTCCGCCGCCGGCGAGAGGTAAAAGCCCCGCGATCGGAGATCCGCGTAGACCAGAAACCGGACCCCGAAGTCCGTCCCGGGTTCGCGGGCGACGAACGACTGGAAGTCCAGCCGATCGTCGCCGTCGACGATCGCCGCGAGGTCGCCGCGAAAGAGCAGGTGGGCCGCCTCGACGGGTGCGAGGGCGATCTCGTTGCCCTCCAGCGGGTAGCCGTAGCCCCGGGAATCGTAGAACCGCTGGCGTGCATTGTCGCCCACGCGGACGACGCCGTCGTCCTCGTCGAACCGCCCCTCGAGTGACATACCAGTGGCTTTGCCGTCGGGCACTAAGTGACTGCGGATCGAGTCCCACGTGAGCCCGATTCGAGCGTGATCGAACCGAGGTGGCCCATCCTGAAAGCCCCTGGCACGAATCGACTCCCGCGACTCGCTGCGGTCCTCGTCGCTTCGCTCCTGCGGTCCTTACATCGTCGGGGTTCGTCGATCGTGCCAGCCCCTTTCATTCCCGCCCGCGGTGGGTTGGACGAGCGGCTCAGTCCGGTGGACGATCGGTACCGGTCCGGCGGGTGTCCAGTTGAGGCTCAGTCGTCACCCGCGGCCCCGATCGATCCCTCGATCACCCGTTCGCAGGTGGCGTCGAGACAGCGTGTCCCGTTCGGCGTTTCGAACGTCGGGAGGCCGCAGGCGCACTCGCCGTCGACGATACCGGCTGGAATCGCGAAGCCGGTGTCGCAGTCGGGATAGTGCTCGCAGCCGGCGATCAGGCCGCCGCGGCGGAGGACCCGGAGGTCGCCGTCACAGCCCGATTCGGGACAGGCCCACTCCCGATCGAACGCCTCGCGGACGGCGTCGTCGAGCGACTCGCAGTCGCGATCGAGACAGACGGTGAAGGCGAGGCCGCGCTCGACGCGCATCTTCGGGAGCCCGCAGTCGCAGTCACAGCGCTCGTCCCGGATCGTCGCGTCCGACGGAACGCCGTACCGGTCGCCACAGCCGACGCAGTGGACGCCGGACGATCGCACGAGCGCGCCGTCACACGCCGGACAGGTGCCGACAGGGGTGCCGGCGGCCGAACTCGGGTAGTGGGCGAACCCGTCCTGTTCGTGGGCGGCGATCCGGAGGGTCTGGGTGTCCTTCGTCGCCACGAGGGTGAAGCCGTCGGCGCGATCGCTGGATATCGCGTCGGCGCGGGTGAGCCACGCGACGGGCTGGTAGCCGTCGACGTCGTGGACCAGCACGGTGTTGTCGGGTTTGACGATCGTGGTCACCCGGCCGCGATACTCCTCGCGATCGGTTCCGTCCGTGATCACGGTGCAGTCACCGGCGAGCACGCGAATCGCGTCGTCGATCATGGGACGTCTGGCCGCGGTTTGGTACTTAAACCCGCGGACGGTGGTGTGACCGGCTGCGACCGACCAGGTGACGTCGAGGTTCCGGACGACGGAACACATTTATTGAGTGTCTCCGCTGACGACCAGTATGGTCGAACCGGACGACGACGTCGGGCCCCTCTCCCGCCGGATCGGCGACCTCCAGACGGAACTGGGAGCGTTGCGACAGGACCTCCACGCGGCCGACGGGAGCGACGACGAGTTCCGGGCCCGGTTCGAATCCGTCGCGGGGGAGTTACAGGACCTCCTCGCGGCCGCGAACGGCGGCCACGGCGCGATCGATACGATATCGGGCGAGACGATTACGCCGCTCGATCCCGATCCGGCGGCGATCGACCTGGACGACGTCGCCCACGCGCTGTCGAACCTCAGCCGCTTCACCGGCCAGGGAACGCGCTTCTACAGCGTCGCACGCCACTCGGTGCACGTGAGCCGCGAGGTCGAGGCGCGCGGGGGCAGTCGGGCCGCCCAGCGCTGGGGCTTGCTCCACGATGCCCCGGAAGCGTACCTCTCGGACGTGCCTGCGCCGGTAAAGCGGAGTCTCCCCGGCTACACCCACGCCGAGAAGCGACTCGCCCGGGCGGTCCGGGACGCACTCGACGTCGAGGTGACGGCCGCGGACCTGACGGTGGTCGACGCGGCGGATTCGGCCGTCGGCCGGCACGAACTGTCGGTTCACCTGCCCGAGAGCGACCACGAGTCGCCGCCGCTCGAGTACGATCCGGACGCGCTCGAGTCGAACGTGGCCGATTCGGACCTATTCCGGGAGCGGGCACGGACGCTGGGGCTCCGGTGAGGACGGCACGCCGGCGACGACGGCGTTCAGAGAGTTCGGGAGGCCGGTTCCGACGGACTCCGGAACCGGTTCGATTTAGTACCGGTCCCCGCCATGAGAGACCGTGCACCGTCCAACGCTGATCGTCTACTGTGGCCTCCCGGGGGTGGGAAAATCCGCCGCGTCCGCCTACACTGCAGAGCGACTGCCGGCGGACCGATACCGCAGCGACGAGGTTCGAAAACGGCTGTTCCCGGACCCGGACTACACCGACGAGGAGACCGACACGACCTACGAGGAACTTCTCGCGTGCGCACGGGACGCCCTCGAATCGGGCTCGGACGTCGTCCTCGACGCGACGTTCCGCGCGAAACGGTTTCGCGATCGGGCGGCCGCGACCGCCCGCGAAGCGGACGCCGCAGTGCAGTTCGTGCGCGTGACCTGCGACGTCGACGTCGTCAGGGATCGCATCGAGAACCGGACCGACTCCGTCAGCGACGCCGCGTTCGACCAGTACCTGCAACTCAAACGGACCTTCGACCCGATCGAACGCGACCACGTCGTGATCGACAACTCGGGCACGCTCGAGGCCACCTACGACCAGATCGATCGATCGGTGCTGTAGCCACCGGCGAGACCGCGCGTCGTCGGCCCACGCTCGCGTTCGCCGGAGACCACCGCGGCTAAGGCCCCACTCACGAGTGTATCGTCCATGACGACGATCAAGGACAGCGTCCACGACTACATCGAACTCGGCCCCGTCGCGGAGGCGCTGCTGGACACCGCGCCGATGCAGCGGCTCCGCTACGTCCGGCAACTGAGTACCGTCCAGCTCGTCTACCCCTCCGCGAACCACACCCGGTTCGAACACAGTCTCGGCGTCTACCACCTCGCCTCGAACGCGGTCGACCAGCTCGACCTCGACTCGGCGCTCGCCGATCGCCTCCGCGCCGCGGCGCTGGTCCACGACGTCGGGCACGGCCCGTTCGGTCACCAGACCGAGGCCGCGATCGAGCGCCACCTGGGTCGCCACCACGACGAGATCGAGTGGCTGCTCGCGGCAACGGAACTCGGGGCGGTCCTGGAGGAACAGGGGCTCGATCCCGCGGCCGTCGCCGCGACGGTCGACGGTCGCGGCCCACTCGGCGATCTCGTCTCCGGCGCGCTCGACGTCGATCGGATGGACTACCTCGTGCGGGACGCCCACCACACCGGCGTCCCCTACGGAACGATCGACCACGCGCGGCTGGTGCGTGCCTTCCGGATCGTCGACGGCGACCTCGCGCTGGCCGACGGCAACGTCGCGACCGCCGAGAGCGCGCTGATCGCCCGGACGCTGATGAACGCGACCGTCTACCGCCACCACGTCTCACGGATCGCCGGTTCGATGCTCGATCGGGCGAGCGAACGCCTCCTCGCCGACGGGGAGGTCGCTCCCGAGAACTTCGCGAGGCTGACCGACGAGGAACTGCTGGCGACGCTCGCCGACTACGAACCGACGAGCGACCTGGCGCGTCGCCTCCGCGATCGATCGCTCTACAAGCGGGCGCTGTGGGCCAGGCGGGGGGCCGTCCCCGATCGGTTCGTCGAGATCGGGTACGATCGCACGCGCGACCTCGAGCGCGAGATCGCGGGCGAGGCGGGCGTCGATCCGTCGGCGGTGATCCTCGACAGCCCGGGCGACCCGTCTTCGCCCGAGTCGCGGGCGACGGTCGTCGTCGACGGGGAGCCGCGCCGACTCGAGGAGCGATCGTCGCTCGTCGCCGGTCTCGACGCCTGCGCGCGCGAGATCTGGCGGCTCGGGGTGTACGCCCCGCCCGACGACCTCGCGCCCGTTCGCGAGGCGGCGGCGACGGTGCTCGACGTCGACGGCGATCCGGCACCCTGACCGCGCGGTTCCGCTCCCGACTTCAGGCCCCCGCTCCCACTTCAGGCCCCCGCTCCCGGCATTAGGTCCCCGATCCCGGGGTGTCGCGCTCGTCCATTCTGGCGTCGTACTTCGCCATGGCCGTCTCGAGCGCCTCCTCGGCGTCGATCTCGAGCGCGTCGGCGATCGCCAGCAGGGCGAACAGCGCGTCGCCGATCTCGTCCGGTTCGATCGAGACCGTCTCGGGCGTGCTCCCGTAGTCGGTCGACTCGTTCGCGTCCTTCGCGAGTTCGCCGACCTCCGAGACGAGATCGAGGAGCCTGTACGCGGGCGGGGTCTCGAGTCCGTGCGCCTCGACGAAGTCGGCGACCTGTCGCTGTTGTTCGTCCATATCCGTTCGAGAATCGGTCGCCCGAAGAATGACACGATTTCTACCTGTCGAAAGAAACGTTCAAGGCGACGTACCGATCAACGACTCGACCTATGGAGTCGACACTCTCCGCGATCGAGGGAACCGCGATCGAAGCCTGTACCGTCGGCGGGCGGTACCTGCGGGAGATCTACCGGACCGGGCAGACGTCCGCCGATCGGTCCGCACACGACGTGAAGTCGAGCGCCGATACGGGCGCGGAAGAGCGCATGCTCGCGGTCGTCCGATCGGCGTTTCCCGACCACCGGATCGACGCCGAGGAGTCGGGCGTTCACGAGGGGAACGGCGCGTACGAGTGGGTCGTCGACCCGCTCGACGGAACGAACAACTTCGAATCCGGACTGCCGTCGTTCGCCTCGGCGGTGACGGTCCTCGCCGACGACGAACCGGTTCTGGGCGTCGCCTACGTACCGATGCTCGACGACCTGTACGTGGGACGGCGCGGCGAGGGCGTCAGGTACAACGGCCACCCGGTCAGCGCCGACCGCGACGCCGATCCCGCGACCGCCACGGTCGTCTCGGTCATCGGCCACGACGTGAAACGCCAGCCCGATCGGCGTGCGGTCTCCGACGCGATCAACCGCGCGATTGAGGACCGCTGCAAGCGCCGCCTCGAGAGCTGGAGCCCGACGGTTCACTGGGGGCTCCTCGCCCGGGGACGACTGGACGGCGTCGTCTCCTATCGGCCCGATCGGGAAGAACAGCTTCTGGGGGAACTCTTCGCGGCCGAGAGCGGACTCCGGACGGCGACCGGCGAGGACTGGTTCGTCGGTGCCGTGACCGTCGATCTGCGCGCGGAACTCGTCGACCTCGTCTCCAAGTGCGTTTCGTGACGGACCCCCTGTTCCTGCCCCTGGGAACCCGCGCCGAGCGGTTTACTCTCGCCCGATTCGACAGATTTGTAACTTTCATAATAGGTACGTTTAAGTGGTAGTTCTGAGCTTTGTAAGGCAATGCGAGAACTTGTCACGATGTGGCGGGACACGCGGATGATCATGTTAGTAGCGGTCGTGGCGGCAGTGTACGCCGCACTGCTGATTCCCTTCGCCGGGTTAGTGCTCGTCCCGGGGATCACGGCGGTTCGTCCCGGAAACGTCATTCCGGTGATCTTTGGCCTCATGTTCGGTCCGGCGGCGGCCTGGGGGTCGGCGATCGGGAACCTGATCAACGACATCTTCGCCGGTACGTTCGGTCCGGGGAGCCTGTTCGGCTTCATCGGAAACTTCTTCTTCGGCATGCTCGGCTACAAGCTCTGGGGGAACCTCGGTCCCCTCTCGAGCGGCGTCGAACCCGACTTCCGCGAGAACGCCGGTCGCCAGCTCGTCGAGTTCGTCGCCGTCGCCGTCGCGGCCTCGGCGGCGTGTGCGGCGATCATCGCCTGGGGACTCGAGGTGCTCGGACTCTTCCCCTTCTCGGTGCTCGGGACGCTGATCTTCCTGAACAACACGCTCGCGACGGTCGTGCTCGGACCGCCGCTGCTGTACCTGACGTACCCGCGCATCAAGCGGATGGGGCTACTCTACACCGATCTGCTCCACGACGAGGATCTGCCGGACACTGGTACGGGACAGGCCCAGACGGCCGCGCTCGGACTGCTGACGATCGCGATCGCCTGGGTCGTCGTCGGAATCGCTATCTCGATGGGCGTCCAGGACGTCCCGTTCGCCGCCGATCAGGGGGCGACGTTCGGCGAGGGCGGCGCGACCGTCCAGATCGCCCTCGGCGCGATCGCGTTCTTGATCTTCCTCGGACTGACCTCAATCTCCGGCGAGCGACTCTCCGAACTGATCGACTAACCACGCTGTTTTAACCTATAATCCACCTGTATTCGATATCATGGACACTGACTCGACCGACGAGGACGCGGCGGTTCTGCGGGACGTCGTCTTCGCCTACGAGCGCGGCCTCGATCTGCCGCCGGCGGACTCGTTCGCCGACGTCGAGGACTACGACCCGGACGAGCGCGGCGGCGCCGTCCTTCGCGGTCTCGACCTCGACGTTCCCGCCGGAGCGTTCACCGTGGTGATGGGCGCCAGCGGCGGCGGCAAGTCGACGCTGTTGCGGACGTTCAACTCGATCATTCCGAACTTCATCACCGGGTCGTTCGCGGGCGACGTGAATGTCCTCGGTCGGGACGCGACCGCCGCTCGCGTGCCGGAGATGGCCGCCGACGTCGGGATGGTTCTCCAGGATTACGAGGCACAACTGTTCGGGACGAGCGTCCAGAGCGAGGTCGCCTTCGGTCCCGAAAACCTCGCGATCCCACCGGCCGATATCGACCCCCGGGCCGATCACGCGCTCGAGATCGCGGGACTCGACGATCTCGCGCGCAGACGCCCGCCGGACGCGCTCTCGGGCGGACAGAAACAGCGCCTCGTCTTCGCCGGCGTCGTCGCGAACCACCCCGACCTGCTGTTGCTCGACGAACCGACCAGCGACCTCGATCCGGCGGGGAGTCACGACACGCTGTCGGTGATCCGCTCGCTCGCGGACGCCGACGGAGCGAGCGCCCCCGAGGGGTGGCCTGGCCCGGAGACGATCGTGCTGGTCACCCACGAGATCGAGGAGGCGCTACTGGCCGACCGGGCCGTCCTGCTTCGCGCCGGTCGCGTGTATCGCGAGGGGCCGGCCCGCGACGTGTTCACCGACGTCGAGGCGCTCCGGAACGCACGCGTTGCCGTGCCGCCGGTCGTCGAGGTGTTCGATCGACTCGGCTGGGTCCGTGAGGACCTGCCGCTGTACCCCGAGGAGGCCGCCGACGCCGTCCTCGATCGCGGCCTCACCTGGACGCCGCCCGCGCGTCGCGACGCGGCGCTCCCCGGCGCACCGGCCGACACCGGACGCGACACCGGCGAACCGCTGTTCGAACTCGAGGGCATCGTCCACGAGTACGAGACCGATCGGGAGACGGTGCGGGCGGTCGACAACGTCGACCTCACGGTCAACGAGCGAGAGGTCGTCGCGATCGTCGGTCACAACGGCAGCGGGAAGACGACCCTTGCGAAGCACCTGAACGGACTGCTCGAACCCGACGCGGGGAGCGCGCGCTGGCGCGGGGAGGAGGTTTCGGACCGCTCGATGAGCGAGGTCGGCCGCTCGGTCGGCTACGTCTTCCAGAACCCCGACCACCAGATCTTCGCCGACACCGTCCGCGAAGAGGTCGCGTTCGGCCCCGAGAACTTCGGCATGGAGGGCGAAGAACTCGATCGGGCGATCGAAGACGCCATCGAGACGGTCGAACTCGACGGGCTGGAGGACGCGGACCCGTTCGCCCTCTCGAAAGGGCAGCGCCAGCGGGTCGCGCTGGCGTCGATCCTCGCGACCGACCCCGACGCGATCGTCTTCGACGAGCCGACGACTGGCCTCGACGCGACCCAGCGCGATCGGTTCATGGATCTCGTCGCCCGCCTCAACCGGGAGGCGGGGGTGACCGTCGTGATGGTCACCCACAGCATGCACACCGTCGCCCGCTACGCGCCGCGGACGGTCGTGATGGCTGACGGCGAGAAGGTCTTCGATCGACCGACGCGGGAACTGTTCGCCGACGAGTCGCTCCTCGAACGGTGGGAACTCGAACCGCCGCAGTCGGTGGCGCTCTCGAACCGGCTGGCGACCGAAACGGGCCAGGACGACGCGCTGCCCGCCCTCTCGGTCGACGAAGTCGTCGCGG